>CAZGQY010000028.1:1539-30749 GCA_964528035.1 uncultured Methylococcaceae bacterium | reverse complement strand
GATTATTCGGGCTTCTGCAACAAGGACGTTGCAGCAGAGCTTACAGGGAAGTATTTACGCGTCCCGAATAATCAATGACTCGCACCCTATCTACCAAACTTGCTGAGTAGATACACCTCCACAAATACACACAAACCATATAAATAAAATTCAAACAACCAGAGTGATAAATATTTCTACGAATGCAAACCATGCGGGGTGTAAACAATGAGTTATTAGCGCGGCTACAAACTAATGTTGCAACAAATATACATGGACAGACTCACGCATTATTAAATATCAATAACTTACGCTCCATGTATCGAACTCTTCGAATAGATACAAAACTAAACACCAATAATCGACTCTTATGATATATAGTTAGTCTTTGCGCAAACAGGCTTTTCCGCAAAAGTCGGCAAAAGTAACAGGAATCTGTATGAAAAAGATCATTTTCTCTAACTCTTTATTCGTTTCTAATACACCATCGTTGGTTCAACGTTGGTTCATGGTATTTCGTGCCACAATACTCACAATAGTGCTTGCTTTGATCAGTGGATGTACAAACAACGAAATAAGATCTGATACTGCCTCCTCCGGTTCACCAACATCCAGAAATCCCGAAGACCTTTTCGTTGTCGATTGCATGCTTCCCGGCCAGGTCCGTCAACTGGGGCAAAATTTTACTTTTATCGCCGCTCGACCCGCGATAAAAACTACAGCGTTTAGCTGTGGCCTGAGGGGTGGGGAATACACCGCATATAACAGAGCCAGTTATAAAACCGCCTTAAACGTTTGGTTACCCCGCGCCGAATCTGGAGATGCAGATGCACAAACATACGTTGGGGAAATCTATGAAAAGGGTCTGGGTATAGCCCCCGATTACGAACGCGCAGCCCAATGGTATGAAAAAGCGGCCAAACAAGGTTCATCGCGAGCAAAAATCAACCTGGGTTACCTCTACGAAAAAGGTATCGGTGTCGATCAGAATATACCAAAAGCGCTCAATTGGTACCGCGACGCATCAGGAATCGAAGATGATGAATTGACCTTTGCGTCCACCATTGAAGTAGAGACACAATCGCGTGTTGGAGAAGCGCGTCGCCAAATCGAAAGTTTACAACAAGATCTTCATAACAGTCGCCTCGAATCACAGGTTTTGCGAAAAAAACTGAGCCGATATCAATCTCAGATCAACAAAGAAAGAAGCAAACTGAACCGGGCACTGGATGAACTTGAATCTGCACGACAAAAACTCAAGTCAAGCCATCGATCACAACCCGGACAACAGCAATCTCAACAGATCCAACAATACCAAAAAGACCTCGAAACCGCACAAGCACTCGTACTAAACGAACGTAGCCGACTGAAGAGTATTGAAGTCTCCCATAAAAACGAAACCGAGATGCTAGCTGACAAACTGGAGTCTGCAGAAAGGCGAGCCAATATATATCAGCAACGTTTGGAAACCACCACACCAGGCAAAAACCAGAGAGAACTTGAAACAATCGCAAGACGCAAACAGGAAGCAAAAATATTAGACGCCAAATTAGCAAAAGCGGAAAACCGGCTTAGAACAAAACTCGATCAAACCCTGGATGAACTGGCTGACACCCAACGAAGATTCGAAACGCTTAAATCACAACCCTCTAAACCTACGCAGCCTCAACTCAGCCAATATCAGGAAAAGCTGGATAGACAACAAGCAGAGATTCTCGACAAACGGGCACAACTGGATGCCATGAAAAAACAACATAAGGCTGAAAAGAGCGCCCTGAGAAACAAACTGGAATCAGAGCAGCAACGGTCATCCGCATATGCACGAACCCTGAAAAAAAATACTCTGGATCAGGCATCGTTACGTAAAAAACTGACTACGACTGAACAGCAGCTTGCGGATCTAAATCAACGCTACGATGCAGAGAAATCGAACAACCCAAAACCGTCCAGTCAAAACAAGGATTTACTGGCCCAAATCAATAACAAAAATCAGCAACTGGAGCAACAAAAGGCACTCAGTTCTAAACTTATAGAGGAAATTGAGTTACTCGCGAAAAAAAACAAAACAACCGAAGCACAACTGGCACAACGGGAAACTCCAAGAAAGGATAATACACTTTCACTGCAACTATCCCAGACAGCTCAGGAATTGCAACAACACCAAAGAAAAATCAACCAGTTAGAAACAGAAAACAAAAACCTGATGAATGAGCGGAATACACTGCAATCGTCGCATAGCCAATTATCGACTCAGCAGCAAACACAACTGCAATCAATTCAATTACAACTGGCTGAACAGTCCCGAAAACTGAATATTGAAAAAGATGAGACTCGTCTGTTGGTCGAACGAATTGACCACTTAACAACAGAAAATGAAACTTTGAAAAATCAAATCAGCCAATCGGGTTCGACCGCCAATAGTAGTCTTCAATCTATCGCCGCACAACTAACCACAACCACAATAGACTTAAAAAAACAGCGCTCCGTGATCGCTAAATTGGAAGCAGAAAAACAGCAAATTGCGAATCAACACAAACAACTGCACTCATCCCACAAACAAACAGTGGCGAATAAGGATGCAGAGCTTAAAAAACTCCGAAGCGAGATTGAGCAGCGGGAATCCAGGCGCAAACAGCTTGAATCACAGCTCGCACAAAAACAAAATAATGTGCCATTTATTGCTTCTGCATACACCCCCCCAAAAATTCAGTTGATCGACCCTCCCTTGTCGACAACTCGAGGAGCGCTAAGCTTCAAACTGCGCTCAGCTGTCAGGTTTCGAAATATCACCGGTAGCGCCGATGCATCTGCAGGCATCATGTCGTTCACTATTAATGACCGTGTGGAAACAGTCAACGACGCAGGGCTTTTCAATTCAAAAATTTTATTAGAGAAGACAAAAACACCTGTAAATATCACATTGGTAGACAAAAAAGGTGGCAAAGCAATCCTCAACTTTGTTATGGTACCGGGTAAGAAGCGTGGGAGTTCACGCAAACTACCACTGAAACAAAACACGCCACTTCAAGCCGCATCTAAAATCGATTTCGGTTCTTACCATGCATTGTTGATTGGCAACGAAAAATACTCGCATTTAACCACACTGGACACGCCTATCGACGATATTCGGGATATTGACAAATTACTGCGCTCCAAATACAAATTCAAAACGACAGTACTAACAAACGCCAATCGCTACGCAATACTTTCAGCATTGAATAATCTGCGCGCAAAACTGAATGAAAAATCAAACCTGCTCATCTATTATGCCGGTCATGGCGAAGTGGATAAAGTTAATCAGCGTGGCCAATGGCTACCGGTGGATGCGGAAATGGACAGTACCGCCAACTGGATTCCGACGACAGCAATCACTGACATAATCAATACCATGACTGCCAAACACGTAATGGTCGTAGCCGATTCATGCTATTCCGGCGCAATGACCCGAGCGTCACTCGTCCGACTCGACCCCGGCATGTCGGAGGATCTTAAATTTAAGTGGTTAAAAACCATGGCTGTTGCCAAATCACGCACTGTTCTCACTTCAGGTGACATCAAGCCTGTATTGGATAGTGGAGCGGATGGACACTCTATATTTGCTCGTGCATTTATAAAAACACTGAAAAAAAACCAGAAAATTCTTGAAGGCCAATCTTTGTATGGACACATTGCCGGTGACGTCAGAAAAGCAGCCCGTCGGGTGGGTTTCGAGCAATCGCCTCAATACGGTCCAATTAAACACACCGGACATGAATCGGGTGACTTTTTCTTTGTGCCGCGAACATAATCGCAAAAACTCCGCAGCAAAATTTCAACGTGTCTAAAACAGTCCCTCTTGAATTTTCGAAAATAAAAAATCCGGTATTGATCCACCCCTCTGATAAAAAATACACCAAAGCACTCGAAAAAAAACAGCTAATTGCCAAAAATAACGGGGGCTTTGTCAATCCATTATTCTTTCAGGCACGTATAGTCCGCATAAGCTCAAATACCATTCGAGCCGTTCAAAATGCAATAATTACAGGAATGTCCCTTGCTGGCTTTATGGCTACCCTAATTGCGCGATTGACTCCAGGGTAAACATAAATATGGAAGCACCTATGATATCTTCAGTCCATATATCTGGCATCTACCTTGCTCAAGCCGTAGAATACGGGCCAAGAACAAAAGATTATATAGTTTACAGGGTTTTTACATATATCTAATATTTGGGAAAGATTTTTTCTGCACAAAAATAAACAACGAACAAAGGAGAATCACTATGCGATTTTATCAGATAGCGGCAAACTTTATCCTAGCTACCACCATCTTCGGATGCACGGCGGATACGGTTGCAGCAGCCGGACAACCCAATATCATCGTCGTTACCGGAGACGACATTGGCTGGTCTCACTTCGGAGTTTACAACAGAGGCATGATGGCTGTACGAACACCCAATATCGACAAAATCGCCAAAGATGGAGCACTGTTTACCGACTACTACGCCGAGGCCAGTTGTACCGCAGGCCGGGCAAATTTTATCACCGGTCAGATTCCATTAAGGACAGGTCTGACGACTGTCGGCCAAGCGGGGTCGGACCTTGGAATGCCGGACACTTCGCCCACTATCGCATCCGCATTGAAGGACCATGGCTATGCTACCGGGCAATTCGGCAAGAACCACCTCGGTGACAAGAACCATCACCTGCCCTGCGAACACGGTTTTGACGAGTACTTCGGTTGGTTGTACCACCTGGATGCCATGCAGGATCCGTTCAACCCGACTTATCCGCCGAAACTAAAGGAAACGATCGGTCCGCGTAACCTGGTGCATTGCGTTGCTACTAACAAGGTCGACAATACGGTACAGAAACGTTGGGGCAAGGTTGGCAAACAGAAGGTCACCGACGAGGGACCGATGCCACCGCATCCGGTCAAGGGCATCAAGTATGACATGACCATGATCGATTCCGAGGTCACACGCCGTTCGGTAGAGTTCATGGACAAGGCTCACAAAGACGGCAAGCCGTTCTTCCTGTGGGTCAACCCGGCGCGTATGCATGTCTTCACCCACCTGTCTGACAAATACAACAAGATGATCACGCCGGAGAACAACTGGACCATCCAGGAAGCCGGTATGAAAGAAATGGACGACATGGTTGGTACGTTATTGAAGAAACTGGATGACCTGGGCATTGCCGACAACACCATTATCATGGTGACCTCGGACAACGGTGCAGAGGTGTTCAGCTGGCCGGATGGCGGCATGACCCCGTTCCGTGGTACCAAGGGCATGGTCCTCGAAGGCGGCTTCCGTGCTCCGCTGGTCATGCGCTGGCCAGGTAAGATCAAACCGGGAACTGTGTTTAACGACATCTTCTCCGGGCTCGATTTCTTCCCAACCTTCGTCGCCGCAGCCGGTGGCTCCAAGGACATTGCCGCCGACCTGAAGAAAGGTGCAAAAGTCAATGGCAAGGACTACAAGGTACATCTCGATGGTTATAATCAGATCGATATGCTCACTGGCAAAGGAGAATCAAAGCGCCATGAGATATTCTATTTCGGTGAAGCTGATCTCGGTGCCGTGCGTGTCGACGACATGAAATTCATCTTTCTGGATCAGCCAGATGGCTGGTTCGGTCCCAAGACTACCCTCGACTGGCCGAAGATGGTGAACCTGCGGCTCGACCCCTACGAGCGTTGCATCGACTTCAAGGATTGCCCGTCAGCCATGATGGACTGGTGGGCGCATGAGTTCTGGCGTTTTGTATTCGTACAGCAGGAGGTAGGAAAGTTGGCTAAGACCTTCATCGAGTTTCCACCGCAGCAGGCTCCAGCCTCGTTTAATCTTGACGCGATTAAGGCCAAGATCAAAAAGATGCGTGAGAAGCTGAAACACGGCCCCGTGGTAAACTAGGCTTGTAGAAACAAGGCTCCCCGGTGCTTGACCGAGGAGCCTTGTTTCTTTAGTGTACCGATTAGCTTCAGGACAAGAGCGATAGCGACTCAACCCCGTCATTGGGGAGATAACCGAATGAATCCGATAAAATTCACATTCAATCTCGTCATGCTGCTCGTCGCCACCTCTATTTATGCCGCTCCCCAAGAAAGAGAGTTGGATCATCATCGATATGAAAAATGACTGGCAGATCATGTTTCCATCTAAATGAATGCCGTATGTGTGGGCATGAAAACAAAAATCTTAACATCGCTTATAATCTTAATAGCTAGCATGTTGAGTATTAGCATACCCTCGACTCAGGCGATGGAAAAGTCCAACATTGTTCTATCTGCTCCAGACTATACAGACCGGGACGATTTCAACGTCAATACATCACAGCAATCTGACCCAATTACGTTAGTCATATCTGAGGTCGTTAATTCAGACCGAATACAAGAATATGAGAATTGGCAAAAGGGTATCCACCAAGCGATTAAGGGATTCGATGGCTTTTTGGGTGTGGATGTGATTCGACCAAGTGATCACATCCATCCTGAGTATGTAACCATCGTTAAATTCGACACTTACAACAACCTCAAAAAGTGGCAGGAATCGCCCGTTTGCCTTGAATGGATAGTAAAATCTCAGGATTTTATCGTCAGCGAAGCACACCTACAGAAAGCCAGCGGGCTTGAACTTTGGTTTACGATGCCTCCTAAAGATCATCAACAAATGCCACAACCAGCTTACTACAAGATGGTCATCGTAAGCACCGTGGTCGTTTACCCGCTAATTTTAATTATTAACGGTCTACTTGGCCCAGTTTTGAAGCGACTTCCATTTTCCCTCATGTTATTGATATCAGTGGTTATCGTTTCAGGGTTGATGACCTACCCGCTGATGCCCTGGGTAACCCGTGCACTTGGTTTTTGGCTTTATCCATAGATGGTTAAATATGCAAAAATAGCTAGTTTTTCGGCCCTTAGCGACCATGCACTGATCATTTCCCAGATACTCTGATGTAGTGTCTGAATCCGAAAGGGTTCTCGCTGGCGATAACAAATTCAATAAACTCAATGAGGAGATACAAATGGCTGAACAATTGTTGCCAAATGGCGTATTGAATCTCGATGAGCTTGAGATGCTTGTCGTTGTCGATGATGAAACGGATAACCTTTCAAGCGTTGATGACGGTGTGCCGCAAATCCCTGAAGTTATTCAGATTGCCGCTCGAACCCCTCCTAGTCGTGAGTACCAGGGGCATGACTGTAAGGTCGTTTTTGACCAGTTGTGTTGTGCTTGCCACGGATTCTCGGTCTTGGTAACTGGGCGTAGGGGTGCCGAAGAGCACACCATGTTGTTCGATATTGGTCCTTATCCGGATCTCTGGCTCGATAATGCTCGACGTCTTGATATCGATATCGCCAAAATAGAAGTCGTATTTTTGTCTCACTGGCATTTCGATCATAGCGGGGGATTTCCAGAAGTCATATCGGCGATTTCTGAGGCACGTTCAGCTTTGGGTCTGCTACCGCCGATTGTCGATTTGCACCCGAATCGACCGGACCAGCGCGGCATCATGATACCGAGTGGAGAGATGCTCCTGCTTCCAAACGAACCTACGTTTGATAATATCGCGCAAGCCGGGGCTGAGATTCTCACCCACAACGACCCCCACTCAATCTGCGGTGGTTTTTTCTTCGGTAGTGGTGAGATTGACCGTGTCACTGATTACGAAACCGGTTTATTCGGTCACCATTCATTCTACGGTGAACAGGGCCAACAGGATCCATTGATAATGGATGAACGTTTCGTTGCAGCATGTGTGAAGGGCAGGGGCGTTACCGTTTTGTCGGCTTGTTCGCACGCCGGTATCGTCAATGCCTGTTTGGCGGCAAAACAGCATTTTGCAAATACTCCGGTCGATGTCGTACTTGGTGGTTACCATTTAGCAGGTAAGGCTATGGAGTCGCGAATTGAACAAACGGTACGAGATCTGCAGGAGCGTATACATCCTCAGCTTATTGCCCCGGGGCATTGTACGGGTTGGCGCGCTAAAGCGAGATTGGCCGACACCTTTGCTCCGGGCCACTATGGACCAAGCGTAGTTGGTACATTGTATCGATTGAGTGCAGTTTAAATTGATAGCGACAGATTGAAATTAAAAGTCCGGTAAGCGTGGCCTGAAGCAAGCGACTGGCGATCAATCCTCATTCAGTTCCGCATAAATACCACTGCAACCGATAGCCGTGACGCAAAGCGCCCCAGTTACAGCTAATCCAGGTCATTATCTCTGTTTAATAAATACACTTGCCAAGTCGTCCGAAGCAACGGTAAGATAAAAACAAGAGAATCGTACCTACTAATACAACACAGCTCGTAAAGCAAGGATTTTATCAGCGACTTCCACTAAATTTACCTTTAGCATTGCGTTTGAGTAAATTACCAAATCGGGAGAATAACATGAAAAAAGTATACGATATACTGAGTACAATATTTGCAGTCACTCTATTTGCATTTCTATTTTCCGCATGCGCAGCGATTGAAAAACACGAAGCAATGGATACAGAACGGACTCTTTCTGCAGCCGGGTTTAAAATGAAGTTTGCCGATACTCCGAAACAACTCCTGAATACCCAGACTATGGTGCAACGACAATTGGTTTCACATATGAAAGACGGTAGCGTTTACTATGTCTATGCAGACGCAGAATTTTGCAAATGTTTGTATGTAGGAAGTGATGAGGCCTATCAACGCTACCAAAAGCTTGCGATTAAACAGGAAATTGCCAACGAAAGGATTCAGGCAGCGGAAATTAACGAGAATGCTGCAATGAATTGGGGTGCATGGGGCGGCTGGGGGCCGCGGTAATGAGACGGATTCCCACCGTATTACGGTTCAATCATTCACTGGGGCAAGTGAGGCTAGATCCAAGTCTAGATCGATAGACCATAAATCCAGGCCTGTCTCCATTTTCCTCTCTAAGTAGTCAAAGCACTGGGACTCGCTCTATTATAGACGCATTAGTAACTCAATATATAATACTGGCAGTATTCCTACTTTGCGGAGAAAAACTTGTTAATCACAACAAAAGGCCAGCTTACAATACCTATAGAATTTCGTGAAGCACTTGGATTATTACTGCACACCAATGTTCAGTTCGAGCGCGTGGGAAATGAATTGTGGGTGCGAAAAACTAAAGTACAATCGGCACGGGGCAAAAGATTGATTGAAGCCATGGCGGGCAAAAGCACAATTACCATGACTAGCGATGAAATTATGCAACTAACGCGCGAAGCCTAATGCCGGTTTTGGTCGATAGCAATGTAATGACCAATGGCACACTAGATTTCTATGGCGTCTGAATATTCGAAGATTTTAATTTTTCTGTTACTCTGCCTCCCTGGAATTCGAAAACCCAAAATGAGATTGTACGAGATCTGATTGAGAATAAGTTTCACGTTTGCAAAAACAATTTATATATAGATCATGGGTGTTCCTATTAAAATCAAAGAGGCCCCGAAAACGTATTGAAAAGCCTGTTTTTAAATAGCACCAAGAGCGCAGCTCATCCATTTTGAAATTTGCGCCACACACAAAAAAGTGCCATCTATGGCCATCAGATGATTAAAGAGAAAGATATACCTATTATGTAGAAAAAGACTTGCAATTGCCGAAAATATTTTTTTAGATTTTTTGTTTTTTTTGACGCTTAATCGAAAAATCAGCATGAATAATATCATCACACTCTCTGATCACCTCGCTACCCATTGTCATGAAAGCATGGAACGGGCGCTCGCAGCAGGCCGTCACCCTCTATGAAAACGCTCATATCCAGAAATGAGGATATTGGCTTTGTTTGCCTTGGTCAGTTTCAGTGCAGTTGACAGGGGTCGCCACTTTCTGCAGGCAAGCCAGGAAATTCATGGCGAACTGCTTCCTCACTCGACCTATTTTAATTCACTCAAAAATCAAATGCGCGTTTTTGAAGAAATTTCGAAAATAAAAAATCCGGTATTGATCCACCCCTCTGATAAAAAATACACCAAAGCACTCGAAAAAAAACAGCTAATTGCCAAAAATAACGGGGGCTTTGTCAATCCATTATTCTTTCAGGCACGTATAGTCCGCATAAGCTCAAATACCATTCGAGCCGTTCAAAATGCAATAATTACAGGAATGTCCCTTGCTGGCTTTATGGCTACCCTAATTGCGCGATTGGCTCCAGGGTAAACATAAATATGGAAACACATATGTAGTCTGTATTAAATACATTAAATAAATCAGCGAAACTAATAGAATTCATATAATTTTTCATGTATTGTGAGTTCAAATAGCTATTTCTTTTCTCAGCCAACCGGGAAAAATGAATCTACCATCCAAGTGTGGATTTTACTCATACAAATGACTCAATAGCTTATACAATAACCAGGGGAGAAAATATGGGATATTTGGCATTGAATTCCGCTTTCAACTTAAAACCGAAACACTGCTTTGTGTTTATCGCGGTATTACTGTTCTCGGCTCCAGTTGCCGCACAAAACCTAAACCTCGGTAGCCTCGGATACAGTCAGTTACAGGAAACTACTTCGGTTTCTGTACGTGATACTTGCGTGGGTTTTGTTCGGAATGGTTCCAACGGTGCATTAGAGCAGGATTTATTCGAAGCCTGTGGGTCTATGGTTAACACCGAAAACAGTCTGTTAAATAACCCGGCGAACGCTAGACTAGATAGACGAATATCGGCAGACGAACTTGCTTCCGGGTTTCAGAATATCGCCACGGAAGAAACTTTATCCCCACTTAGAATCGGCACCAATGCCGCCTCTGGAGTTTCTCTGGCTGTTTTGGGTCGCGTTCAGGCACTGAGAGGTGGTGGTGCGAGTGGCTATGGTTTAAACAACCCAAGGAGTAATGGGTCTCAAATAGCGCTGTTTCCGGGATCTGCCTTATCCGGCGGTGGCGCTGGAGATGCAGAGAATCCAGTCGCCGGACAATTGAGTGGTTTCGTAAACACCTTCGGCGGTATTGGTGATACATCACAAACTTCTCGAACAAACGCCAGCGATTTCTATAACATCGGTTTTACTGCGGGTGTTGATTATCGGGTTTTGGACAATCTTGTCCTCGGACTGGCCGGCGGATACTCTCATGTAGACTTGGACTTTAAACGACAATTAAATGTTGCGGGGGGTAGTGTCGAATCTGACACTGGAGGTTTGTCAGCTTATGGAACCTATTATGTCGGCGGATTTTACATGGATGGATTGTTTAGTTATGGATGGTCAGATTTCGACATTGACCGTCAAATATTTATTAATTCTAATAATCCTGGCGTACCCGTCATTAACCGAACCGCGACAGCAAATACCGACGGATCTCAATGGACATTGAGTTTCCAGACTGGATACGACTTCAACACCGGCGCACTATCGTACGGGCCCTACGTAAAATTCAATTATCTCAGCGTACAAACTGATAAATACACAGAACAAGGCGCAGGCGGACTCAACCTGGTTATCAATGAACAGCAGGCCGAATCGATGCAGTCAGTGGTAGGTGCACAGATTTCTTATAGCATGAGCCAGTCTTTCGGCGTCTTAGTTCCTTATCTGCGCTTTCAGTGGCAACATGAATTCAGAGATCCGAGCCGCTCATTGGTAGCCAGATATCTGAATGATCCGAGAAACAACTTACTGGTGGCTACTTCAGACTCACCGGACACTGACTATTTTAATTTGAATACCGGAATCTCCACTGTGTTACAAAACGGTTTACAGGCTTATTTTAACTACAACGCGCTCTTAGGTAATGATCTGATCAGTGGTCATTTATTTACAGTCGGTGTAAGACAAGAATTTTAACCCATTTATCCAGATTTGCGGGCATGATCACAGCCCGGGATGAATCCAAAGCGTGTAGATCCATTCGAAAGCAAAACAATCAATATGCTTTTAATTTTCAGTGGTTGATTGCTGAGAATTGATTCTTCCAGCTGCTGCAACAAGGATGTTGCAGCAAGCCTCTTACAGCCGTGCAACAACACAGGGTATTCACGTAACCACAGAGCCGGTTATTTTCTGTTAGAAAGACGCCTGAATTTGCTTTGAGACAATCGACTCTCGATTGTCGGCCAGCATCTGGATTTCGTCAATCAATTCATCAAAGGGATGGGGTTTTCCTATGCCATAGCCCTGCGCATAATCAACGCCAATCTCTATCAGCTTCTGCTGAATCTCATCGTTCTCCACAAACTCGGCAATAGTCTGCATACCCATAACATGACCGACCTCGTTAATCGATTTTACCATGGCGTGGTCGATTGGATCATCGACAATATCCCTGACAAACATACCATCGATCTTCAGATAGTTGACCGGTAAATTTTTTAAATAGCCAAACGATGATAGGCCACTACCAAAATCGTCCAATGCAAATTGGCACCCCAATTCCTTCATTCTTGAAATAAAACTGATGGCAGAATTCATGTTTGTAATGGCCGCTGTTTCAGTAATCTCAAAGCATATTTTTTCTGGCGGGATCTTTTTCGTGGCGAGTTGCTCGATTAAAAAGCCCTGAAAACCTTCCTCTGCCACAGACTGGCCCGACAGATTAATAGAAAGGCAATTTACCCGATCCAAAAATACTGGATACTCAAGCAAGCGACTAAAGATGTGCTCCACCACCCAACAGTCGACTTTGGAAATAAGGTTATACCGTTCAGCCACAGGCAGGAATGCTCCAGGAGGAATAATATTCCCATCATCATCCAGCATCCTGACCAACAGTTCGTAATGCAATTCGCTACGACCATCAAGAGGAGCAATGGCTTGTGCATAGATACAGAAACGATTGTCATCTAAGGCATGATTAAGTCGTCCCACCCATTGCATTTCCCCATGTCGTTGGGTTGTCTCCGTATCTTCAGCATGATATACATGAATTCGATTACGGCCCTTGTCTTTAGCAACGTAACACGCCGCATCGGCGTCGCTTAACGTCTCCACCAAATTGGAACTGGTTTCTGCAATGGGCACTAAACCCATACTCACGCCAACCTTGAAGTTACGTCCTTCCCATGAAAATTGATAGTCCTGTATTGCTTTTTGCAACAAAGCGGCCACCCACTGGGCATCGTCAAGTGAAGTATGCTCCATCAGTACCGCGAACTCGTCACCACCCAGACGAGCCAACAAATCACCTTGTCTTACAGATTTTTTTAGCACCAGACTCAACTGACGCAATAATTCATCCCCGGCTACATGTCCACAGGTATCGTTAACAACTTTAAATTGATCAAGATCCATAAAGCAGAGCGCATGTTGGCACTTGTCTCGCCGAACGGTTTCAAACAGCCGTGATGCACGACGTTCAAACTCTTTTCGATTTAGAAGGCCTGTCAATCCATCATGACTAGCCTGAAATGCAAGTTGTTCTTCCACCTGCTTACGTTCGCCAATTTCGGTTTGCAAAGATTCGTTAAATTCATTTAATTTACTGGCCTTATCGACGAGCTCCTCGCTCTGCCTGGCCAGGCGGTGATTACTCGTCTTCAATATCAACCGCCACTTGCCCACTGCGCGGAAAACAATTATCCAGGCCAAAATCAGAAGCGGGATGATAAAAAAGAAAGGCAATATTCGGTATAGAGCACGTTGCTGCTGTTGTTTCCATTCCGTACTTATTACTGAGGAAATGGCATTGGCAAATTCAAGCATGCCCTCAGCGTAAATACGCTTTTGCGCCTTATATTCTTCGCTGAAAAGAATCGCTTTTGCTTCGTCTGTCTGTCCGTTCCGCACCTGAGCGAACGCTCGGTTTTCCATTTCCACCAGGGCAATATTAGCCGCATCAGTCTTTACGGCTGCTTTACTATTAATAGTATTTGGCGCGAGCGCTATTGCCTCATTGATCGCTGTTCCCAGAGTGGGCTCAAACCGACGATAGCGCCGTTCCCATTGCTGATCCCCAGTGACCACCGCCATCCTCGCAGACATGGTGAGCACCTCGTCCAAATACAGTATTGCGTTACGCAAATCTCCCAATCGCAGGTAAATTGCCGAATGTTCGCCAAAACGAGTCATTCCCTGTTCAAAAACCCTTTGCTGCCCGATATACTCATTACTCAGCAGTACTACCTTTGCTGCGCTTAGATCGCCTTTACGAACCAGTAAAAATATACTGTTTTCTATACGCGTCAGTGCCATTTTTGCACTATCGGTAGTAACTGACGCCGCACCCTTGTCAGCAGCAGATACGTATAACTGGCTCTTTTGAATTACCGCTGCTAAGGTCGCTTCGTATTGACGATAACGCTGCTCCCATTTCAGGTCGCCGGTAGCCACCGCCATTTGCGTAGACATACTGAGAATTTCGTGTAGATGAACGATAACACCACGTAATTCAGAGACCTGCAATTGCCGTTCAGATGCCGTTTGAGAGGAGTCGTACGTCTGGTATACATGCCATCCTGACCAGATTAACGTCAAATAAGTTAAAAACAGGACACCCGACAAGAATGTCGCCAAATTTCGTCCTTTTAGGGGGTAAGTTTCATGACTCATTGGTTTAAGCCCACTAAAAATGAGCGCCACTTTTCAGGTTTCGAAAATATTATGCAAACTTCCAATGTATCGCCTTGAAACTCTTTGTTTAGTTTAGCTTAGACCAAGCTTATCCTTATTGCCAATTTCACAGCCATTTCGTCGAATATACTGATATCTGTTGAGTGTCGCCGGATATTCGTTTGTGTGGCTGAGAATAAACAAACGACTGACGAACCCAGAATCATCCCCTTCCGATAACACAATACTGCTTTTGTAATTGAAACAATTTATGAATAATGGATTGTGACAATCGAGAAGCACTTGGATGCCAGGAGTACGAGGTTCGCAGACGCCTGTTTTTAACTCTCCTGACCAATAAAGTCTAAAGACTCTTCGCAGCCGCAGATGACCAGAATTTTTTTCGACACGCTCGCGCGCTGAAATGATGCTTTAAATGAGAATACATATATTTTTTAAGGTTCTGCCGCTCGTCCAGGCTTAGTTCGTAGATCTTCTGGATTTGATAAGCAAGCTGATAGACATCGTTTTCTTTGAATAATGATGCTGTATTCCCAAGAATTTCAGACGTTGCTCCAGAACCGGTTGCTGCAACAATCGGTACTCCTGATGCCATGGATGCCAGCAATGACAAATTAAAATCCTGTTTATCCGAAGTCCAGATAATCGCATCAAACGCCTTCAAATAGACATCCGCGAGTGCGTGAGTATCATGAAAGAATAGTTTATCGTCTATAAACAACTGCCGGGCTTGTATACTAATGGATTGCTGCCAATGCTCGCTTCCCATAAATACCAATTTAGCATTAGGACAGACTTTGCTCAACAAAGCGAAACTTTTCAGCAAAGTAGTTCGGTTTTCCACTGATTCGACTTGCTCTACGTTAGCAAATAAAAAATCATTCTGATCAAGATGCAGGTGATCCCTGGCTTCAACCTTTTTAAACAGATCGGATTTGAACCTTTTAAAGTCAAGCCCTGGATAACAGGTCTGCACACGATCTGCAGGAATGTACGGAAAGGTTTTCAAGATCCGGTGTTTTAATTGATCTGATGCGGTCAGCAGCAACACTTTGTCTTTATTGATCATCAAAAACATCTGTTGCAATTTTTTGCTGGCCTGAGCGATATTATAAACAACGCCTACAAGTTCGAATCGCCTCAGAAATCGCCGGGCCAAACTGAGCGAGTACAGTGTTTTCGTATCGTGACAGATGACGACATCAAATTGTTCTATTCTAAGTAAACTGACCAGACGATAAAAAAATCGCAACCCATGAGCTTCAGACGATTGATCTTCCAGTCCCCACATAAGAGTCCGATGCAACAACTTGTCTCCATTCACAAATAGTCCGCGATCACTGCCAGACAAATAGAGATCAACCACTTCGTAACGTGATTCATCGAAAACCACCGCATAATGCTTCGCTATGTCTGAAAATGGAAATCTGTTGCTTTCTATAATTTGTAATAATTTTTGTTTTTTTGTCATGACAAGCGGTATATTCCCACTCAGTTTCATTAGCAATATTTACCGGATAAAGGGAAAAGCTGGAATTTAAATTATTCAGGCATAGTTTTACCAATATTAAAATCGTCCACTGCGAACAGTGGTTTGAATCCACAATATCTATTATTCCTGGGTATAATTTAAACCAAATTGTCAATTAAAAATGTCTACCGGGTCATAGTTTTGTAATCTGCAGACATCCTCCTTGAACATTTTCCTTTAGGTCATTTTGCAAATAAAATTGAATAGTGCATCGTCCGCAAAAAATATTGCACTATTTGCTAATTTAGCCTGGACCAAATAAGTGATTATGTATCGATTGAGGGTGGTGAGACCTGAACAGACTGTGAAACTTAGGCGCAATAATTCAAGTAGCGGTTTAAACCGATAAAGGCAGGGTAAGGCTCAACAATCAGGTACACGGGGATTGGGTCAATATACTTTGCAAAACGGTCTTTTTCCAGGAGTTGCTCAACGAAACCCGATTCGAGAAAATCTGTTTTAATTTTCGGTAAAATCCCCCCGGCAAGATAGATTCCACCCATCGCACCAAAGGTTAATGCAAGATTTCCGGCGTTTATTGCAAGAAATTCATAGAACAAGTCCAAAGCTTTACGTGCCAGTTTTTCTCCTGCAATTGCTGCTGAAGTGATCTCTTCAGCCTCTGGAATTTCCAACAGTTTTTTATCGTTGCCTGCAGACAAGGCCTGATAAAGATGTTGCAAACCCATGCCGGAATTAACTTTCTCAGCAGAAACATGATCGAACCGTCCGTATAATTCTCGCAAAACCTCACGTTGTGATTCGCTGATTGCTGACTGGGTAACGTGACCTCCTTCACCCGCAACCGGATGCCATTGATTCGAAGCATAAATTAAACCACCCACCCCCAGGCCTGTACCCGGTCCCAATAAGACTTTAGGAGAATATTTTTCCGAGTCGCCCGTTTTTACTTCAATAAGCTGTGAATCCTCCAGATAAGGCAAAGCCAATGCCACCGCAGCAAAATCGTTCAATAAAACCGCCTTACCCAGACCAAGCGCTGATTCGATTTCACGCGTACAAACAACCCATGGCAAATTAGTCATCCTGACACGAGACCCCCTCACGGGTGCCGCAACAGACACAGCCGCGTATTCCACTTTATGCTTTTGACGCTCCAGAAATAAGCCCAAAATCTGAGTTAAACTGTCATATTTGCGATTGATGAAATCTTCGTGGGCAAAAATATTGCCTTGCGTGGTCGATAACGCACATCGACAATTAGTTCCACCCAAATCAACCAGCAAATACACAGTCAGGATTTGAAATTGTCAAGGAGGAGGAAGGCTGCTGATGTAACGCCAATATAAAACTGTCACGCCATTTATGTATATCATAGGTCATCACAGCTTCAATCATACTTTTGTAGCGCTCAATACGCTCTGCTTTCGTCATATTGACCGCCTGTCTGATCGCATCAGCAATGGCATTCATATCGTAAGGATTGATAAGAAGCGCTGCGTCCAGTTGCTTTGAGGAACCCGCCAATTCCGATAAAATTAACACCCCCGGATCATCTTCATTTTGCGCACAAACAAATTCCTTTGAAACCAGATTCATGCCGTCTCGCAAAGAGGTCACTATACAAATATCTGCGTGCTGAAATACTTGCATAAGTCGCCGATGCGAAATACTCCGATTGAGATAGTGAATGGGTAACCAACCGATATCCGCATATTCTCCATTGATACGGGATATTTGTTTTTCAATTTCAATCCGCAAACCCACATAGTCCGGGTCAGTTCCACGACTCACAGTGGCAATTTGCATCATCGATACCAAACGATGCTGATCGGGATTACATTTAAGAAATTGGTGAAAAGCCTTCAAGCGCTGAGTTAAACCCTTACTATAATCAATTCGATCGACGCCAACCAATAGTTTTGCCTTTCCATTTGACACCAATCCTGGCATATCATCTGCTAAGGCATTGGAGGTAGGCGTACCTGCGCCACTTATGTCTACACCAATCGGAAAACTATCGGCATACACCGTTCGTTCATTTATTGTTAGATGGTATTTTGAAGCTTGACGTCCGCCGAGGCCACGCACAGTGGCATCCTGATATGATTTTAAATCATCATCCGTCTGCACACCAACCACGTTGTACTCTGACAAAAAACCAAGCAATTGCTTTGCAATCGGTAAAGAACGAAGCATTTCATAACAGGGAAATGGGACGTGTAAAAAAAATCCGATCCTATTTTGTACTCCGAGTTTTCTAAGTTCGTGAGCAATGGGAATTAAATGATAATCGTGAACCCAAATAAGATCATCCGGCTGCAGACTTGCCAATAAATTTTCTGCAAACAAGCGATTCACTTGTCGATAGCCTTCGTACTCTCCCCGATCATAATGCACAAAACCCAATACATAATGACACAATGGCCAAAGTAAACGGTTTGAAAATCCGACATAATAATCCGCATATTCTTGCGGTGTCAGATCCATTGTTATGTATTCAACACCGTCTTGATTTAGCCGGTTCTTTTCTCGGCAGGCATCTGACCTTACTTCACCAGACCATCCATACCAGACACCCCCCTGAGCTTTCAATGCACCCAGAATTCCGATGGACAAACCCCCGGGAGATTCAGAAATCTGATTGGGAGTTTGAACTCGATTCGATACAACGATTAATCGCGACATACAATGCTATACACTTTGTTTTTTTATGCTTCGAGTATAGTCGACAAAGATTTTTTTTCGTTGTTTTTTAAAATAGATCCGAGCATTGAATGCACCGAATCGACATTTTTCAATCTGAATTTCGCTTTAGTTTCTGCATTATTGCCAACATGCACAGAAACTCCCTGAATCCGATTAACCACCGAGAAGCCATCTTCATCTGTTTTATCATCACCGATAAATACAGGGATTACCGAATCAGGGCTTTTACACTGACTCATCCACCAGGCGATGGCGCGACCTTTATTAACAGATCGACTTCGGATTTCATATACCTTTTTACCCTTTAGGAGGGAAAACCTCTGGTAATACGGTTCAATCACTCTGTTGGCTAAAGACAGCAGAGAGGTCTTCATTGATTCATGACGACGGTAATGAAGCGCCAGGCCCGAAGTTTTTAATTCTAATATATCGTCTGCACACTCACCCAATGAGCTCGTTATTAACTTCGCCATAGTCTCAACAGGTTCACTAACATGCTCCTGATAAAGTATTTTTTTACCTTTTGCGTGAATCGCACCGTGTTCTGCTGAATATCCAATATGATCTGTATAAATATAGGACTGCAGCTCATCCAGTGTTCGACCTGATATCAGGTAAGTAGGGATTCGGCTCGATATCTTTGTTAACAAAGTCAAAACCAACGGTGATACTTCTACCATGGAGGGTTGCGGTGCAATCTCAACTAATGTGCCATCGAAATCTAAAAACAATAATAAATTCGACTTTGAATTAACTTCAGTCAGCACATGTTCCAGAGTGGCGGTAAATGGCTTGTTCAATACATCAGTTCCTATGGTTTTTGGCTGACCATAATTGTTCTGCCGTTTACAAAACAGGTCATTGCATTCAGAGGCTATCCAAAAATAGGCATTATCGCTTAGGAGCAAGGATTCAATAATATACGAATCCTGACTTGTCTTATTGTCCGTCTTCTGCGTTGTAGCAACAGTTGCGTAGCCCGGCTATGCGCCTGTTGCTACGCCTTGAAGACAAACAATAATCCTGCGTCATTCTTTCGCATATTATTAATACCTCGCTCCTTACTCTATCCTTTGAAACACCTCACAGAAGTATAGTCGTAGCCAAAACTTTGCAAAAAGACTATTGCCATCGTAAGCGATTTGCATTGCTCACCACAGTAACCGAAGACATCGCCATAGCTGCTCCTGCAATCATTGGGTTCAATAATACGCCAAAAAACGGATACAGAAGACCCGCTGCGACAGGTATACTTAATATATTGTAAATAAATGCACCGGTTAAATTTTGTTTAATATTTGTCAGCGTCTTGTTCGACAGACTAATCGCTTCGGAAACTTTACGCAGCGACCCTTGAATCAAAACCACATCACAACTTTCAATCGCTATATCGGTTCCTGTACCTATAGCAAAACCAACGTCCGCCTGCGCTAATGCCGGTGCATCATTAACTCCATCCCCAACCATACCAACAATTTCGCCTTGCCTCTGCAAATCAGCAACTAGCGCTGCTTTATCGTTAGGTAAAACCTCCGCCCGTACTTCACTAATTCCTGCGGCTTTTGCGATCGCCGCAGCGGCTTTTTTATTGTCACCCGTCACCATAATCAACCGGTGACCTGAATGCTTTAATTCAATAATCGCTTGTTTCGAATCCGGCTTAATTGGGTCTGAAACGGATATCAACGCAACAACACACTCTGCAGTGGCCAGCAATACAGGCGTTTGGCCTTGATCGGAATAGTCATCCATACGATCGAGAAAAGTACCACAATCGATTTTTTCCGATTGCATCAATGCAACATTCCCCAATAGCATGCGCTCACCTTCAACCTCGGCAGCAACGCCTTTTCCGGAAGTTGCCTCAAAATTACCCACCGACAAACTCTTCACATCCGCTTGTTGAGCGGCATCACAAATTGCTGTAGCCAAAGGATGTTCCGAACCCGCCTCAATAGTTGCTGCAACCGCCAGAACTTTTTCTTCAGTCCAGTCGTCCTGAGTTTCTATCGCTGCCACCCGAGGACGACCTTCGGTTACCGTTCCCGTCTTGTCCAATAGAATGCAAGTCAGTTTACTGGCATTTTGCAAAGCGTCACCATTTCGAATTAGTATACCAACCTGCGCCGCACGCCCTACCGCCACCATAATTGAGATTGGCGTGGCTAATCCCAACGCACAGGGGCAAGCGATCAATAAAACGGTCATCGAGGTCACAAATGCATACCCCAAGGTAGGTTGTGGCCCAATCAAGCTCCACACCAAAAATGTCAGAACTGAAATCACGACCACCACGGGTACAAACACCGCAGCAATTCGATCAACCAATCGTGCTATTTCCGGTTTACTGCCCTGTGCTTTACGCACGCTCTCAATGATTTGCGCCAATACTGTATCTCGACCAATGCGTGTAGCTTTATATAGAAAGCTTCCTTTCTGATTAATTGTTCCCGATATCACTTCGTCTTCAGTGGTTTTTTCAATAGGTATAGATTCACCGGTCAGCATAGATTCATCCACAGTTGAATGACCATCCACAATGATTCCATCAACAGCTAGCTTTTCTCCTGGACGTACCCGCAGGATCTCCCCGATCCCAACCTGATCAATCGGGATATCCATTTCATTACCCTCTCGAACAACCCGGGCACTCCTGGGTTGCAAGCCCAATAAGGCACGGATAGCTCCAGATGTTTGGCCGCGTGCACGTGTTTCAAGCGCGGAACCAAAATTAATAAATGCGAGAATGATAATTGCTGCCTCAAAATAGGCATGCTGTGCCAACGATGGCAATGCATCGGAAAAGCTAATCACTATCGTTGAATACACCCAGGCGGAACCCGTCCCCAAAGCAATCAAGGTATCCATATTCGCCTGGCCTTTACGAAGTAACTGAAACGCACCGACATAGAAGTGCCCTCCTGAATAAACCATGACAAAAAATGTCAGCATTGCCACTAACAACCAGAACCCTGTAGAATTTTCAGCGCCTAATTCTGGCAGCATTCCCAGATGCCCGGCAATCATGAGCGGCACACCAAACACGGTTGCTACTGCAGTCTTTTTCAGCAACTCCTGATAGTGACTTTGTTCCTGCTTCTGTTGCTGCAAGGGATCTTCCAATGCTTCCATAACCGCAACGTCATAGCCAACCTTGACTACTGCTTTTCTTAGCTCATCTACATTGGGATGACCTGCGATAATTGCCGAATGATCGGCGAAATTCACATTAGCCAACTCAACACCGTCAACTGAATGTAATGCGTCTTCCACGGCTTTTACGCACCCGGCACAACTCATACCAATTACCGATAAGCGAATCGCGTCACTCTGTGTCGAATTGTTTTCTTTCATTTCCATACTCCTTTTTATTCTTTCTGTTCTCGAACCTTATAACCACAACCACTAATGATGTCAGCCAATGATTCGGGGGCTATTTTTACACCATCGAAACTAATTTCGACTGTTCCCGATTGATGCTGCGCTGTTGCAGAATCAACGCCCTCTGCTGCCTCGAGACTGGCAACGACCGAGGATTCGCAGCCACCGCATTTCATACCATCAACAGTTAAAATGAGCTTTTCCATAGGAGTTTTTCCACCTCAATAAAAAATAGTACTGCAATAAACAAAACCGATACTTGTATATATATCCGGCCACAGCCATAAGATATTCGCCACAACCAACCATCAAATGATACACTGAACAATTGCTGGAATCGAAAGGAAGAAAACCTTGCTGAAACTAAAGACATTCATAATCACCCTCATGTTCCTCAGCAGTGGAATCGTTTCTTCTGAAGTAGTTGGCCTTGACCCGGATGGATTGGACAAAATGACGAGCCAGGGTGCAGTCGTCATCGACATCCGTACACCTGCGGAATGGGAGAACACTGGAGTAATACCAGCAAGTCAACCTCTGATGTTTTATGATGAAGACGGCAACAGCGATTCGGAAAAGTGGCTGAAACAATTGACTAAATTAAAAAACAACCCGGATCAACCTGTTGTACTCGTCTGTCACTCAGGAGGACGTTCATCCAAAGTCGGTGAATTTCTGGATAAACAAATCGGAATGAAAAATATTCATCACCTGGAAGGCGGTATAAGCGGCTGGAAAAAAGCTGGGAAACCAACTAAACCCTGTGATGCATCCGGATGTTAAGTCCGGCAAAACAAGCACCAAACTAAGTTGTAACTATTTAGTGTAAATCTTAGCCAGTCACCATTAAAGACTTTAATCGAATAAATGGGCCAATATTCACTTTGCCACAGTTGGCTGTATATTCTCAGGCGGCCTGTAAGAAGATCGTCTAACAACAAAATCACTCACACGTCTAAAAATACCTTTAGCTTACACATTAACTACGAATCTCATTAAGTAGATATTATTAAGCTTATGATTGTTGGCCAATGAAGCATACCCTATATAATCAAACCATCGCGCTGGCCGGGCTGGCACAAACAGTTTATCTGATCCAGCAAATAGCCAAACACGGCTCTGCGAATTATCCAGCCATCCAGTCAAGCGTCCACAGCATTCTGAAAATTGATGCCGATAGCATTGAAGATATCTATAACGGTTTATCTCAACTCACTATTGGCATTCAACAATTGGAAAAACAACTGATTGGCCCACCAACAATGGATGGAGAACAATTAAGCTACGCTGCCATGTTAGTGTATCTGGAAAAAAAACTACGTCAGAATCCGCAACTTCTCGATAAAATCAAAAGCGGTATTGAAAGCATTTCGCAGAATAACGAAACAAGCGGATGCGAGATTAGCCGAGAAGTCATAACACAGCTGGCCGATCTCTACCAGAACACGGTGAGTACCCTCAACCCAAGAATCGTAATTAATGGCGAACAGATCCATCTGACTGACCGGGAGAATACCGATACCATTCGTGCCTTGCTGTTAGCGGGAATACGGTCAGCGTTTTTATGGCGGCAATGCGGTGGAAATCGTTGGAAATTTGTATTGTTTCGAAAACGGATATTGAGTACAGCGATTAAACTCAGAAAATCCTGAAATAACCAGTCACGACACAGAACTCTCTATTCTCGGACAGCCAAGCTCCCACCTATAGCAGATGGTAAACAAACTGCAGATACTTTTGTAAGTACATAAACAAGGACTGTCAAATGTGAAGGCAGATTTAAAAGCAACCCCATGCAAGGAGTCACACCTTAACTCATGGATACGTTGATTCAAGCAGACGGTCTAAGCCGTTATTTTGGAAATATCTGTGCTGTCGAAAACATCAGCTTTAATTTAAATAAAGGGGATATTTTAGGCTTTCTGGGACCTAACGGGGCAGGAAAGTCCACAACTCTTCGAATGATTTGCGGCGCATTGGCACCGAGCTCTGGACAAATCACAATCAACGGAATAGACCTTCTTGACAAACCGAAAACTGCAAAGGCCAATCTAGGCTATCTACCGGAGTCCCCTCCTTTGCATCTGGATTCCACTGTCGATGAATACCTTATATTCTGTGCTCGCCTGCATCGAATGAATCGAACCGAAGTTCAAAAAGCGATACTCTTAACAAAACAACGCTGCGGACTTGAACACGTTAGCCGCCGTCGTATCGGCAATCTATCCAAAGGCTACCAGCAAAGAATCGGTATCGCTCAGGCAATTCTGCATTCTCCATCGATTGTCATTCTCGACGAACCTACTGTAGGCCTGGACCCGATTCAATTAAAAGAGGTTCGTAGTCTGATACAAGACCTCGGCCAGAATCAAAGTGTTATTTTATCGACACATATTGTGTCAGAAATCCAGGAAATATGTAATAAAGTACAAATAATGCACCAGGGGAAAATCGTGTTGCAATCGGGAATTGATGAACTTGAGTCGCAAATTACCCAATCAAGCCTCATATTGGCAACCCATGAACCAATACCCGAATCCACACTAAGCAATATTGCAGGCGTTAAACGTATAGAATCTTTTAGCGCTTCTCGCTTTAGAATATTTTTTCAAAAATCGCACAATCCATCCCAGCAACTTGCCCGTACGGTTGTCAATTCTGGATTTGGGTTATTGGAATTATCTCCTGAACAAACGAACATCGAGGAAATTTTTCTACAATTGACAAAACCCGCTTCATCAAGTGCAACATCATCCGAATGATTATTTCCTCAATCGCTGCCCAATCCCTGCGCGCGCAGTTTTCATCACTGCTTGCCTGGGCTGTATTAGGGCTTACTCAACTACTGCTTGCCTATTTGTTTCTTTCGCAGATAGACACCTATATGATTAGCTTGCAACCCAAACTGGTCGATGTTCAAAACGCACCTGGAGTCACCGAGCTCATCGTTGCGCCATTGTATGGAAACGCAGCGGTTATCATGCTTCTGACACTACCACTGCTAACAATGAATCTGATCAGTGGCGAACGTCGTGACAACACATTCATTCTATTGTTAACAGCACCCATTTCTACAATCGAAATCGTATTGGGCAAATATCTCGCCGTACTTACTTACGTTGTATTAATCGTCTCTCTAGTCACATTAATGCCACTTGCATTATTCGCGGGGACTGACCTGGATACCGGCAGACTTATTGCCTGTTTCCTTGCCTTGAGCCTGTTATTAGCAGCATTTGGCGCAATCGGCCTTTATTTTTCCTGTGTTTTTCAACACCCCCAGGTAGCGGGTTTATTCACCTTTGCTCTGTTGCTGTTGTTATGGATCGTAAATTGGGCAACACCGAACTCTGATACCCCTGATAACATATTAGAATATTTATCAATACTCGTTCATTTCAATAATATGAAAACCGGGCTGATTGATTCTCTGGATATTGTCTACTTTATACTCATCATCCTGGTATGTTTAATATTAAGTATCCGTCATCTTGGCAATGAACGGTTACAACAATGATTTTCAATAACAGCCAACGGCTCCCGATCCAGGTTAACAAGCTCATTTTCCCTTTGTTATTGATGTTTTTTACAATACTGATCGCCTGGCTTAGTACCGAGTATCGACTAAAATCAGACTGGACAATTAATAACGCGAACAGCTTATCCCAAACCAGTAAAACCATTCTTAAATCGATGCATGGAACAATTCAGGTGACCGCCTACGCCCGACCAAATAAAATATTATGGAACAAGATTCGCAGCCTGATTGGCCGTTATTCCAACAATAAGCCCGACGTGAAGCTTCGATTTGTCAATCCCGACCTTGATCCGAAACTGAGTAAAACCCTGGGACTACGCGTAGATGGAGAGCTAATCATAGAATATGAGGAACGAAGTGAAACAATTCGAACACTCACCGAGAGCGATGTCACTCGTGCATTGCAACACCTGGCTCACCCTGACGGACGTTGGGTACTTTTCCTAACCGGGCATGGGGAACGTTCACCTGTCGGCCAGAAAAACCACGATTACGGTCGCTTCGGCGCACAACTCGAAAAATACGGTATTAACCCTCTGGAATTGAACCTGGTAACAACTCAAAGCATCCCGGACAACATTCGGTGTTTAGTTCTATCTGGCGCGAAATTCGACCTGTTTGAGGGTGAAATCAAAATCATCCAGGACTATATTAGCAACGGTGGAAATCTATTTTGGTTGCAGTCTCCCGACAGGCTACATGGACTTGAAACGATTGCGCTTCATCTGGGAATACAATTTTTACCGGGAGTCATCGTCGACAAAACTTCCAAATTGCACGGTGTCAAAGACCCGTCATTTGTGACCATCGGCGATTATCCTATCCATAGCATTACCCAGGGATTTAAATCCATTACATTATTCCCTAAAACATCCGCAATTGATTCAGCACTCGCCACAAACTTTCAATCAGACCCCATTTTGCGTACATCGAATCAATCATGGTCAGAAACAGGACCGATACGGGGACAAATCCAATTCGATGAAAACAGCAGAGAGACACCCGGTCCATTAACTATAGGCTTGGCTCTGACTCCCATTACAACGGAAAAAACAATTAATAATCAACGAATAATAATCATCGGAAACGAAGACTTTCTTGCCAACACCTACATAGGAAACGGAGGAAACCTGGATCTCGGAATAAATATCATACAGTGGCTAATCAACGACAATGAATCAATTACACTGTCGCGCAAACCCAGCAGTGACAAAAAACTTGCGTTATCAGGAACACAAATAGGCTTCATGGCCATAGCTTACCTGATTATAATACCGACATTGTTGATCGGTACAGGTCTGGTGATTAGCTACCGACGACGATCGTTGTAGATTTTGGGAATCGTTTACTATGATCCTAGCGAAATACCACAGGGCAGAAAAATAAATATAATTCTTTGAAAAAAGATATTAAATGGATCGAATTAAAATAGTTCAATCGCATCTTCAGAAGTATCCGCTTCATCTTCTGGTTCTTCTTCTACAACACTACGACTCAATGTTTCGGTGATTTTATTAAGAACTGTAGAAAACTGTTCGTCTAATGCCAACCCCAAATCGTAAAGCGCTTTAATTTTAGTTTCGGCGTTTTCAATAATGACCCGCAGCAATTCTTCTTGCTCAGAAGTAAGACCCAGATTCATAAAAGAATCTTCCAGGTCAAGGGCAACTGCTGATAATATCTCTGTGCTACACATTTGTTGCCCCTTATAGTCAGTATCAATTTTCTTTACCACACCTTCTAACTGGCTAATGATTTGAATAAGATCCTCACGTTGAGACTTTAGAACATTGTCAGACATCAAAGTCCTTAGTTTCGTATCTGCACCCTGGCCAATCAATGCAATATGATCTCTGATCCGCCCATGACGGTCTTTATCTTCAACCGGCATATTGCGCACAATGATTACAACATATGGAAAATTAACCGCTGTGCGTTCACCAAAATCCAATAACCGGCCTTTGCTACGGACAAAATCAAAAACACTCTGCTCCAGAGGGTTTTCTACATTAGCAGTGCAGTAGTAGATTTTTTCACCATCAACCAGCAATTCAATCGCTATTTCCAGCCCTAGACTTTCATGTGCCTGTAGTATTTTTTGGGCTAAGGCATCGTAGGATCGACAACTAAAAGTGGTTTGTAAAAAATGAACCACACTACTCATTTCCCCCATCGATGTCATAAAGTTCATTGACGATGTAGTCGCTGCGGTAGCTTCTTTTCGGGCTGCTTCCAACATCTTTTTTCTGACAATGGTTGCTTTTACCTTAGCGAGCAACTCTTCTTCTTCAAATGGTTTGGTGACATAATCATCACCACCGGCTAAATACCCCTCTAAACGTGCTTCAAGGGTTACGCTGGCTGATAAAAACATGACTGGGATATCATGGAGTTCGTCAATTGCTCTGATTTTTTGACAGGTTTCCAGTCCATTCAGATCCGGCATCATGACATCCAAAAGAATAATATCGGGGATATTTTGTTGCGCGGCATCCAGACAGGCCTGCCCGGATTCGAGTAAAACACAGTCATACTCCGACAATATCTCTTTTAATATCATTCGGTTGACTTTATCGTCATCAACACAGTGTATAGTGACCAGGTCACCCATCAAAATACCTCATTATCATTCGAATCAATCGCTATTTTTATAATATAGTTCTTTTTTGCTAATAAGCATCAGAAAACTTATTCGAAAGGCTCGGATAGCACACATATCACTATGCCATTAGTCTTATAGATAATATCGTTTTTTATACTATTATTAGAACAAGGCTCATAATTTTTAATTTATTCAATGTTCAGTTTTAAAGGACTTGATTTTCTGAGGTGAATTATGAAACGTCTATTATTATGTGGTTTATTCATACTTGTACTACCGTTTTCAGTGTTTTTTTTCGGACGACTTGATCTGTTTCTGTATTGGGGGATGGTGATTTCGGCTTCTACACTGGTGGGTACATTTTTCGGTACAGCCTTTGGCGCGATTGATATGCACGAGGCAACAGAATCGACGAAGATACCCGCACATCCAATTAGAAGCAAGCAGCTCTAAAATCTGTTTTACGGTATGCTTTAACCCATACATGCAAACGCGATAAATATGGGTAGCTGCTGAATGGGACAAAGGGGTCAAGGGACAAAGGGGTCAAGTCTAGTATTATACCAATCTCCTGCTATACTTTTTTTACTATGGCCAGACCAATAAGAATTGAATTTTCAGGGGCGTTGTATCACATTACATCACGGGGCGACCGGCGAGAAAATATATACGAGGACGATCAGGACAGGGGCTGTTTTCTCGCAATTTTAGAACAAGTAATTAAGGACTATAACTGGATTTGTTATGCCTATTGCCTGATGAATAATCACTATCACCTGGTCATAGAAACACCTGATAGTAATTTATCAAAAGGAATGGGGACAAAGGGGTCAAGTCTATTATTATACTAATCTCCTGCTATACTTTTTTTACTATGGCCAGACCAATAAGAATTGAATTTCCAGGGGCGTTGTATCACATTACATCACGGGGCGACCGGCGAGAAAACATATACGAGGACGATCAGGACAGGGGCTGTTTTCTCGCAATTTTAGAACAAGTAA
>CAZGQY010000028.1:0-1439 GCA_964528035.1 uncultured Methylococcaceae bacterium | reverse complement strand
GGATTTGTTATGCCTATTGCCTGATGAATAATCACTATCACCTGGTCATAGAAACGCCTGATAGTAATTTATCAAAAGGAATGCGGCAGATTAATGGAGTTTTTACCCAAACATCGAACCGTCGGCATGGACGTAGTGGCCACCTTTTTCAGGGTCGCTATAAAAGTATCCTGATCGATGCAGAGTGCTATTTTTTGGAATTAACTCGATATGTTGTTCTTAATCCGGTGCGTGCTGGTCTCGTAGAACTTCCAGAACAATGGCACTGGAGCAGCTATAAAGCCGTAACTGGAGAAAACCAAACACCACAATGGTTGTCCACCGACCTGTTGCTCTCTCAGATCTCAACCAGGCCAGGCAACGCAGTAAAAAAATATCAGCAATTTGTCTTACAGGGCATTGGCCAGGAATCCATCTGGACTCACATAAACCGACAAGTATTCCTGGGCGATGACGATTTTGTCTTGCGAATGCAACATTACTCTACATCACAACATCAAGACGTCAATATCCCTAAAGCTCAACGTCGCCCACCAGCCCCTCCGCTGGCGGAAATTGCCAAAAACAATAAAACCCGCAATGAAGCAATTTTATCGGCCTATGCCACAGGGGAATACAGTTATCAGCAAATAGGTGAGTATTTCAATTTGCATTTCTCGACGGTAGGTCGAATTGTCCGTAGCAGTACGCTAAAACTGAAAATCTGAAATACTTGATATTTTACCCTGCGCAGTCCTGATATTCTTTAATATCCTCCCAAATTCGGGCACTAACTCAGCGAATTCTTCGAACAATCTCCACGCCGAATCCATACCCACATCGATCAATAAACCCTGATCGTTCAAGGCGTTGAATACAGCAATCAGATCTGAAAGAATTAACGCCTTCGCTTGTCGTGGGTCGATATCATTGTTGACATCGGGCGGTACAATACGCTTCTTGTCCATACCCAACAAAATAGCCCACACATTCCCATAGCCTGCCGCTTCCACGGCCGCATCAAAAGCGGTTACAGGAGGCAAATCTTTATGTTCGAGGGCATCTTTGTAACTTCGCACTATCTCAGTAGACGTAGGTATCCGACCTGATTCGAGAACACGCAGATAGTTGTTCAAATGCGCCTCGGCAACATCAACGAATTTATTGTTATAGGCTTCTATACCAACCGTTTCCCGCCAGTGATTCCTAACCAATAAATCGAAGGCCTGATCATATGCGCTTAGACCACCGCCAGTAACCGCTGCTGCATTATCCGCATAGTCATCACCGTGGTGCGCCAGATGCACCCAAACCTCAGGAAATTTTTCCTCATCAAATAGCTTCCGCGCCTGCTCCACAACAGCTCTTGAAGTAAAATCAGCGTGCATTTGACCCTCCTTAGGAGTGAGGTTTTAATAATATGCGAAAGATTGACGCAGGATTATTGTTTGTCTTCAAGG
>CAZGQY010000027.1:0-31266 GCA_964528035.1 uncultured Methylococcaceae bacterium | reverse complement strand
TGGGTATAGACTCCATTCAAATGTCGCATACCCTGCGAAAGGTTTCCCTCAACCGATTCTATGACCAGATGGTAATGATTCGTCATCAGGCAATAGGTATGGCAAACCCAGTTGCAGCGATCCACTGTCTCCGCAAATACCTCAAGAAACAATTCACGATCCCGATCGTTTTCATAAATTGCTTGCCGATGGTCACCTCTGGATGTGATGTGGTATAACGCGCCTGGAAATTCTATTCGTAGTCGTCTAGCCATACGTGCAGTTTCGATTATGTTCTGCAGAATGCAATAATCAGAGAACTGACCCCATGGATGGCAGTTTACCACGAGCTTATCCACACTAATCCACCCTTTGACCACATTCCGCCGAACACGGCATTATGGAAAGGCAAAATGCCTGCGGCGCAATAATAACAATATTTTTTAATCTTAAAAAAGGGACGGATTTATATCTTAATTATTTGATAAATTGGTCTGGACAATGGGGAGTACTTTAGACTTATGCCCCCTATAGAAATAAAATAAAAATTTTACGAAAAATTTTGAAGTAAAAACATATAAAGAATACCAAGGGGTCAACCAGCCTGATTTATGAAGTTCATGGGGTCAGCCAACTTGATTTCTACTGGCTGATCCCTTGGTTAATCATTAAAGCAAAAGGCAAGACCTGACACTATTCTTGGATATAGTAAAATATGAATAACCCCTTTATTGTGCTTTTATTTGTTCTTTCCATCTATTCAATTACTCATCGCTAATAGCCGCATCAAATACCGCTTTGGCTACCGCATGATGCGCTTCTTGACTTAATGCTGAAGGAACTAAAGCGCCCGTCTTTGCTAACCTCGATAAAGTCTCAGCAGCTGCGATTCTCATTTCATGGGTAATTTCAGTGACTTCCGCTTCAAGCGTGCCTTTAAATAACCCGGGAAATGCCAGCATATTATTAACAATTTTTCCGCAAGTCGCATAAGCAGCTCCCATTTCCATAGCCACGTTCGGCTCAATTTCTGGATCAGGATTAGTTAAAGCCATAATGATCTGACCTTTATTCACCATCTCCGGTTTGATTAATCCTTTTACGCCGGTGGTCGCAACCACAATATCAGCCTTAGACATTAACTCTTCGAGCGGACAAGGTTGACCGCCTAAGTCACCCAATCGCAACATCGCATCTTGATCAATATCGCAACCCAATACATCTTTAACGCCATACTCTCTCATTAAACTACAGATCCCTATTCCTGCAGCGCCAAGACCGACTTGTCCAAAAACGCAATTCTTAATATTAACACCCTGTTTTTTTGTAGCTGACAATAAAGCAGCTAATGCTACAATCGCGGTTCCATGTTGGTCATCATGAAATACAGGTTTATTTATTCTTTGAATTAGTTCTGACTCAATTTCAAAACATTCTGGCGCTTTGATATCTTCTAACAATATAGCCCCGAATGATGGAGCAATGGCTTCAACCGTTTTTATTATTTTTAAACTATCTTTTGTATCTAATAAGATAGGAACGCCCGAAAGTTCAACCAATTCAGATAAAATTGCCGCTTTACCTTCCATTACCGGTAAACCTGCCTCAGCTCCAATATCACCTAAGCCTAAAATAGCTGTACCATTCGTAACGATCGCAACTGTATTTTGAATATTAGTGAAATCCTTAATTTTACTAGGCGTTTCTTTTATAGCTCCACAAACGCGAGCAACACCCGGTGTGTAAACATCCCGTAAAATTTCTAACGAGTTAATAGCTATTTTTGAAACAGTTTTAATCTTTCCTCCCTTGTGTCGGTTAAAAACGCGATCCGATTTTCCAACCATTTTAGTTTCTGGCAATTGGTTAATCGCTTCAATTAAAACTTCAATATCGAGTGTATCATCATACTCAATAGTAATTTCCCAGATGGTTTCTTCATCAAGACGTCTTACGGCATTGAGGCCTTCGACAGTCACATCTAAATCACCTATGACTCCTAAAACTTTTGCCATATTTCCAGGTTTGTGTGGTGCTTCAACTAATAGAATTTCAACAACTCGCATATTTTGATCTTCTTTTTAATTTCTTATTTTTAAATTCAGGCTTGAATTTAAGTTAGTTAAGATTAACAGTGTTTTGACAAAACATCCGAACTTAATAACTCATTAGTCTAAAACTGGTTTCGATTAGCCAAAGAAAGAGCAAGAGTGGATTGATCTAAATATTCTAACTCGCCACCAACCGGTACGCCTTGCGCTAATCGTTTCACTGATATTTTCCAGTTTGAATTATTCTGTTCAACTTGACTTGACTGGCGACTTGATAAATATAAATGAGCGGTCACTTCACCTTCGACAGTAGAAGACTTTGCAACAATAACTGCGGTTATTTCGCATTCGACTAATCGATTTGATAACAAAGGCATACCAATTTCTTCAGATCCAATTCCTTATAGGATTCTGCAAACTATTCTCAATAAACTTGAACTAACAGTGAATGAGGTGGTGAATAAGGAGAATAAACGCCCTTTTTGATCAATTGGAAATGTACGGAAGGATCTGTAAGTTGTCAAATGTGACGTTCTCGGATGAAAAATGGGTATTTTTGGAGTTTCAAAAGAACACTAGAGTAGTGATTCCGGAGATTTTTCGGGTTTCGGGTAGATGATGGCCAAAGGGGATCGTCGGCTCCAAAGGTGAGCCGCCGTTTGCGCCATACGGCGCGCGTCGTGACCACGATGGATACTATTGGGTGACAGGACGGGTTGACGATGTCATCAATGTTTCCGGTCATCGCATGGGCACTGCCGAAGTGGAAAGTGCTTTGGTATTACATCCTGCAGTCACTGAAGCCGCTGTGGTGGGTTATCCCCACGATATTAAAGGTCAGGGCATTTATGCCTATATAACATTAATGTCCGATTTGAGTCCATCAGATGATTTGCGCGCAGAATTGATTGGCCATGTGAGAAAGGAAATTGGGGCGATTGCGAGTCCGGATATTCTCCAGTGGGCTCCGGGTTTGCCGAAAACCCGTTCCGGTAAAATTATGCGGCGAATTCTTCGCAAAGTAGCCGCCAATGAACTGGATAATCTTGGTGATACCAGTACTTTGGCGGATCCTGGTGTGGTTGATGAGTTGATTGGGAATAGAGTGAATACGGGTTGATTTACATTTATTAGGGGGATAAATGGGCCATAACAATTTTTGTTATAGTTGTTCTAACTATATGATATAAAAGTCACGATATTCGCTCTACCCGCCAATACATCTATGAAGGACTACTAGAGTGTTTCCAAAAGTGTAATTTTTTCTTCTTGATCAAACAGAATATTTAATTTGCTCATCATTGCTTTTCGCTCCGGAGATTCGACCCAGAGCTGCCAGTCTTCGACACTTCGCCATTTGCAGAGCAGTATATGATGTCGTGGATTCTGAATATCTTTTAAAGACTCTCCCGAGATGAACCCTGGAGAACGAATGGCGAGTTGTAGGGTTTCCTTGGAAATATTTTCATAGTGAATTTCAAGGGTTTCGGCAATGGACCTTTCGATAATTACGCGTATCATGTGTTATTTTTACTCATCAGTTAAAGATTGGGAAAGCATAGCGCACACGGTTGAACATCAGCATATATTGGATGCTCAGGGCCTGTTTTGCCCTGAGTCGGTGATAATGTTGAATTCTATAATTGCCGAAATGAGTACGGGAAAAACATGCGAGTATTAGTAGCAATCGACCCGTCCACAAAGCGCGATATCCCCAGATTTTATCAGTTTTCAGAACATGAACTGTTAGGCCATGTACTCGCAAAACCAAATATTATATCATTATATTCGCGAGAACAAGAAAAATAAAAGCTATTTTTGATCATTTCGCAATCTGCTGAATGACCTGTAAGTTCAGACTCCCTGATCTCAGGGGATTCTCAATTTTGACATTGAGCTTATGTTTCAATAGAGGGGTCAAGTATCATATTAACTTGTTATACCATATTCTTTTTTAGTAGCACCTTTAACGAATTTAAGCATCAACTCAATGCAACTTCATCCTCGGCTTCATTTTCTGGGTCAGGAAGTTTGCGGTAGTATGTAATCCCGCTCTTAACAGGCCATGAATGGCAATTTGGTGCATTTTATACAGAGACAGATACACAAGGCGAGCGATCATCCCTTCTACGAACAGACTGTTAGAGATTTTGCCTGCCAGATTTCCCATCAGGTTGCCCACGGTGCTGTAGCGGCTCATGTTGATGAGAGATCCATAATCAACATAGGTATATTCAGGTAACGGTTGGTCTGTAAGCTGGCATTTGATACTTTTAACCAACATGCTTGCCTGTTGATTGGCAGCTTGCGCACGCGGCGGCACTGTGGAATCAGTGCCAGGCATCGGGCAGGCAGCACAATCGCCAAATGCGAAGATATGGTCATCATTGCTTGTTTGTAAGCTTCTTTTTACAACAAGTTGATTGCTCTGATTGGTTTCAAGACCTTCAATGTTTTTTAGAAAGTCGGGTGCTTTTACACCGGCAGCCCAGACTTTAATTTCTGCAGGAATAAAATCACCATCTTCAGTCTGAAAACCATCGGGTGTCGCCTTTGTGATTCGTTTTCCAGTGAGTAATTCTATATTCAGCGCTTCTAGCTGTTGTGCAACCTGATCGGTGAGTCGAGTCGGTAATGCGGGTAATATGCGGTCAGCTGCCTCTATGATCGTAATTTTGACATCTTTGTCGGCGTCAATGGTATCAAGACCGAATTTAACAATTTGACGGGTGGCTTCGTGTAATTCAGCAGAAAGTTCTATACCGGTGGCTCCTGCACCTGCAATTGCAATGTGCATTTGACCGGCTCGCAGCGCATCTTTCTGAGTGTGGGCGGCATAGGCAGATCTGAACAATTGCTGGTGAAATCTGTCGGCATCCATACGTTGATCAAGGAAATAGCAATTTTCTTTTACCCCCTCGATATTAAAATGATTAGTTTCACTGCCGACTGCAATGACCAAAGTGTCATAGTCGAATGAACGGCGGGGGATATATTCATTGCCCTCGTCGTCGAGCGTCGGTTTTGTGCTTACTCGTTTATTTTCTCTGTCGATGGAATCGACACTACCCAGGCGAAATCGGTAGTGATGCCAATGGGCATGAGCAAGGTAGCCGGTCTCATCGTCGTGTGAATTAAGACTGCCTGCGGCCACTTCATGCAGTAAAGGTTTCCAAATATGAGTGAGTGTGGAATCGATTAATGTAATATGCGCGAGTTTCTTCTTTCCCAGAGTTTTGCCCAGCTTTGTAACCAGCTCAAGACCACCGGCCCCTCCGCCGACTACAACAATTTTATGGGTTTGTTCGTCGTTATCTGTCATACGATTCTAAGATTAAGTGTTTAAGTTGACGTTATCATAACTGAGTTTGTATTGCAGGCGAAACAGGAAATTCATCGGTGTAACCTGGACGTTTATCCACACGATTCGTCAATAGAGTTTAAAGGTAACGACTTGCCCCCAAATCGAAACAGCCCTCTATGGGGGATCTGTGGAGGAAGTGTATGCGGCAGGGAAGCCGCATCCAATCCTACAAGGATGTATTTACGGCGTCTTCCGGAACAGATCACCCATAGAGGGGCGAGCAGTTAAGTTTAAAGAATGAAATGCCATGCAAATTGTATTCATTAAATCCATAAGAAAACACCCGTTGTCATTGAAAGTCGCTTTTACAGATTTAATATGTGGTGAAAGGAAAATCTCGGAGCTATCTATTCACCCTAACTGATAACAGGGTGTAAAAATTTTTTGTTCGGATTTATTGTAATCGGGGTGTTGGAGTAAAAGATATATGGCTGGTTGTATACGCTGCGGATTTTCAAAGCCCTGCACCCTGGCTACGAAAATGGCTGATCAGACAGGAATTTATATACTGACTTGCTGAATGGGTCGATAAAGAGTAATTTAATTGAGCGGGGATCACAGTGTCCAGGAGATTTGGACAGATCCTGCAACAATACCAACAGGAGGGATTCGATGGATAAACGGTATTTTTTGATTGGCTGCTTTACGCTATGCCTGTCAGCATGTGACAACTTGCCGGACTATACCCCGGTTGATCAAGTTTATTGGCCGGAACAAAACTGGAACGAAGATCAACGGCAAAAGTTTTATCATACCGCGCAGGGTACCCAATTACTCCCGCTTAAGTGGTTTTTAGCTCTTGAGCAACCGAGTATTTCATTATTCAGCGCGCCCCTGTTTCGCAACGATGATTATATCGCCAGATTTGGGTTTTTGCCTGACACCAATAAAAAATATAACCCTGAAGCACTACCCGTTGGTTTTGCAGTCGATCGAAACTTTGATAATCCCAATACAGGTCGACACCAAACCGTAGTCGGCATTACCTGTGCGGGCTGCCATACCGGTCAAATCGAGTATGAAAAAGAAGGTGTACTGTACGGAATTCGAATTGAGGGTGGCTCAGCCAGCGCCAATCTGGATAAATTTTCCGTCACTTTGGGAGTTGCGCTGACAATAACCTATTTTGATCCGTTTAGATTTCGACGTTTTGCCCGCAAAGTGCTGGGAGAGGACTATACCTCTGAGGAAAAACAAGACCTGAAGCAGCAAATGCGTCAGTATATGTTTGATCCAAGCAGTTTAGCTGCGGCAGGGTTGTTAACGGGTTTTGAAGATGCAAACACTAAGGCTGGTTTTGGTCGTTTATCGGCGTTGGAAAGGATTGGCAACGTTGTTTTTGTTAATTTAAGCAAAAAAAATCTGGTGGCGGCGAATGCACCCGCCAATTTCCCCTTTTTATGGTATGTGTCCTGGTTGGACTGGATACAATACAATGGTTCTATTCACCAGCCGATGACGCGTAATGTCGGTGAGGCTCTGGGTGTAAATTCTCCGATAAATTTGACGGATCCCTCCCCGCAAAAACAACTTTTTCAATCGACGGTACAGCTAGGAAACTTGTATGAACTCGAGGGTTTATTGGGAGGGCCTTATTCGTTTGAAGATCCGAATTTGCCCTACCAGGGCTTGGAATATCCCGCCTGGCCCGAACCTTTGCTCGGACGGATAGATCAGCAAAAAGCGATTAAGGGTGCCCGGCTTTATAAGCAATATTGTCAGCATTGTCATTTACCGCCGATCAGATCCGGGGAAATTCATGATTCGAAATATTGGAGTCCGGCAAATCAATATGGTAAACGCTTCCTCAAGGTAACCATGGTTAATATTGAGGTGATCGGTACCGATGAACATGAGGCCATCGGGTTTGCCCGGCGCGTGGTCAGGAATAACGTTGTTGATCTGGGTGCGCTGTACGTTACAGACGGAAAAGGAACATTAATGGCGGGGCGAGCGCTGCGAGTGATGATAGACAAGATTATCAATACCTGGTACGACAAAAACGGTGTCGCTGAAGGGGATAGGCCACGGATGAATGGTTTTAGAGAAAATCGGATTCGTGCACCCCTGGCTTACAAGGCACGGCCACTGGATGGAGTTTGGGCAACTGCACCGTATTTGCATAATGGTTCGGTTCCGAATCTTTATCAAATGTTAGTGCCTGCCAATGAGCGGGATAAAGAATTTTATACTGGCAATAAAAGATTTGATCCGCGTGCTGTCGGGTTTCTTTCTGAGGAATTTTCCGGGGGCTTTGAATACGACACGTCGAAAACCGGAAATTCAAATCGTGGTCATGAATTCTCCGATAGTAACAGTCGTGGAGTTATTGGCCCGTTACTGAGTGATAATCAGCGTTGGGAACTTATTGAATATTTAAAAACGATGTAGCTATTAGGCCCCAGTCTACGAGCAAATTGGACGTGGTTTTGAGGCTAATATATCGACTGTGTCAAAGTGTAAGGGTTGGACGTCTTTAGCGATATTAATCGGATAGTGGGTAAACCGGTTTTTATGCAGAACTTTCCAATCGATCCAAACTGTTATTAGTAGTCTGGATGGAGTGTAATTGAATTTGGGAATCAGGAGCTCATTCCCGGGCAGCCAAGAATCTATAAAGGAGCGTCATATGGCGAACAAATTACCGCAAAATGAAGAGAATCAACGCAACTCACAAAAGCGTAAGAATTATTTATTACGCATGCAGGAATTATATCAATATAGTTACGAATACGCAGATACCATTGCTGTTGTGCGCAAATTACCTTGTCGTGAGATACCCGGGCTTCGTTATTGGTTCGGTCTGAGCACAAATCTATTGCTGCTGATCCCCAGCATACCTAACATTGTTATGACAGTTATTCGCTACCTGATCGGTAAGCCGTTAACAGGTTATGGAGACTATGTATTTTATCCATTAAGTCCGCGACCCGACGAAGATGTTATTGAAAACTTCCAGCACGATCGACAATTTGGGCTACAACGGGTAATGGGGGTGAATCCTGTGGTATTGCGCGCGGTCAGCGATCAGCAGCCTTTACCGCAGAATCTTCCCGCTACTGAAATACGTCGGATATTTGATGAGCAGATAAGTGAAATAGATTATTTGACTGCAGTCGATAAAAAACGAGTATACATACTGGATTATGCTTCTTTAGATGTGTTACAGAAAAATCCGGGAACAATCGACGGTGGTCGAAAACAATATATTACAACACCCATCGTTGTGCTGTTTCAGAATTCTGACGGAATTTTGCAGCCCGTCGCTATTCAGCTCCATCAAGATTCCACTAAGAATAACCGGCTTTATACGGCCAGGGATGGTAACCATTGGTTGGCCGCAAAAACCTTTGCACAAATCGCGGATGGCAATCACCACATTTTATACACTCACGCGACTCGCATTCACTATGTTATGGAAGCAGTTATTATGGCGTCCAACAGGCAGCTTTACAAAAAGCATCCATTATATGTACTTTTGAATCCGCATCTGCAATTTACACTCAACGTGAATCACCAGCACACTTTTCTTAGAAATCAAAAGGGACAGCCCGGACGCTTTGGGGAGCTTTTTGCTGGGGATTACGATGCTACAACTCAGTGCATGGCTGATGCAATGACCAGTTTTAACTTCAAGGAATCAGCTTTTCCCGCTGAGATAAGCCGTCGTCAGGTTGATAACCCTGATTTATTTTATCCCTATCGCGATGACGGTGCTTTATTATGGGAAGTTATACAGAATTTCGCTAAAAACTATGTTGATCTTTATTACCAAACTGATGTGGATGTTGCGGCAGACAGCGAAATCCAAGCCTGGGCATATGATATAAGTGCGCAGGATCGTGGCAGAATACCCGGTTTTCCTGGCTGCTTCCAGTCCAGGCAGGAATTGGCAGAGACTGTCGGACACATTATATTTTTATCTACGGCCTATCATTCGTCTATACATTTTAACCAATACAACTTCCCGGGTTTTGTTCCCAATATGCCCTATGCCGCCTATACTCCACCACCACAAGCTCAAGACACGGAGATCGACGAGGCTGGGTTATTTGCAATTCAACCCGCATTTCGAGCTGCAAACTCGCAGACCTGGACCTTTTTCCTGACTAATTTTCGGGTCAACAGGATTGGACAGTATCGGTTGTGCTGTTTTGATCCTGAAGCGCGTGAAGTGATTAAGAAATTTAGACAACAGCTCAAAGAAATTGAAGACCAAATTGATAGCAAAAACAAACAACGACCCGTTGCCTATCAACGTATGAATCCACGCACTATTCCAAATAGCGTGACAGTCTAACAATCGGTGTTCTTATCTTCAGGCAGAGCGGGGCGAGGTTGCAAGTGTTTTTAGCGGTAAAAAACTTGAATTTAGAAGAACACCGGCGTAATGTTTTAGCTTCTTAAAATAATCAAAATCGGGTTCTCAGTTACTCTATTGCAGAGTTGGAAGCGCTGATGGATTTTGTTGGCAAATAATCAAGGGAGGGTGAGTATGGCGCAGCAGGAAAATCAATCGACTGAAGAGACCACAAAAAAGTGTCCGATAAGCTGTAAAAATATTTTAAGGTGTCTTTGTCGCCTATGGAAAGGATTTTCTTTATTCGCGCTGGTATTTGTGTGTGTTGCGGTAATCTATGCCGGCTTTCGGTTTCTGCCCGATCATACTCAAAGTTTCGATACCATGGAAGACCATTTCAAGTATGGTTCTACCGGGGGTGATCGTGTCACTGGAATTCCCTACTGGATGTGGCAGGCAATGCCTCTGGTTTGCAACGATACACTGAAAGAAATCGCCGGTGACCGACTCGCGCCGGATTACAAAAAACGTGTTCTGGATTATAAAACCGGTGTCGACGGTGTACCCCAGGAGGAACGCCGTGCATTGTCTAGAGAAGGTTTTAAGGCTCTAGGTTTCCTGTACGAGAATGATAGCTTTGGGCACGAGAAAGATTTACCGATTGGAGTTTCCAATCGGCATACTGTAGGTATGGATCGCGTCTATATAAACTGTGCGGTTTGTCATACAAGCAGGGTACGAAAATCTGAACAAAGCCAGGGCAGAATCGTTGTTGGTATGCCGGCAAATCTTTTCAATCTGTACGATTTCGAACAATTTGTTTTTCAATGTGCCAAAAATGCCGGTAAAACACGGATAGCGGCGCTGGACTACTTACCTCAGATTGACAGCCTCGGCGGAAATCTGGATCTAATAGACCAATATATTGTCTATCCGCTTGCTATCTGGGTGATTCGAGATGCAGTGATGTTTATCGAAAACGTTGCGGGTTTCTCCATCAGACAGCCTAAATGGGGGCCGGGTCGAAACGATACCTTTACCAACAACAAAATTTTTCTATACAGTTATCCCTGGCGGGACATTTTACCGGATTATTACGCCACTTTAGATGAAAACGGAATAGGTAAAGTAGACGAAGAAGGTATAGGAATAGTTGACTGGCCGTCGATATGGCTGCAAGGTCTTCGAAAAACACGTTCAGACGGTAAGACCATGCAACTTCACTGGGACGGTAATAACGACAAGGTGGAGGAGCGCAATTTGAATGCCGCTTTGGCGACCTCTGCATTACCGCCAGCCATTGACCATGAATCGATTGAGTGCATAGAAAAATGGCTGGAGACTTTTGAGCCACCTAAATATATGTTTCCGATAGATCAGCAAATGGCGGAAAGAGGCAAACAGCACTATATGAAATATTGTGCCAACTGTCACGGTAAAAGTGGCCGCGATTTTGGAGGCGAAAAAGTCGGATTTGTGACTCCCATTGGTGACTTGAACACAGATCCCTATCGACTTAATAATTATACTGAAAAACTTGCGGTTAATATGGCGGCGACCTATGCGAACCAGGAACGCGAGCAGCGTGAACACAAGTGTCCGGGGAATATTACTTATGTTCCACCTGAGAGGAAAAAATCGGACAGTAGGCGCGCGACACCCTCTGAACGCCGAATGAACGCAGTGGAATATGAAGAGGACACTTATCGCTATAAAAATTATCGTAAAACATATGGCTATGCGAATATGCCGCTGGATGGCATCTGGTTACGTGCGCCGTATTTGCATAACGGTTCAGTACCCAATTTAAGAGAACTGTTAGAACCTGAAAAGGATCGATCGAAAAAATTCTATCGTGGAAACGATTTATACGATCCTGTAAATGTTGGTTTTGTAGCCGATATGGATATGGATGCCAAAGGACGAAAATATTTTGAATATCGGGTCGATGTTCCGGGAAACTCCAATTCGGGACACGATACCGCGGATTATGGCATTGAATTATCAGATGAGTATAAAGAAGAGTTATTGGAATACTTGAAAACGTTTTAATACAAGGAGGATTTGTGAGTATCAAAGAGAAAAAAGCTCAATGTTGGCGTAAATTTAAGTTTTTATTGCCTATCCTGCTCATTGGCGGTGCAGTAATGGCTTATATTGCCTGGGATCGTGGCTTTCGTGAACACCCGCAACCTGCCTGGGTGACAAAAGACGATGCCAGCCGCTTCATGTATGGGTCGATAGGCGCGGAATGGGATGCAGGTATACCTTATTGGATATTTTATGTGTTACCGCGTATGTTTCCGGAAAAACTTCCGGGTCTTGGTGGCTATGCTTCTTTGGGTGTTCCGTGGGAAGAGGGTCAGGAATTACCGGTGGGTTTTACCAAAAAAACTATTGGGTTTCCGCGTGTAGCGAATAATTGCGCGGTATGCCATACCACTCAGTATCGGATCACACCCGAGAGTAAACCGATATTAGTACCACTGGGTCCGGGAAATACCAGCAATGTAGAAGGTTTTTTTAAATTCCTGGTCGATTGCGCCAAAGATCCTCGATTTAATCCAGACAATATCATGGTGCAAATCGAGTTGAATACCAAACTGGATTTCATCGACAAAATGTTGTACCGGTTTTTTATCATTCCGATAATGAAAAAACGCCTGTTGGAACGCGAAGAACAGTTTCAATGGATCTACAATGATGCCTATCCCCCGTGGGGCCCAGGTCGTGATGATGCGATGAACCTGACAAAATATTTCATGATCGAAGTCAGACCACCGGATGACGGTACTTATGGGCCAACCGATTTTCCGTCGATATGGAATCTTAAGAAATACGATTCAAAGCCGGATGATCCAAATCCTCAAATATTGAACTTAGCTGGCGATACCTGGGATGCTTATTCAGTGATTATGGATTCTGCCTTAGGTCTTTTGGGGGCGGAACCTCACGATGCCGATGAATTTGTCGGCCATGTAAAATGGATAGAAAACTATGCAAGAGAAACTAATGCACCGAAATATCCGTTTGCTATCAATCAGGAACTGGCTGATTCCGGTAAAACAGTTTTCGATGCACAATGTGGATCCTGTCATGCTGAGGATAGTGATAAAGTGGGTCGGCCATTGCCGCTCGCCGAAATAGGTACGAGTCGTGATCGTTATGATACCTGGGGTAAAAAGTATGCGATCAAGGCAAATGAAGTTGTTTCGGCTATGGGATTGAAGCGACGAGGCTTGGTAGAAAAAGACTTAATTGGTTACAACGTGCAACATCTGGATGGTATTTGGTTGCGTGCGCCGTATCTGCATAATGGATCGGTACCGAACTTGCGGGAATTGCTAAAACCACCCGCTGACCGAGTGATAAGCTTTTACCGTGGTTATGATGTATACGATCCGGTTAATGTTGGTTTTCTGAGCGCCGGGCCGCAGGCTGAAAAATATGGTATGCGTTATGACGTTACACGAAAAGGTAACGGCAACCAGGGACATACCTTCGGTACGGCCCTGGCCGATGAGGAAAAGAATGCACTAGTAGAATATTTGAAGACTCTTTGATCGGATTGCATCCTTAGTAATTAACGATTGGCATTTTTATAAGAAAGTGTAAAGCATTGATTTTTAGCGTGGTTGCAACAAGGATGTTGTGGATGCCCAATTACGCCTATGAAAAAAAGTTAACGAAGACTTAGGGAAAAATATAGGCCTTAGGCTTCTGTTTTTGCAATTACTCAGTGAGTAATTTACTAAAGGTGCAAGGCATTGATTATTTGGGCTTCTGCAACAAGGACGTTGCAGCAGAGCTTACACGGATGTATTCACGCGTCCCGAACAATCAATGCCTTGCACGCTGACTACGAAAATTGCTGAGTAAATACCTGTTTTTTAGTGCGGGATTCTTTTTCGTGACTTTTAGCGTGTCCCGAATACCACAATTGTTTTACCTTTTGCTGATATCAATCCTTCAGCCTCCAGATCTTTCAGAACACGACCGGCCATTTCTCTGGAACAACCCACAATACGGCCAATTTCCTGCCGTGTAATTCTAATTTGCATGCCATCGGGGTGGGTCATGGCGTCGGGTTCTTTACATAGATCTATCAGTGTTTTTGCTATTCGACCTGTAACATCCAGAAAAGCCAGTTGGCCAACTTTGCGGCTGGTTTGCAGGAGCCGGGTAGCCAGTTGTCCACCGAGTGCAAATAAAATATCGACCGCATGGGCCGCCATTTCTGAGCGCAATATTTTTTGAAAGCGCGGAAAACTTATTTCAGCGAGTACACAATCAGCGCGAGTTCGTACTGTTACCTTAAGCGTATTATTTCCATAAAAGATGCCGATTTCTCCAATAAAATCGCCTTTATTCAAATATGCAAGTACGATTTCATGGTTATCCATATCCCTCATGGTAATCGATACCGAGCCTTCAACGATATAGTACAGTTTGTCGCCGGCATCACCAGGAACGAGTATTTCATGGTTCCGAGGGTAGCGTCTTTTGTGACAAAAGTGGAGGAAGGCTTGTATCGCCTCATCCGTAAGAGTTTTTGAATTAGCAATTAACACACAATGTCCTCGAAAATATCTTCGTGGTATAAGTCTAGCAGCCTGACAGAAAATAATTTCAAAGCAGGTGATTTTTAGGATTGGGTCACAGTTTTTTAAAATATTTCGAGGCTTGATGGTTATTCAGAAATTATCCAAATGCAAGTCGCTCAATTGCATACTGGGACAAGATGTTTAGCTTTTGCAAACCTTCTATGAGCGGGACTCCGGCCAGCTAAGTTGTGGAATAGATCTGGGCAGCAATGGAATAGAACCGTCTTAAAAGATTAGTTCGGAGCAGTATCGCTATATGATAAGCTATGCCAATTTTTATCGGACAGGCAAATGAAAACGCGCATAAAATGGGTTGAAAATGCCCTGTTTTTGGGGGAATCGGGAAGTGGCCACGTTGTGGTAATGGATGGTCCGCCAGAAAACGGTGGGAGAAATCTCGGACCGCGGCCAATGGAGATGTTGTTGTTGGGGCTGGGTGGCTGTACTACATTCGATGTTATTCATATTCTGCAAAAAGGACGTCATTCCGTGACAGACTGTGAAGTGGAGGTTGAAGCCGAACGGGTGGATACTGTACCCAAAGTTTTCAGTAGCATCCATGTGCATTTTATTGTTACTGGCCATGATTTAAAAGAGTCGGCGGTAAAAAGAGCGGTTGAATTATCGGCTGAGAAATATTGTTCCGCTTCGATTATGTTGGCCGGTAGTGTGAAAATAACCCATGATTATGAATTGCGACAAGCTAAATCAAATTGATTGAGCGAAACAGCAAAAGGAATCTTTTCGGTTAGTAAATCGATTTTACGTGATCGCAGGTCAATATCCTTTGGTCAAAAGTGACCCGGGGCAAGCTGAATAGCCTTGTCAATAGCCGCAGTTGTCGTTATTCATTTGTTGAACTTAACCGCTTTGCGGTTGCTGAGTACCATTGATGCATCAAATTTTCAATTGTTAACAATATAATCGCACACTCTTTATAGACCGCTTTTCGTCTTTTATACGGGCATTTTTCCAATAACCCAGTTACGTCAGGAAATGGTCGATGTCATGCTGCCTGGTGGTCTGTCTCCCGAACTCATTGCATTAATTTTCGCCTGGTGAGTGATTTGGACAGGTATTGCCATTATTTTTCTGGATCAAATGTCTGGGGAAGAATCGCTTGCGTCTTTCCTACAAACATTACGAACCGATTGCCTAATACATTGTCCGATAATAGTCCTGATCATGAGGCAGGTGGTTACAATTTTGCTATGTTGCGGTAGTTACCCTATTTGTCACACGACCATCTGGATTTATACGCAGAAATTAATGTGAAAATAGAACATATTTTATCTACGCCACATTTTTTCGAGCGAGGGTAATCCGCCAATGTTTTAGCGTAAAATAATCGCTAAACAGCTTTATTCAAATTATTTATTGCAGCTTAGAGTCTTCAGGGATAATTCTGAATCTGCAAATTTCATTGTAATCATGAAAAGAAAACCAACTACAAAACGAAAAAAAAGAGTCCTAAAAAAGACTAAATCCAGATATTGGCGGGGTTATCCGAAATTTGTTTTTATATGGATTTTGGTCACTATCTCATTTGTTGCTCTGACTTATATTGGTTATCTGGATTATACGGTTCGGGATCTGTTCGAGGGTAAACGATGGTCTCTGCCTGCAAGAGTCTACGCCAAACCGACTGAAATTTATGTAGGTGTCAATATTGGTTCCGACAGATTTAAGAAATTGCTGGGTCAGCTTCGATATAGAAAGGATCCGGATCTGGCTGCCGAGGGTACCTACCTTCAAAGTGGTCGACGTTTTATGGTTAAGACACGGTCTTTTAGATTTTGGGATAAGCAACAGGAGAGTCGTGTCGCGCAGATTAACTTTTCGTCACGTGGCGTGGTGGCGATGCGTGATCTGAAAAATTCCAAAGATCTTGCCATTCTCCGTATGGATCCTGTGCAGATTGGTAGTTTTAACCCAAGCCATAACGAGGATCGAATACTTGTCAGGTTAGACCAGGTGCCAAAGCAATTGATCGACGCTTTGTTGGCTACTGAAGATCGTGACTTCTACGACCATTTTGGGGTTTCGCTGCGAGGTGTTGCGCGGGCCTTATGGGCGAATATTCGAGCGGGTGGTGTGGTACAGGGTGGCAGTACCATTACCCAACAGTTGGTCAAGAATTTTTATCTGAATTCGGAGCGCAGTTTGTGGCGCAAAATTAATGAAGCCGTGATGGCAGTGATCTTGGAACTGCGTTATTCGAAAGACGAAATTCTTGAAGCCTATTTGAACGAAATTTACCTGGGCCAGGAGGGAGCCAGGGCCATCCATGGTTTTGGTTTGGCCAGCCGTTTTTATTTTGATCGTTCGCTGGCAGATCTGAAGCTACAGCATACTGCATTACTGGTCGCTTTGCTAAGAGGTGCTTCGTACTATGATCCCAGGCGTTCTCCCGACCGAGCTAAGAAGCGTAGAAATCAGGTTATCGACAAAATGCGTAGCCAGGATTTCATCACCCCACAACAGGTCAGTGCAGCAAAAAGCAAGGATTTGGATGTCAGCCGACGCGGAAGGCGAGTGACCACTCGTTATCCGGCTTTTATGAATTTGGTACGCCGCCAGCTAAAAGAGCAATATCCCTACGAGGATTTAACCTCAGAGGGCTTGACAATATTAACAACACTGGATCTATCGGTGCAGCAAACTCTTGAAGCGAGCGCCGAGAAAACGATTAAACAGTTAGAAAAACGAAAGAATGTCAATAAGTTACAGATTGCTACGGTAGTGACGCAGCGTGAAGGGGGTGAAATCGTGGCACTGCTTGGTGGACGTGATGCTCGCTTTGCCGGACTAAACAGAGCCGTGGATATTCGACGTATGATTGGGTCTCTGGCCAAGCCGGCGGTTTATTTGACGGCGTTGAATAAGCCGCGCGACTATACCATTGTGACACCTCTTGATGACTCAACTATTCGAATGAAAACGGGTGGTCAGGTTTGGTCGCCGAAGAATTTTGATCGTAAGGAGCATGGTCGGGTGCCATTGCATAAAGCCCTGGCGAAGTCATACAATCTGGCAACCGTACGTCTGGGAATGGATCTGGGGGTCGCGCATGTGATTAAGACCCTGGAAAATATGGGTATCCAAAGTGAAATAAATCGATATCCGTCGATTTTATTGGGCGCAATCGAATTATCACCACTGGAAGTGACCCAAATGTATCAGACCCTTGCGGGGGATGGATTCATGACGCCCTTGCGTGCGATACGTTCGGTTATTGCTCACGACGGAACCCCGTTACAACGTTATCCGCTGACCATTCGTCAGACAATAGATCCCGGAGCGGTGTTCCTTACCAATGCTATTCTTCAGGAAGTTATGCGTAATGGAACCGGAAAGTCTGTTTATTCGGTATTACCTGACAATCATAATGTCGCGGGTAAGACAGGTACGACAAATGGTTTACGAGACAGTTGGTTTGCGGGATTTACTGGAGATTATCTAAGCGTTGTCTGGATAGGACGAGATGACAATAAGCCGATGGGTCTGACTGGAAGTTCAGGAGCATTAAAGGTCTGGACAAAGCTCATGAGTAAGGTGAGTGCCAGGCCACTGGATTTAATCCCACCTGATACGATTGAATGGGTATTAATTGATCAACAATCTGGCTTACGGGCGAATAATAGTTGTCATGATGCGGTAGAATACCCGTTTATACGGGGTTCGGCTCCGCTCGATAGTGCACCCTGTATAGGGTGGCAGCAGAGGGAGTTCGATGGTTGGTACGAAGACTGGTTTTAATTTAGTCTGTTTTTGGGGATAGAGCTAATATTCCGAAAACTTTGGAATGATGGATGTAGACAGCCGATAGCCGCCTGTCCGCGTTGTTGATAATAAAGAAAATATGAGAAGAAATTATTCAGTCGTATGTGCCCTATGTATTTTATTGGTTTTCAATGGGTGTTCAGCATATCGGTATTATTCTCTCCCGGTAAAAAAACCACCAACAAAACAAATTAAACCACCAATAGCCACCACCAGGCCTGTCAAAAAACAGCCAAAAATTAGAGTACCGAAACAAGCAAATATCCGTCGGGCGGCACCAAAAGCATCCCCACCGGCTGTACTCGCCTTACAGGGGCAGGCTGACAGTCAGCGTCGTGGTGGCGAATTGGATTCGGCAGTGGTGACTCTGGAGCGGGCGATTCGGATTCAGCCCAGAAATGCGTTGCTTTGGCATAAAATGGCTGAAATTAGATTACAGCAGCACAAACCCCGGTTGGCTTTGGATTTGGCTAAAAAATCGGATTCTCTAGCTTCAGGGAATCGTGAATTGAATAAAAAAAACGCCGTAATTATCACGGAATCGCGTCGCTTATTGGGCCAGGGATCTGGGGTTCAATAGGGTTTTCAACAGCAAATAATCAAGGTAGAAAAAATATAAATGCTACATAAGCGATGGATATGGATAGGCTTTCTGCAAAGAATCTTTAGCGAGGCTGGCCGCTGGTCTGTGGATTCGGTAAAATGACCCTATTCAAACCGATCTTATGGAGTTTAGTGTGCCGATATATTCGGTCGATAAACTGATATCTCAGGCACGTAAGCTTGCGAGTGAATACAAGCAGGCAACCGGTAAGACTTTGCCGGGGATGAGTAGTGAAATTGCAAATTACGACGCTTCCCAATTATTAAATTTAACTTTGTCAGAAGACAGTGGGCAAGGCTTTGATGCCATCGATAAAGATGGCCGGAAAATTCAAATTAAGGGAAGGACAATATTTGATGAAGGCAAATCCGGTCAGCGTATCGGCCAGATAAAACTTAATCAGCAGTGGGATTGTGTGGTCTTGGTGTTGCTTGATCAAAGTTACGAATCGTATGAAATTTATGAAGCGAGCAGGGATGAACTTCTGGAGTATATTGATCAATCCAGTCCTGCGCAGAAAAAACGCGGCGCACTGTCTGTTGCGCGATTTAGAATAATTGGCAATCTGATGTGGACACGAGACGGAGAGCTTTAAGTGATGGGTTTATTGTCTGTCTACCCGGTTGGTTTTTGGCGAGTCATAACGACAATTCATGCTTGAATTAGAGAATATATTCTCTGCTGATGGTCCCTTATCCAATAAAATATCCGGGTATAATCCACGTCCGGCTCAATTGCAGATGGCACAGGCGATTGCACGTGCTATTAAAAACGGGCAACATTTAATCGCTGAAGCCGGTACCGGAACCGGTAAGACTTTGGCTTATCTCATCCCTGCTATATTGTCCGGCAATCGCGTTATTGTTTCCACCGGTACAAAGAATTTACAGGATCAATTATTTAATAAAGACCTGCCGGCTATCCGTTCGGTACTGTCTGTACCGTTTCAGGCCGCCTTGCTGAAAGGGCGTAGTAACTATTTGTGTCGCTATCGACTCAATAACGTTATGGAGTCGGAATCCGGATTTAGTAAATTAGACGCTGTTTCTATCAACAGGATTAATCGCTGGGCCGGGAAAACCCGAGTAGGGGATATTTCTGAAGTATCCAGTGTGGATGAATCTGCTTCCGTCTGGCCTATGGTGACCTCTACCGGAGATAACTGTCTGGGTCAGGAATGTCCGGAATATAATGATTGCTTTCTGGTGAAGAGCCGACGCCGGGCTCAGGAAGCGGAAATTCTTGTCGTAAATCATCATCTACTCTGTGCGGACTGGTCAATACGTGACGATGGTTTTGGTGAGCTTTTACCGGAAGCCGATGTCATTATCGTCGATGAAGCTCACCAATTTTACGATGTTGCTTCTCGATTTCTGGGGGCTTCAGTCAGTGCCCGTCAAATCAATGATCTAAGTAAGGATGTTGTTGTAGAATTTGCAAAGGATGCTCCGGACATGCCGGATTTAAAGGATCGTGCCGATGCATTATTGGCATCTGTAAAAGAGGCCAGGTTGTTGTTTGGTGAATCGGTCAGGCGGGGTGCCTGGCAGGAGATTGAGCGTGACAAAAATATCGTAGCCGGAGTAGAGGAGATTATCACGCGTTTATCTTCCTTGATCGAGGTGCTGGATTCTGCTGCGCAACGGGGTAAGGGTCTGGAGTCCTGTTTGCGAAGATGTAAAGAAATTATCGGTAATTTAAGTGCCTTACTCAAGGACAACCAAGGTGAGTGGATTCGTTGGTATGAGACACATAAACGAACATTTAGTCTGAATCGTACTCCGTTTGAAATAGCTGAGGAGTTCCAGAAACTTGTCGAGGTTCGTGGGTCGACCTGGATCTATACTTCTGCCACCTTGACTGTTGCCAATCGATTTGATCATTTTAAATGGACTCTGGGTTTGGATTCGGTAAACGAAAAACTGTGGGACAGTCCGTTTGATTATCCGAAACAGGCCTTGTTTTTTCATCCCCGCGGTCTACCGGTTCCGGCGGCACCTGATTATGTCAAGCAGGTCGCTGAACTCGCCATTGAAATTTTGCAGGCGAGTAAAGGGCGGGCTTTCTTCTTGTTTACCAGTCATCGAGCCCTGCGTGAATCAGCGGATCTTCTTGTTGACCGACTGGATTATCCGTTATTGGTACAGGGCACTCGGCCTAAATCCATACTCATAGACGAATTTAAGGCGCATGGAAATGCTGTGTTGTTGGGTACTGCAAGTTTTTGGGAAGGGGTCGATGTTCGAGGAGACGCATTGTCCTGTGTGATTATCGATAAGTTACCGTTTGCATCGCCTCGAGATCCTGTGATGCGGGCACGACTTGATAATTTACAAAGTCGTGGTCAAAATCCTTTTAATAACTTTCAACTACCAATGGCAGCAATATCTCTGAAACAGGGCGTGGGGCGATTAATACGTGATATTAGTGATCGGGGTGTGTTTGTTTTGTGTGATCCTCGCTTACTAAAACGATCCTATGGTCAGGTTTTTCTCGATAGCCTGCCTGCGATGAAACGTACACGAAATCTGGAGGATGTGCGATCATTTTTTGCTTGCGAGGCAGAAGTGACGACCCAATGAAAATATTAGCTATAGAAACAGCGACCGAAGCCTGTTCTGCTGCGTTGTCGATTGATGGAAATATTGTCGAGCGCTATGAGCTGAAACCACGGCAGCACAGTCGTTTAATATTGGCGATGATGGATTCATTGCTCAATGAAGCCGGTGAAGATCTGCAACAATTGGATGCTCTGGCATTTGGCTGTGGGCCAGGTTCTTTTACCGGGCTGCGCATTGCAGCAGGGGTTATTCAGGGTGCTGCGCTGGGGGCCGATTTGCCGGTTATTCCTGTGTCGACTTTAGCCGCATTAGGCCAGGATTGTCTGGATAGAAACGATGTCAATACTGTATTTACAGCGATTGATGCGCGAATGGGAGAGGTTTATTGGAGTGTTTGTAATCGCAATGTCCAAGGTTTAGCCGAGCAGATAGAGCCAGAGACCGTGACACCCGTAGATCGAATCGAATGTGCGGATAATGCCTGTGGAATCGGAATAGGTAGTGGCTGGGACACTTACCAGGAAAAATTAACTGAAAAACTTGGCAAACGAGTTTCAAGTGTTGAGCTTGGATATTTCCCCAGGGCTGCCGCTGTAGCCCGTCTTGGTCTCGATGGTTTTGACAATGGTAAGGCTGTACCGGCTGAGGACGCGCTACCCGTATACCTGAGAAATAAAGTCGCTAAAAAGAAAGGTGAATAAAATGAATGGCGCCCGGAAGCTCTCTACTCTCGGATGGCCTCCTATGGATAAAATGTTACTCAGAAACTTTATTCTGGATTTATTGCAGAGTTGTATGTTTACTATGCTGGGTGTTTTCCTGCTTGGGCCCGTTGCGGTTTCCGCGGCAGAGTCAACGACAGGTTTAAAGTCGGTTGTAGATGAATTCGAAGGAGCCTTTCCTAAATCAATTCAGTCGAATGGAAGAGTTCGGGAGTTTGAATTGATTGCTGCTGAGTCAGGCTGGGGGCTTGTACCCCCTTATCAAGCGGGTACATGGTCATACAATGATCAGATTCCAGGGCCAACGCTGAGAATAAAACTGGGTGAAACTTTACAAGTAAGACTTATCAATAAACTGGCTGAGCCTACCAGTATTCATTGGCATGGGATCCGTGTTCCTAATGCAATGGATGGGGTTCCATCATTGACCCAGGCAAGCATAAAAAGTGGTTCTGAATTTACCTATCGGTTCACCCCGAAAGATGCTGGAACCTTCTGGTATCATCCTCATGTGCGTTCCGCCGAACAGGTCGAGCGTGGTCTTTATGGTGTGGTGGTGGTGGAAGATCCGGGCGAGCCTGAATATTCCCGGGAGTGGGTCTGGATTCTTGATGATTGGCTGATCGATAATAACCGCACAATTGTGGATACATTTGTTACTCGTCATGATTTGGCGCACGATGGGCGATGGGGTAATTATTTAACAGTAAACGGTCAGCACCGGCCCGGCTATTCAGCAAAACCAGGAGAAAGAATACGAATTCGAATGGTTAATGTTGCCAACGCCAGGGTATTTGCGCCGGAAATTAGCACTGTTAGAGCAACAGTCATCGCAGTGGATGGCATGTTGACAGAATCTGCCTTTCCTCTGGATCGGTTTATTTTGGCTCCAGGTAATCGAATTGATGTTGATTTCATTGTTCCAGCGAATTCAAAGGGAGCAGTACTTGATGTGGTGGATCGTTTTTCACGCAAACCGGAAGTTCTGGCATCCGTTCGTGTGGAGCCCACTGAAGCGATAAAAACACCACATTTTGATGCTCCGAGTGCAAAGCATTTTCCAAACTGGAATCAGGTTCTGGAAATGCCCGTTTTTCATAATTTTGTCCTGGACGCAGAACGAGGTGGCCACTATGGAATTGTTTGGACAATTGACGGCCAAGCCTGGCCCGAGAGGAATGTGGTCACTCTGAAAACTAATCGATTCTATCGCCTGCGCTTTAGCAATTTATCTTCACGCCTGCATCCCATGCATCTGCATGGACAGTTTTTTAAATTGATTGCGCGTAATGGTCAGTCAGTCGATGAGCGGTTTTGGCGGGATACAGTGTTGATTGAGGGGAATGAATCGGTTGATATTGGCCTGGTGCCATTGGATAAGGGTAATTGGGCGACTCACTGCCATATTCTTGAACATGCAGAAGCAGGGATGATGAGCGTATTGCAGGTGGAGTAAAGAATCAATATTTTTTGAATATGATGGGATAGTGAAGAGCTGGAGTGAGATGCCAACCTGTCTCGATATTGTCTCCTGGTCATACTGCTATCTTTTGTAGATAACGATATATTGATTTCAAGCAGTATGATATTAACGTTTGGCAATAGTCCTATAATTTCGTTAATAAAATTTCGTTAGGAGGCTGTCGCAAATTAGAAGTCGTTGCCGGGGAAGTGGTTTTGAGGCAAATTATTTCGAATAAGTGAGGCGAATCGTGGATCTATTTAACAATGGTATTCGTAAAAATGGGCCAAAATCCACTTTTCCGTAGGCTCTCTATTCTTGGATAGCCTCTTTGACGAGGCCAATACCACGAAGCAGGAAACAAGGACATATATGAGATACCGATACGATTCGACATTTTTGCCTGCAGATCCTGAGCTTATTTTGGCTGTTGAGCAGGCTGCCGGTCGGTTACATCTGAAGCTCAAAGGCCTGGATTTGGAGAATTTGGATATATCTGATTATAACAAGCACTATTTTAATCATAAGCTTGCCAGGCTATCGGAAACCTTTCAACTGTATACTTATCTGTTGGCGGTTATGTTGGATAAGCAGGATATTGGATTGAAGGATTTTGTTCTGGTTGACTATGGCGGAGGTTATGGGTTTTTGTCATTATTGGCTAAGGAGTTGGGCGTTGGGTGCGTGATCTACAACGACATTTACGATATTTCTTGCCACGATGTCGAAGTGATTGCCAGAGCCTTAGATTTGAGGCTGAACCATGTTGTCTGCGGAGGTGTCGACGATGTGACACAGTATACGAGTAAGAAATTACTTAGTGTTAACGGGGTTGTATCTTACGATGTTATCGAACATATCTACGATATAGAGGGCTATTTGAGGGCTATCAGGCATTGCTCTGAAGGTGATTTGCGGTTGGTTTTCGGCTCAGGGGCTAATATTCATAATCCGGTAACTCGTAGGAATATCGAAAAATTTCATAAGACATGCGAATACCTGGATCGACAAAAAATTTCCGGGGCGAAGGAGCGCGATACCCTTAGAAGTTTTTTGGCGTTAAGGAAGGAAATAATCCAATTATATGATGAAGATATGGATGAATGGGTTGTTGATACACTGTCTAAAGCGACTCGCGGATTAATGACAGAAGATATCAAAAAATGCGTGAATCAGTATAAGACCACAGGAAAAATAGACTATATTCCAGATCATCCCACCAATACCTGTGATCCGTTAACGGGTAACTGGGCAGAACATTTGATGCCCACAAACAGACTGTCGGCTATTCTCAATGAAGAGGGTTTTGATGCCGCAATTCTAAAAGGATACTGGTCATATTCCAGTCAGCCGGTTAAAAAAGCGATACAATTTGTTTTGAATTGGTTGATTTATCTCTCGGGAAAACATGGCCTGGTTTTTTCACCTCACTATGTTGTGTATGCTAATCTCTCCGATAAATAAGAACCTGGAAGACTGTCTGACCCTAGCGAGGTAATTCCGAATACCCCATCAGGAATTTATCCACCGAGCGGGCTGCTTGTCGTCCTTCGCGGATTGCCCAGACAACCAGTGATTGGCCGCGGCGCATATCACCTGCTGTAAAGACTTTATCAATGCTTGTTTGATATTTTTCGGTATCAGCTTTTACATTTCCCCGGCCATCCAGATCGACACCAAGTTGCTCTAACATGCCTTCCTGTACCGGATGCACAAAGCCCATCGCCAGTAGAACCAGATCAGCTTTAAGTGAAAATTTGCCGCCAGATACTTCACTCATGTTCCAATTGCCGTCGGTCTGCGTCCATTCTACGCGTGCGCAATTAATCTGAATGACCTGGCCGTCGTTATTTCCTTCAAGAGATTTTGTGGTTACACTCCAATCTCGTGTGCAACCTTCCTCTTGCGACGAAGAGGTTCGCAGCTTATTGGGCCAGTTAGGCCAGGTCAGTTCTTTATTTTCTTTTTCGGGGGGTTTTGGCAATATTTCCAGTTGGGTAACCGATAGTGCACCTTGACGGATTGAGGTTCCGATACAATCAGAACCGGTGTCGCCGCCACCGATAACAATGACATGCTTGCCTTCCGCGCTTATATTCAAATCATCGGCGATATTGCTGCCCGCCACTCGTTTGTTTTGTTGCGGAAGAAATTCCATCGCAAAATGTACACCGCTTAATTCTCGGCCTGGTACTTCCAGGTTTCTAGGGTGTTCCGAGCCACCGGTTAATATTACTGCATCGAATTCGTCAACCAATTGGCTGGCTGGAAAATCTTTGCCTACGTGGTTATTGGGACGAAACACCACACCTTCTGCCTGCATTTGTCCGACACGCCGGTCTATATGGTATTTATCCATCTTAAAATCTGGAATACCGTAGCGCATCAAGCCACCAATACGGTCAGATTTTTCCAGTACAGTGACTTCGTGTCCAGCTCTAGCCAGCTGTTGGGCGCTGGCAAGCCCGGCGGGACCTGAGCCGACAATTACGACAGTCTTGCCAGTACGATGCGGTGGTACCTGGGGTTCTATCCAACCCTCCTGCCATGCTTTATCGATGATAGAACACTCTATTGATTTGATTGTCACAGGTTCTTCGAAAAGATTCAAAGTACAGGCAGCTTCACAGGGCGCCGGGCAAATACGACCGGTAAATTCAGGGAAATTATTGGTGCTGTGTAGTACTTCAAGTGCCTGTTTCCAGTCACCTTCGTATACCAGGTCGTTCCAGTCAGGAATAATATTGTTGACCGGGCAGCCCTGATGGCAGTAGGGAATGCCACAGTCCATACACCGAGCACCTTGCCTGCTAAGTTCTGCATCAGCGAGCGGAACGAAGAATTCATGAAAGTGTTGAATTCGATCAGCCGTCGGCGTATAGCTACGATCCTGGCGGGGGATTTCAATAAAACCTGTGGGTTTGCCCATTCTTTATTTCCTCTGATAATACTTAATCAGGCGATTTTCTGTGTGCCTGGTTGCTCCGGGGTTCCTTGCATTTGTAGTAGAGCCTGTTTGTAATCAACAGGCATGACCTTTACAAATTTAGGCAGGAATTGATCCCAGTGATCGAGAATGTTCTGTGCCGTCTGGCTACCAGTATAGTGCTGGTGTTTTTCGATCAGTTTTCTAAGACGTTGTTCATCGTTATACATCATATCTCGCATCAAATCGAAGTCTTCATGCATTGATGGAGTTTCGTCGCGGTTCAATGAAGATTTGTGTTCGGTAATGGGTTCCAGTTCTACCATGGCCAGGTTACATCTTCGCTCGAAGTCTCCATCTTTATTGAGTACGTAGGCTATTCCCCCACTCATTCCTGCGGCAAAGTTACGACCCGTTTCTCCAAGAACCACAATGATGCCACCCGTCATATATTCACAGCCATGGTCACCCAAACCTTCGACGACCGCGATGGCTCCCGAATTTCGTACTCCAAAACGTTCTCCCGCAACTCCATTGAAATAGCATTGACCACTGATTGCACCATAGAGAACGGTATTTCCGACAATGATGTTGTCTTCGGCTTTAATTGGTGAATTTTTGGGTGGATATATGACCAGTCGTCCACCACTTAGCCCTTTGCCAACATAATCGTTGCCTTCACCCTGTAATTCGATGCTGACACCGGCTGATAGGAATGCACCGAAGCTTTGCCCTGCGGTTCCTTTGGCGGTAATACTAATAGTGTCTTCGGGAAGTCCTTTGTGGCCATACCGCTTTGCCACTTCACCCGATAACATTGCCCCAAATGTACGATTTGTGTTGCGTATAAGTGTGTCGATTTTTACGGGTTTACCTTCTTCCAGTGCTGCACGGGACAGCTCGATCATTTTTTGATCCAGAGCTTTGTCAAGGCCATGTTCCTGCTTCTCGCAGTTAAATAAGGCTACATCAGGGGCCACGGGAGGCTTATACAAAATACGTGATAAATCAATTCCTTTCGCTTTCCAATGCGAGATGGCTTTACGCATGTCCAGGCGTTGCGTTTGACCTATCATTTCATCGAAGCGTCGATACCCCAGTTTGGCCATTAACTGGCGGACTTCTTCTGCTACAAAGAAAAAATAATTGACGACATGTTCAGGTTGTCCGGTGAAACGCTTGCGCAATTCCGGGTCCTGGGTGGCAACACCCACCGGACAGGTATTCAGATGACACTTCCTCATCATAAGGCAGCCTTCTACAATTAACGGCGCGGTTGCGAAACCAAATTCATCTGCGCCAAGTAAGGCGGCAATAATAACGTCACGTCCACTGCGAAGGCCGCCATCAGTTTGTACTGCTATGCGTCCACGCAGTTTATTTAGAATCAGCGTTTGATGGGTTTCGGCTAAACCAATTTCCCAAGGTAGGCCAGCGTGTTTAATCGAGGTAATAGGGCTGGCACCGGTTCCGCCATCGTAGCCGGAAATGGTTACATGATCAGCGTGTGCTTTTGAGACTCCAGCTGCAACGGTTCCCACGCCAACCTCTGAAACAAGCTTGACACTGATGCGCGCTTTGGGGTTTGCATTTTTTAAATCATGGATCAGCTGTGCCAGGTCTTCTATTGAGTAAATGTCATGATGTGGTGGTGGTGAAATTAATCCAACCCCAGGTGTTGAATGGCGTACTTTGGCGATGACCTGATCGACTTTATGTCCCGGTAGTTGGCCACCTTCGCCCGGTTTCGCACCTTGAGCGACTTTGATCTGAAGGTCGTCTGCGTTGACCAAATATTCTGTAGTTACGCCAAAACGCCCGGATGCTACCTGCTTGATTGCAGAGCGCATCGAATCGCCATTTTCAAGTGTTTTGTATCGTTCTGCCAGCTCTCCACCTTCACCGGTATTTGATTTTCCGCCGATTCTGTTCATGGCGATTGCCAGGGTTGTATGCGCTTCGTAAGAAATGGAACCGAACGACATGGCGCCAGTGGCAAATCGTTTGACGATGCTCGCTGCTGGTTCCACCTCGTCGATTGGAATCGAAGAACCAGAGAATTCAAAAGTCATTAATCCTCTGAGAGTGAGCAAGCGTTCATTTTGTTCGTCAACTAATTTAGTAAATTCACTGAACAATTTTGGATTATTTGATCGAGTAGCGTGCTGTAGTTTGGAAATCGATTCAGGTGTCCACATATGGTCTTCGCCACGCAGTCTGAATGCATATTCTCCACCGACATCCAAAGCATTTTTGTACAATGGTGCGTTGCCGAATGCCTGACGGTGCCGTTGTATGGTTTCTTCAGCTATTTCAAAGAGTCCCGAGCCTTCTGTCGTACTCGAGGTGCCACAAAAATATTGGTCGAGAAAGGATTGTGTCAAGCCAATTGCGTCGAATATTTGTGCGCCACAATAGGACTGGTAAGTAGAAATACCCATTTTAGACATGACTTTGAGCAATCCCTTATTGACGGCCTTAATATAGCGTTGATGGGCTTCCTGTTCTGAAATAGGTTCAGGCAGGTTTTCATGCAGGCTGGACAGGGTGTCGAAGGCCAAATAGGGATTGATCGCCTCTGCGCCAAATCCTGCTAAAACGGCAATATGATGGACTTCCCGGGCTTCGCCAGTTTCTATAACCAACCCGGCTTCGGTACGTAACCCTTCTTTAATCAGGTGATGATGGGTTGCTGATGTCGCCAGTAATGCGGGTATTGCCACACGGCCTGAATCCATAGAGCGATCTGAAAGAATAAGGATATTATTTCCTTCCTTGACAGCTTCCTGGGCGCTGATGCAGAGTGCTTTGAGTGCGGGTTCCATACCCACAGTTCCGCTGTCGGAGGGGTAGCAAATAGACAGGGTTTTAGTTTTAAATGCTCCATGACTACGTGCTTCGATGCGTCGGACTTTTTCAAGGTCGACGTTGGTCAGGATTGGTTGACGAACCTCAAGGCGTTTGTGAATGCCTCCTTCATCCATATCCAACAGATTGGATCTTGGACCAATCAGGGAGACGAGTGACATGACCAGTTCTTCCCGTATTGGGTCGATTGCAGGATTAGTGACCTGGGCAAATACCTGTTTGAAATAGTCGTAGAGTAACCTGGAACGATTTGACAGAACCGCTAAAGAGGCATCTATGCCCATCGATCCGATTGGATCCTGAGAGCCAATTGCCATGGGAGTAAGAAAGAATTTTATGTCTTCCTGGGTAAATCCGAAGGCTTGCTGTCGATTTAACAGAGTTTCGTCATCCGGAGCCATGGCGGCAATTTCATCCGGTAATTCTTCCAGTTTGATTTGAGATCCATGTAACCAGTCCTGGTAGGGTGCTCGCAACGCGAGTTTGGTTTTTAATTCATCATCATTGATGATACGACCTTCATCCATATCAATGAGAAGCATTTTTCCAGGCTGGAGTCGCCATTTTTTAATGATTTTTTCTTCGGGTATGTCCAGTACGCCCATTTCAGAAGCCATTACCACAAGATCGTCATCGGTGATTAAATAGCGTGCCGGACGCAAACCATTGCGATCCAGTGTTGCCCCAATTTGGCGTCCGTCGGTGAACGCTATTGCCGCAGGGCCATCCCAGGGCTCCATAAAGGCTGCATGATATTCGTAAAACGCCCGACGTTTGTGATCCATGAGTGGATTTCCGGTCCATGCTTCCGGTATCAATAACATCATGGCGTGGGCAAGTGAATAACCACCTGCCACCAGGAGTTCAAGAGCGTTATCAAAACATGCAGTATCCGATTGGCCTTCGGTAATCAATGGCCAGAGTTTATCCAGATCCTTGCCCAATGCTTCGGATGACATGGATTGTCGTCTTGCTGCCATCCAGTTGACATTGCCACGAACAGTATTGATTTCGCCATTGTGGGCAATCATGCGAAAAGGTTGTGCAAGATCCCATGTCGGAAAGGTATTCGTGGAGAAACGTTGATGTACCAGAGCTAAAGCCGATTCCATGCGGTTATCAGTTAGATCAGGAAAATAGATGCCTACCTGGTCTGCCAGTAGCATGCCCTTGTAAAGTAAAGTTCTACAAGACATCGATGTGATATAGAACGCCTGGCCATTTTGTAGCTTGGCTTTTCTAACGGTGTGCTCCACTTGTTTTCGGATGACAAAAAGTTTGCGCTCAAATGTATCCTGGTCGGGGCAATTAATACCTCGACCGATAAATATTTGCCGGATTGTAGGTTCTACTTCTTTGACGCTTTCGCCCAGGGCACTGTTGTTCACGGGTACGTCGCGCCAACCGAGGACAGTTTGCCCTTCTGATTGTATGCTTTTTACGAGCGCCTGTTCACAAAAGGATTTGGTTTCAATTTGCGGAGGTAGAAATACCATTCCGACCCCGTATAGCCCTGGGGCTGGCAATTCCAGATTTGCTTTAGAGCATTCTTCTCTAAAAAAGCCATCTGGAATTTGAATCATAATTCCAGCACCATCTCCGGCGAGAGGATCCGCGCCAACCGCACCCCGGTGTGTCAAGTTTCTGAGTAGCTCTAAGCCCCGACTGACAATTGAATGACTTTTATGTCCCTTGATATTCGCAAAAAATCCAACACCACACGCGTCGTGTTCGTTGCGCGGGTCATATAACCCTTGTTTTTCAGGGAAAGTGCTATAACTCATGGCACACCTCAAATGTTTCTAGCCAAATTCTTTAATGTAGGGAGAAATTCCCCAATACGACTGATCGGTATTCCTCCATCTAGATGGAGGAATAAACAATACGAAAATCACTTCTTTTGACGCTTGCTTTTTGAGCGGGCAGCAAATAAAAAAGCAGGGTATTATATCCATTAATCAAAAATTTGTCATGTTGGAGACTGTATTGATCACGGCGAAACGGTTCTAAACTTCTTGACACGAGGATTTCATTCGTGGTGG
>CAZGQY010000026.1:0-31287 GCA_964528035.1 uncultured Methylococcaceae bacterium | reverse complement strand
TGTATGATCACCAAATGGGCCTTCTGGTGCGGTGTCATCAGGATAAAGAAAACCTTCCAGAACGATTTCTGCACTGGCCGGTACTTGAAGATCTACAGTCTGGCAATCGACCACTTCGGTTTTACTGCCACGAAGTAAGCCCGCAAAAGCGTATTCGGAAAGTGCATCCGGAACCGGTGTGACCGCACCCAGAATCGTGGCCGGGTCAGCTCCCAATGCAACAGCAATTGGAAAGGGTTCTCCTGGGTGAGCAAGTTGCCAATCACGAAAATCCAGCGCGCCACCCCGATGCGCAAGCCAGCGCATGATGACTTTGTTTTTTTCGATAACCTGCAGGCGATAAATCCCCATATTCTGGCGCGGTTTGTTGGGTCCTTTGGTGACCACGAGTGACCAGGTAATCAAAGGTCCGACATCTTTGGGCCAGCAGGTTTGAATGGGGTAGTGTCCCAGGTCAATATCTGAACCGGACAAAACACATTCCTGGCAGGCCGCTCGATTAACGCTTTTGGGTGCCATATTCAGTACTTGTTTGAATATGGGCAGTTTAGACCACGCGTCTTTCATACCTTTAGGTGGATCCGGCTCTTTCAGGAAAGCCAGCAATTTCCCAATTTCCCGCAGCGCGCTTACGGAGTCTTCCCCCATTCCCATGGCAACCCGGTGAGGCGTGCCAAACAGGTTTGCTAACAGGGGAATAGAGGAACCTTTTGGATTTTCAAACAATAGGGCAGGGCCCTGTTTACGCAGAGTCCGGTCACAAATCTCGGTGACTTGAAGGTAGGGGTCTACAGGGATCTGAGTTCGTTTTAGTTCCCCGATTGTTTCCAGCTTCGCGATAAAATCCCGAAGATCCTTGTATTTCATGCAGCGATTCCGCTGTGTCGCAATAATGCCTCGATTTTAGGTTTGCGACCGCGAAACGCAACAAATAATTCCATTGCATCCTGGCTGCCGCCTTTTTCGAGAATATTATGAAGAAAAGCGTTTCCTGTATCGGTATCGAATATTCCTTGTTCCTCGAATAATGAAAAGGCATCGGCTGAAAGGACTTCAGCCCATTTATAGCTGTAATAGCCCGCGCCGTAACCACCGGCGAATATGTGTGAAAAGCTATTAGGAAAGCGATTGAATTGAGGCGGTATGACCACCGCAACCTGTTGCCTTACTTCATCCAGAGTTTGCTTAATACAGGCACCATTATCTGGGTTGTATCGCTGGTGGATTAGAAAATCGAATAAGGAAAATTCCAGCTGTCGAACCATTTGCATGCCGGATTGAAAATTTTTCGCAGCGTGCATCTTTTGGAATAATTCTTCAGGCAGTTTCGCACCGCTTTGGTAATGACCGGATATCAGGTCGATGACCTCTCGTTCCCAACACCAGTTTTCCATAAACTGGCTGGGTAATTCGACTGCATCCCATTCCACGCCGTGGATACCGGCGACACCTAAATGGTCGACCTGGGTTAACATATGATGTAGCCCATGGCCGAACTCGTGAAACAGCGTGTTAACTTCGTCATGAGTTAATAATGATGGATCATTGCCGATTGCCGGTGTGAAGTTACAGACTAGATAGGCAACCGGATTTTGGGTATTTTTCTGATCATATTTTCGGGTCACGCACTCATCCATCCAGGCACCGCCTCGTTTTTTCGGACGTGCGTAAAGGTCGAGGTAAAAACTGCCACGAATTTGATCGTTTCTGTCGCGGATTTCATAAAAATGTACGTCAGGGTGCCAGCAATCAATGGCGGATTTCTCGCTAATTTGCAGGCCGTAAAGCTTGTTTACCACTGCGAATAGCCCCGGGATGACACGAGTAGCAGGAAAATAGGCTTTCACTTCTTCCTGTGAAAGTGCGTATGAATGTTGTCGCATTTTTTCCGAATAATAAGGGATATCCCAGGTTTGCAAATTATCGATGGAGTATTCTTTTTTTGCGAAGGTTTTTAATTCTTCCAGGTCTTTACGTGCAACCGACAGCGATTGTTCGGCAAGATTTTCAAGAAATTCTATAACTTGTTGCGGCGATTCGGCCATTTTCGTTGCCAGTGATAATTCCGCGTAATTTTTAAATCCGAGGATTTCCGATTTTTCATGGCGTAGAGCTAAGATTTCCTCCATGTTCTGGGAATTATCCCATTGTCCGGCGTGTGGTCCGCATTCAGAAGCGCGGGTTGCAAAGGCTTCATAGACTTCGCGTCTTAACTCGGCATTATCAGCGAATGTCATAACCGCCATATAGGATGGGAACTCCAGGTTCAATAACCAGCCCTCGAGTTGCTTGGCTTGTGCGGTTTGTTGGGCCAGTGAAAGAGCCGTTTCGGGTAGGCCTGCAAGTTCGGCTTCCTGGGTAATGTGTTTACTCCATGCCTGGGTTGCGTCGAGCACATTCTCTGCAAATTGACTGGATAGCTTTGAAAGTTGTTGGGCGATATCCTTATAACGCTGTTTTTGTTCTGCGTCTAATGCTACGCCGGAAAGCTTAAAATCCCGGAGTGCATTGCTTATGATTTTTTTTTGAGCGGTATCCAGCGATGCAAATGTTTCGTTGTCGGCGACACTGAGGTAAGCATTATAGAGGTCAACATTTTGGCCGATTTGGGTGGAATACTTGCTTAATTTAGGTAGACAGGCGTTGTATGCCAGTCGCAGTTCGTCACTGTCTACCACTGAATTCATATGGCTGACAGGTGACCACGCTTTGTTCAATCGGTCGTCCAGGGCTTCAATCGGTTCAACCAGGTTATCCCAGGTAAATGGCTGGCTTTGTGATAACAGGTCTGTGATTGATGCGATGTTTTTAGCGAGCAACTGAGTAATCGCTGTTTCGACATGATTTGGTTGAATTTTAGAAAATTGCGGTAGGGTGGATTTTTCTAGAAGTGGGTTTGTCATATTCATTGGCTTGTCCAGGATGAAACGTATTTTTAACCTAAAGGTTAGTAAAGTAAAGCGTATTTATTTAGTATATTTGGCTTTGATACATCGGGCGGGGTCATTTGCTAGGAATCCATGATTTTAGCGAATTTAAATAGCGGTATATAGGATGGATATTGGCTAATCCAAAAACAATCAGCAGAGAAATGGCAATCAGTCGAAATGATTTGTTTCGAATAATGTCACTGGCATTCGCAGATACAGACTACAGTATTGATCATGATCGAATCATCCTAAACGAAATGGGACGAACGCTTGAAATCGAATATGTTGTAATGAAGGATCGATGTTTAGGAAGTTTAAGTTTGCCAATGATGCAACTACAGTTGCAGTTTACTGACCACACAAATTCTCAAATCGAGCAATTTATACGCAAATTTGATCGCAGTTTTCATCGGGGTGGTGGCTGATTCAGAGTTGTTATCGGGCTGCTTTCTGAATGGCGCTCGGGGCCGTTTATTTTGCCAATAATTCTATTTTATAGCCATCCGGATCCTCAACAAATGCGATTACCGTAGTTCCATGTTTCATTGGCCCGGCTTCCCTTAATATTGCGCATCCCTGGTCACGAATTCGATCAACTGCCTGGTATACGTCATCGACTTGTATGGCTAAATGCCCAAATGCATTACCGTGTTCGTACTCACTTGTATCCCAATTGTGGGTGAGTTCTATCACCGTATTGTTTTCTTCATCTCCATAACCCATGAATGCCAGAGTGAATCGGCCCTCAGGGTAGTCTTTTTCACGCAATACTTGCATACCCAGAATTTTAGAATAAAACTGTTTTGAATTTTGCAGGTTTCCAACACGGATCATGGTATGAAGTAAGCGCACTGTATTTGCTCCACAGGGTTTAGGGTAATGTTGTAATTGTTCGGATGAGACTTTGACCGAGGTTTGATTCTAACAGAGTTTGATTTTAACAATAGAGTGAGTTGTATCAAGTTTTTTCAGTGGTTCTATTCCAGAGAAACAGTCTAACAATTTGTGAGGAGAAAAAAAGGTGCGCAATATAGAAAGACCTGACCCCTATAGCAACTGACCCCTATAGTCTCAATCTAAAGAATAATATTCTCCCCGGTCTCTTGCCCAAGGGATCAAATACATTGCGCAGTTTCTGGTTTGTTGGCTACACCGTAACCCTGATCACATTGTTCTGGTTGGGATTGCTTTGGGCGAAAAGCTTACGGCTGATTACCTGTGGATCAGGTTTTAGTAGTCCCAGACCATCCCCGTGTCGATTGTGCACTAGTACACCATCACAGTTGTGTTGGGGGGGTAGGTTATGTCGAGAAGTGGTCAGCTGCTAGGCGCACGAGCGCAGGACTAGTCGCACGTGTCAAGCGAGTGCAACAACGCAGATGGCTGCTTATCGGCTGATATACCCGTCAATACAAGTGTGACGGAGTACTAGTTCTGTTCGGCCCAACTCCGGTAAGTGGATTCGAATTGCACGTTGCGGGCGAAAGGTTGATTGGCAGATCCCATCAATGGATTCTTTATAAGGGGTAAGATCAACTTATACGGATATTTTGGAGTTGTGTTGTCTGGACAATATTGGAGGTACCCAGTTGGAAACCATACGGGTGACTCTATTACTTCTGGGTAAGATTGGCTGAAATTCAAAACTTTGAAGAGCGAGGCCTCATTTTTATGCGAGCCTCTGTGACACAAATGCCATCATATGCTAGCATTACCTTAGGTTAAAGGTAACTACTTGCCCCTTACCGAAACAGCCCTCTATGGGTGATCTGTGGAGGAAGTGTATGCGGCAGGGAAGCCGCATCCAAGCCTATACGGATGTATTTACGGCGTCTTCCGCAACAGATTACCCATAGAGGGGTGAGCAGTTACGGTTAAAGATGCAACTGAGGTTGAAAAATTGGCAAATATAAGTGTTAGAAAGCTCGATGAGGAGACCTTGAATCGACTTCGAGATCGCGCGGCCCATCATGGCGTCTCCATGGAGGAGGAGGTTCGTCAGATTTTAAAAAGAGCGGTTGCAGCGCCCGATCAATTGGGCGATATGGCCATTCAGATATTTGGGCCGAAATATGGTGTTGATCTAAAGTTACAGAAGCAGAAATCACATAATCCGATAGAATTCTCGGAATGATTCTGGTCGACACAAACGTCGTATCAGAAATTATGACTGTGGCACCCTCTCAAACAGTGATCGGGTGGTTAAATCGTCAGGATTCTTCAGCGCTATACTTATCAGCCATTTCAATAGCCGAAGTTTCCTATGGGCTTCAGGTGTTACCGGACGGGAAACGTCGGCGTCAGCTCCAGCAGAAATTTGAACAATTTTTAGTGGCGGCGTTTAAGCATCGAATTCTTAGTTTCGATGAACGGGCCGCGCGCGTATATGGTGATGTTATGGGCCACAGAAAAGAAATTGGTCGGCCGCTGGGTATTCCAGACGGTCAAATTGCCGCAATTGCACGAACAAACAATTGCGCAGTCGCAACTCGGAATATTCGAGATTTCGAAGAGTGTGGTATCGAATTGATTAATCCTTTTGTGGTGTCTGATTAAGGCACAGATATATTTTTTCTGATTATCTGCATATTCCAGTGAAAGCTGATATTCAAAGCACATGAAATCAGCCGCTTTCAACGAGGTATCAAATTAAATAAAAACTTCCGCTTTACCATAAGCCAGATGACTAGTACTGTTATTGCATGAACCAAACTGTTGAGGTAGAAGTTGTTGTACACGGCAAGTGGTGTATTGGCGACCAGAAGAACAAAATACACATGGACAATGAATACGTATAAAGAAGCTTGTCCGATAGGAATAAATAACCACCCCAGTGACTTTTCAAAAATGATCCAATAGCGGCTCAAAAGAGTATAAGCAGCAATATATAAGGCCATGTTGTTTAGGATCCGCCCGAATCCCAGACCTCCTTTTTGAAAACCATAATTGTAGAGTGTGCGAAAATCTTCCGGATCGATATACGATAGGCTGGGCCAGGGCCAGAAAATTGGGTGAGGCATATTCTGAGCCAGAAATAAAAAAGCCAGGCATACAAAACCGATGACAATATTTAAGATGGATATATTAATTCGCTTGTAGATCTGGGTGATATTTTCGCGGTGAAATCCCAGTGCCATGCCATTTATAAATAGTAGTTGCCAGTTCAGTATAGGAAAAGCAAGGTCGAACTTGGCGTTTGTTAGCTGTATATGAAAAATCTGGTTGATGACATACAGAGCCCAACTGAATGCCAGCAGAACGGCTGTTTGTTTTTTGTGCATTAGATACAGTGCTAAGGGTGCGCAGCAAAGAAATAAAACATACAGCCCTATAACCTGAAATTGGTGCGGCCCTATTTTTAGTAGCAGTGCTTGTGAGACTAATTTGATCCAACCTGTAGAGACTGGTGGGTATAAGGGGTAGACCGGGCCCGGACTGCCTGCTAAAGACCAATGGCTTAATTCGTAAATGTTTATGAACGGTAGTAAACCCAGTATGGGTATGCTGAGTATGACGAAAATATTTACCCGATACAAAAGAAATGCTCGTTTTAATAATTTTTTGGCGGTGGGCCAAAATCCATCTTTAAGCAGCTTTTTCTGATAGACGATACCTAGTACCAGGCCTGAAAGAGCGACGAATCCTTCGGCGCTTGAAACCAGTCCGATTCGCTCCCAGACCAACATCCCGAACAAAGAAAAAAATTCAAGGTGAACGGTGATTACGACCATCATGACCATGCCACGAAGAAAATCTATGCGTAAATCCCGGCTCGAAACGGAGCTTGGATAGGCAAACGTTGAATCAGTCAATGCTTTCATTTCACAATGCAAGCATTATCGGGTGATTATTCACTTGCGTCGAAATTAGTCAGACTTAACGTACAATTTTTTCAAGATTTTCTGCGGATTTGATGGTTTTTTCTCCAGAATCCGCTTGTGGTTCCATTACAGACTGTGTATCTAAACTGCCTGCAATATTCACGAATAATGTCAGTACTGTTGCACCATAAGGAATGGCCTGAACCAGTAGAACTGTGGTCCATATTTTACCGGTGGTATTATTGAAATATTCTAAAGAGCCGATCGAATATGCGGCTGCGACCAGCAGAATCAATAAAATAATTTCCTGTCTGATGGTTAGGATTCCAGCAAGGATAGGGCTGGTTTTTTCGCATTTAGGGGTGCGTAGAAAAGGACGTCCGGACGTAAACAATCCAATCCATACGCCTTTTGCCACGGTATGTGTAAGTGCAAGTCCCGCGATCATCGCAGCCAGAGTTTGTCCAAGAGTGCATTTTACGCGTGCCTGGTACAGCAGGAATGAACGTAAAATCTTAAAACAGAATAAACCAATCGTTGGTAGCACGAAGGCCATGACCGGTAGTTCTCCGCGCGAGGGTTCAGTGAGAATATGCGCCGAAAGCGCAAGGCTGCCAAGGGTGAACAATAACGCCAGTGCATCAGAAAACCACGGAACCCACCCGGCGATGAAATAATATCGTTGAGCCGGTGTTAATCCGGATTTTTTGCCGGGTAGAAATGCGCGCCAATGACCCTTCATAATTTGCACCGCACCGTAGACCCAACGAAATCTTTGAGTCCGGTAGCTGGCTAAATTGTCGGGTGTGACGCCCTGGCCAAACGAATCTTTAACATAGACCGAGTCATACCCGTGTCGATACAGGCGTATGCCGAGTTCGCTATCTTCACAAATGCACCATTCGCCCCACTTACCTACTTTTTCCAGTGCTGTTTTTCTGATCATAGTCATGGTTCCATGCTGTATGATCGCGTTGAATTCATTGCGCTGCACCATGCCCAGTTTAAAGAAACCGGCGTATTCCCAATGACAAAATGATTTGAACAGGTTTTCCTTGCTATCCCTGTAATCCTGGGGGGCTTGTACAAAACCTACGCCAGAATCCTCAAAATAGGGTACCAATTGTTTTAGCCAGTTTGGACTGACAATGTAGTCACTGTCGATGACTGCAATCACTTCTGCATCATCAGCAGTCTGGGTGAGTCCGTAGTTTAGAGCACCGGCTTTAAATCCCGGCCAGTTTTCCAGATGAAAAAAACGAAATTTATTACCCAGGGTGGTGCAGAATTCTTCAACGGGTTTCCAGATGTTATCGTCAGTTGTGTTATTGTCCAATACCAGTACTTCGAAGTTTGGATAGTCCAGTTGAGCAAGCGCTGACAAAGTTTCCTTAACCATTTCCGGGGGCTCATTATGTATGGGTAGGTGTAATGAAACCTTAGGGAAATCGAAATTATCGGGAGGGCTGAGTGCGGTGAATGTGCGTTTTCCTTTTCTGTGCCATAAAACTTCGCAAATTTCAAGGGTTTCGACAAGAAGCACCACAATTGCTAATGCTTGCATCAATAGCAGAACTCCCCACATTACACTGCTTAAGGTTGTGTGATATTGAAGGATTCCCACCGAGGCTGTCCATGCGACAGCGGAGGCAGCGATATTGGCCACTATGGCGAATAAAAGTTTGCCCTGAGGGCGCAAACGGTGCTTCTTGATCAGGAAGAGAGCCATGAGTAGCGCACCCACTATGCCGGCAACTATTGCCCAGTCTTTCCAGTTTGGTAGTGCTAAAACATCGTCCCGCATCGGAAACTTTGCTTTCCTGTTGATATCAAACAGGCCCCAATATGCGCCCGACGAGCCTTCCATAGACATTTTCCAGGGTTGGTCAAATGCTTCTACAATGTAATAAGTGATGTTTTCCTGCTGGGTGCGATTAAGAAAATTTCTTAAAAACTGAGCCTGATTGATCAACGACGGTTCAGATTGCTTAAAGGGTTGCCCACCAGAAGGCCAACCTGCCTCGGTAATGACGATGGGCTTGTCCGGAAAGGCTTCACGAAGCAGATTGTAGCGTTCGAAGGCATAGTCCACTGCCTGGTCAATGGGAATGCCTTCCCAATAGGGCAGAATATGAGCCGCAATATAATCAACTTCTTTAGCGAGTTCTGGGTGTTCAATCCATGTGTGCCAGGGTTCTGATGTACTGACAGGTCGCCAAACGCGGCTTTTGACTTGCTTGAGATAAGCGATCATCTGTTCGACTGAAACGTCTTTGCGCAATATTGCTTCGTTGCCGACAATAGTGCGTACGATGTTGTTATGTTTTTTACTCAGCGCTATCAGGTTTTCGATTTCGATTTCGTTGGCGGTTTCATCTCTGGCGATCCATGCACCCGCAGTCACGTTTATATCGTGTTGAGCAGCCAGCTCGGGTACCATCTCCAGTCCATGAGTAACACTGTAGATACGCACCGCATGGGTTTTTCCGGATAACAGGCGTAAATCGTCTTCAATTTGTTGTTCTGTCGGGTATTGACCTTTTTCCGGATCCTGGTCGCGTCTATGAGGATTAAAAGATACCCCCATCATGGTGTTTTCCCAGGTTGGCGCATGACGTGGTTTGTTTAACTGCGTCCACACTGCGTAATTGGCGGCGATAACGAGTAAAAGTATCAGCAGGCGAAAAAATTTTTTCCACATTATGGATTGTCCTTATTATTTTTAACGACAGGGAGCGTTTTGTTTTTCGAGTTATCAATCCAGGCGAAAATGCAAAAAACGAGCCGCTTTTTCTATTTCTTTAAATAACAAACTGCTTGATAAGTTTGTCTTGATTGTTGATGAATAATATCCGGGCGTCTTTGTCGGGAGTGAGCGACGAAAATTAGCTGATCCTCAACAAAACGGCGATTAGCAATGCGCTGTCCTGTCGCGCCTGAACGACAGCTTGTAGATTGCGCATAAGGGTTCTCATTACATAGTACTCTTATTATTCACAAAGGTCAGGTTCTCTCAGGTGTTTCAGCATTAATTTTCGCGTGGTGTCTTTCAGATCCTGGGCATGCTCCCAATTGCTTGAAACTTCTCTGGAATTGCTGCGATCAAGTGATTCTACTTTGGGTAAAATGCTGATTGTTACAGCACCTTTACGAGGAAACCATGTGTCCGATCTTAAAATTGAACGTGTACCGTGGATTATTACGGGTATGATCGGCGTGTCGGTTTCCGCTGCTGTTTTGAAAGCACCCATGTAAAAGGGTAGTAATCCTGGCATACGAGTGAATGTGCCTTCAGGAAACACCAGGATTGATTTTCCATTATTGACGGCAGCAGTCACATTTTCTGAATCGGTGATGCCTTGCTGTTGCTGGTATCTTGCGACGAATTCGGTACCTATTCGACGTAGGAAGGTTGTTGCAAAAAATTGTTTTAACAGATCGTTTTTTGCTACGAAACTAAAGGGTAATGGCAATGCTAGGAAGAGTACAGCAGCGTCAAGATAACTGCAGTGGTTACTGACAAAAATGTTGGTTGTGTTTGTTGAGGGTAAATTTTCGGTTCCCTGGAGGGTAATTTTTGTTCCAGTTAATCGTGCAAGGGTTCTAATCGCCGCGCGAATAAATTTCAATCGCCATAGAAGGCTCGGGCAGCATACTACGACAGGCCAGGATATGATGGTAATGAAGCTAAAGATTATCCATGAATAGATCGCATAGGCTGAGTCGAAAGCGATGTCTCTGATTCTATTTATTTGAGACAGGCCTGCGGTAATAAGTAATCGGGAGAATTGTATCCAGGGTGATGCAGGGCCTTTCTCAAGCAGGTTTTTTTCAAACAGATCGCGACATCCGCTACGCCTGATTTTTCCACTGGAAGTTTTTAATACTGTATGGGGGCGTACCAATAAGACTTCATCCGGCGCACCTCCAATCAGTTTTGTTGCGACCTGGTTGATCTGTAACCCTAAGCGATTCTTTTCTTCGCTATCGGTAATGCGGGTTTCTGCAAGCACAATGAGTTTTTCGGTACCGGATTCTGAATGACTGCTACCGAACACCGCGACGCAGCCTTTTCGAATCCCTGAGATATTACTGACAGCTTCTTCGATTTCCTGTGGATATATATTTCGGCCAGCGCGGATAATTAAGTCTTTTACGCGACCAGTCAGATATACTTCACCATCGGCAACATAGGCAAGGTCGCCAGAATTTAACCATTCGCCGTGAAATAATTCGCGTGTTTTTTCAGGGTTGCGGTAGTAACCGCTGGTTGTTGAGGGCCCGCGGAACTGCAGGCGACCCTGGCGGCGGTCGGGTAATTCACGGCCTGAGTCATCCAGAATGCGCAGTTCGTGGTTGGGGATAGGGGTTCCACAGGAAACAAAACGCAGCGAGTTTGATTTTTGAACCTCCGGTTTTGCGAATCCGGTTTCCATGAAGGTATCCCGGTTAATGACATCAAACAGCGGGCCTCTTGCCAAGGGTGGAAAGGTTAAGCCTAAGGAGCATTCGGCGAGTCCATAAACCGCATATAAGGCTGATCGTCGTAAACCTGTTGGGGCGAAGTGATCGGCAAATTTTTCCATCGTATTCGGGCTAACAGGTTCAGCGCCGTTGAACAATGCTCTAACATTGCTCAGATCAAGGTTTTTTATCTGGTCTTCGCTGCTTCGCTTTATACTCAGTTCGTAAGCAAAATTAGGTGCTGCTGACAAAGTTGCTTTAGTCTGATGGATGATGTTGAGCCAACGATCCGGCTTTGCCAGAAAATCCAATGGTGACATGATTACCAACAAGGCCGAATAGTAAAAATTGCCAAACCAGGCGCCGATCAAGCCCATGTCATGATACAAAGGCAGCCAGCTTACGAAAGTATCTGTGGATTCGATCTGCAGTTTTTGCCCCATGGATCTTATATTGGCTAGCAGGTTGGCGTGAGTTAGAGTGACGCCTTTCGGAGTCCCGGTGCTCCCGGATGTATATTGCAGGAAGGCGATATCGGCTGATGAAATATTGGGATATAAAACAGATGCAGGATCGGCGCAAATTTCTTCAGGTGTAACGATGCTATGCAGGCTTCGAACATGGGGTTTTACCAGGCGTGCGACGTGTATTGCTTCATCGACCGTGATTAGCATTACAGCGCTACAGTTGGATAGAACGTTTTTATGACGTAGTAAGTGATCTTCGACCTGATTAAGCCGGGCAGGAGGGTAAATCGGAACGGGGATGCCGCCAGCGATTAAAATGCCAAAAAAGGTGTAGAAATATTCTTTACAGGTTGGCAGCATTATTGCGACCGCCTGTTTGGGGTTTAGGCCTTTAGCCTGCAATCCGGCAGCGATCCGGGTCGCTTCCCGCTTTAGTTGTTGGTAGCTAATGGTTGCAGTGCTTTCACCTGCTTCGTAGATTTGAATATGTGGGCGTTCAGGGTGGGTCTGCACGTGCCAGTCGAGGATATCAAGCAGGGTTTGGGCGGTGGCGGGAGATGGATCAACTTTATCGAGTACCAGGCTGTCAACTTTGGCTATTGGTGCGTTGTGATCGATTGATTGTGCCGCCAATACCTCTCTCAGTAATTCTCTCGGAGTGGAAACTGTTGTAAATACCTGCTGAGGAAATGTCAGTTCGAATTTTTGCCCAATTCGACTGATAAATTCCGCGCGAGTCAGGCTGTCCAGCCCGAGCTCGGTATCCAGTGTGGTATCCAGATCTATAGATTCGATTTGTTCTGGGCGCAATTTAAGCTCTAAAGCGACACCACGTATAGACTCGATCAATTGTTTTGCAGTGGTCTGTGGTGATGGCTCGGGTGCGGCGTGCATAGGACTAACTGTTGGTCTATGAGTAAAGGGGAAACTGATCTATAAAATAACTAAATATCGGCGGAATTTTAACATATACAAATCCTTTTTATGGAGCTCTGTTTAGAGGAGGAGAAGACGGAATATTTATTCCTGTACTTTCTTGATATCATTCATTGAGTGGGTGAAGGTGTGTGGCAGACCTGTTTATACAAAGAAAGGAGGTAACAACTTGCCCCCTAATCGAAACAGCCCTCTATGGGTGATCTGTGGAGGAAGTGTATGCGGCAGGGAAGCCGCATCCAAGCCTACAAGGATGTATTTACGGCGTCTTCCGGAACAGATCACCCATAGAGGGGTGAGCAGTTACGAAAGGAGAACAATAAATGAGGATAAATAGTACGGGCTTTACTCGCAGGGGATTTGCAAAATTTTGTATAAGAACCGGTGTTGGGACACTGGCGCTATTGAGTGGTTGTTCGCGCATTATCTGTGGTCAGCCGGAGAATAAATTAAATGCAGACGGCGATGCTGTCGGGCTTGCGGAAGAATACGACTATATTGTTGTGGGCTCGGGTGCGGGTGGTGGGCCGCTGGCTGCGAACCTGGCCACCAGGGGCTATTCTGTATTGCTGATGGAAGCAGGGGGTGATGATCAGAGTGATAATTATTCGGTGCCGCTGTTTCACACTAAAGCCTCTGAAGATCCTCAATTCAGATGGGATTTTTTTGTACGCCATTATGGGGATGATAAGCAATCCCGTCGGGATAAGAAGTTCTGTGAAGCCCAGGACGGAATATTTTACCCACGATCAGGTACGCTGGGTGGTTGTACCGCCCATAACGCAATGATTATGGTGACTCCAAATAATAGTGATTGGGATTATATTGCCAAAGTAACGGGGGATAATTCCTGGAGCAGCGATAAGATGAGAGCCTATTTTGAGCGGCTTGAAAATTGCGACTATTCACACGTTGCAGATCAAAATTTGTCGCGTCACGGTTTTAATGGTTGGCTGCATACCGATATCCCTGGAGTAAAATTGCTGAAAATGTGGAAGTATCGGCACAGGCTGAGATCTGATATGCAATTGAGGAAAGGTGTATTTAAGGCAGCGATAGAAGTCTTGAACCCGAAAATAAAAACAGTCACCGATTACATAGACCGATTACTGCAATTACGAAATAAACATTGGCTGCTCGATCCTAACGATTGGCGAAATACTGATCGTGAGGGTTTGGTTGTTGTACCGATGACAACCCATAATGGACGGCGCGTCGGCAGTCGCGAATATATTCGCCAGGTTGAGCGGCAGTGCGCAGGTGTACTTCGTGTACAGTTACACGCTTTGGTGACGCGCGTAATTTTCGATGGGGAGGTTGCGGTTGGCGTAGAGTATCGGCAGGGCAAAGGGTTGTATAATGCGGATCGTTCCAAGATCACTGACAATGGGTCGCTGAATGAGGAAAGTGAAGACAATGATTTGCAGCAGGTTCGTGCCAGGCGCGAAGTGATATTAAGTGGTGGGGTGTTCAATACACCTCAGCTACTGATGTTATCCGGTGTGGGTCCAGGAAATGAATTAGGCAAACATGGCATCGAGCTAATAGTCGATAGTCCGTGGGTCGGTAAAAATCTACAGGATCGCTACGAAGTGTGTGTGGTTTCCAGAATGAAGCATGATTTTACTTTCCTCGAAGATGCCACATTCCGTTCGCCATCGTCAGGGGAAGTACCTGACCCAATGTATACCGAATGGCAGGAAGGTGAAGGGCTCTATACGACAAACGGAGCGGTCATATCGTTTCTGAAACGTGCCTCGTCTGTCGCTGAAGACGAACCGCCGGATCTTTTCGTATTCGGTATGCCGGGGAATTTTTCTGGTTATTATCCCGGTTATGCTGAAAAGGCTACGCAGGATAACAAACATTTTACCTGGGCCATTCTCAAGGCGCATACCAACAATACAGCGGGAGAGGTTACCCTAAAATCGGCGAATCCTCGCGCGGTTCCTGCGATTAACTTCCACTATTTTGATGAAGGCAATGATCCTGCTGGAACTGATTTGAGTTCAGTCGTGGAAGCGCTAAAGTTCGTGCGTAGAATAAATGCGAAGAGCGAACAGTACATCGCCGAGGAAGAACTGCCAGGTAGAGAAGTTCGGACCGATACCCAGATAGAAGAATTTGTGAAAAACAATGCCTGGGGTCACCATGCTTCCTGTAGTTGTAGGATGGGAACAAACGACCCGCAAAATGCAGTGGTCGATAGTCGTTTCAGAGTAAATGGAGTTAAAAATCTGCGTATCGTCGATGCCTCTGTTTTTCCTAAAATTCCGGGGGTGTTTATCGTTAGTGCAGTCTATATGATTAGTGAGAAAGCCAGTGATGTGATACATGAAGATGCCCTGCGAGCGGATCAAATGCCTCAGAATCAGCAAGTTTCTGAGGCATGAAATTACAGAGGCGGTGCGGATGATGTTCCACAATAGTAAGGGCTTGACAGCGGTGTTTTGCCGATGTAGCCTGAACCACGAAAGGTTGTCTGCTGCAGACTCAAATTTTCGCACAACCATCATGCCTAATTTGCAAAAGGAATTCGTTATATTTATGGCCGTATCACTTCGACTAACAGTAGAGCGTACACCGCAACTTGATTGCTGATTCGCCGCCGGTTTCCCATTTGCAATTTGTTCAGTTTTGATTTGTTGCGGTAATAACATACTGGAGCACAGGAGACTCTCTATTCTCGGGCAGCATTCTACGCCGCAATTTGCACCAACCATATTGAGTTAGGAAAGCACTCTGTGCTTAAGGGAGAACGGAATGAAAACTACAAGATTTGTAATACCCATTGTTCTGATCGGGTTTGTGATAACAGCTTTTATTGGTTGCAATGGTATCCCACCTAAAGGGGAAGCCAGGTATCCTTGCGGAGAAAGATCAGGCGAAATCTTGGATGAAGCCAAGTGCGCCGGAAGGTCTGCGGAGAGTTTTCCTGGGGCAGACGAAGATTTTTTTGTCGATATGGATTATGGGATTACCAAGGATTCTTCCAAGGTTGCCGCATCGCTCGATCCCTACCTTCCAGGCATATCTGCTGATGACGCAGTAAATTCGGTAGTACGGGGCCGAAACAACTGGATAATGTGGACTGGCGGTAATGATAAATTTTGGGATTTTATGACCCGTGAAACCCGGGGTGTCCTGGATTTTTTAAAAACGCTGTCCAATCATCCCGATCAAAAATATTACAATCGGGATAATCGCTGGAAATATCTGGGCCTGGTCAATGAGCCTTGTTTTGAAAAACCGACAGCACCAAGAAAGGATCGCTATGGTCTGTGGCTGGATGTTCGCAGTGAAGGTTGTACGGCTGATCCGTTCGAAAATGAAACCAAATATCCGGGTGTCGAAATTGGTGCCCGTGGCAAGAATATACCGGTTGGTTCTTATTATGGTTACGCAACGGGTATCGTAGGGCTGCGTTTATTTCCAAACCCGGATTTTGACGAGGAAGCCGAAAAGCGCTGGGATGCGGAACGTTTTTACACCGATCAAAGCTATTATGACGATAAAGACCTCGTCAGGCCGTATCGGGTTGGCATGTCCTGTGGGTTTTGCCATGTCGGGCCAAATCCAACGATTCCGCCAGAAGATCCCGAGCATCCAAAATGGGAGAATTTGAATTCAAATCCGGGGGCGCAATATTTCTGGGTGGATCGAATATTGGTCTGGAATCCGAAGGCTTCGGATTTTCCTTACCAACTTTTTCATAGTTCCAGGCCCGGTGCCTTGGATACGTCCTTTGTTTCCACTGATTACATCAATAATCCACGTACTATGAATGCAGTGTATAGTCTGGGTGCGCGTATGGCGATTGCAAAAAAGTGGGGTAAGGAGACAATATCGGGGGGTGGTCTTGATAACGAGCAACTGAATAAGTATGTTCCGGAAGGTTCACCGTTGGCGCAGTATTACAATGCGCCGGAAACAGTGTGGACGCCCATGGTGTTGAAAGATGGTGCAGATTCGGTGGGTGCTCTTGGTGCTTTAAATCGAGTGTTTATTAATATAGGGTTGTTCGGCAGGCAATGGGTTCAGCATTTTAAACCACTGATTGGTGGTAAAGAGTTCACGCCGTTCGAAATTTCGGTTGCTAACAAAAATTCTTCGTATTGGAATGCTACAGAGGCGCAAACCCCGGATTTGTCGTTATTCTTTCTCGCCAGCGGTGAGCCGGATTATTTGAAAAATGCCCCGCAGGGAGAGAAGTATCTGACTGCGGATGAGAAACAACTTACACACGGTAAAGAAGTATTTGGTGAACGTTGCGCGCGTTGTCATTCCAGCAAGCTTCCGGAAGAAGCTTTCGCGCACTTCCCTGACGAAGGCTGTAATGGGCCTGGGTATCTTCAGTGCTGGAATAATTATTGGGCGTGGACTAAAACCGATGATGCTCGAAAGAAATTGGTCGATATTACCAAAGAGGATGATTTTCTGGCGGAGAATTTTTTGTCCACCGAACTTCGGGTTCCGGTGACTTTGCTTGAAATTAATGCCTGTGCGTCTTTGGCAACCAATTCCCTGGAAGGTGATGTATGGGATAATTTTTCCTCAAAATCGTACAAAGAGCTGCCCTCGGTGGGAAAAGTAATGGTTCATCATCCGGTTACCGGAGAGCCTTCAGAATACCAGATGCCAGCCGGAGGTCGGGGTTATACACGACCGGCATCTCTGATCAGTTTGTGGTCGACTGCACCGTTCCTGCTGAATAATACGGTCGGGAAATTCGAATGGAGTGGTTCGGTACAAGATCGGATGAAATCCTATGATGATTCGATTCAGAAGATGTTATGGCCGGAAAAACGTGAGGGTGATCGGAAATTTATGACTGCCTCGGGGAAGTCGGTTCCTGGTGTGATTGATGTGACCACTGCGACCAGTTACCTGAGAGTTCCGAAAGGCTATTTGCCTGATTGGTTGCAGCCTCTGATTGGGCCACTAAGCTATACGTCTCCATGGTTGGTGGGTGAAAATGGAATAGAGCTTGGGCCGATTCCCAAAGGTACTCCGATCAACTTGGCATCTAACATGGATCTGTCTCAGAAAAAGGAGGTTCTTAAAGTATTGCTGGGTGTGAAAAAGGTTTTGAAGAGCATACCGGAAGGTGCCAGTGATGAGGAAATGCGAGAGGCATTTGCGGGTGTTGTTGAGCCTATGTTGAGTATCAGTAAATGCCCTGATTTTGTGGTTAACCGGGGGCATTATTTTGGTACCGAGTATTTCGCCGAAGAGCCTGGCTTGAGCAATGAAGACAAATATGCATTGATCGAGTTTTTGAAAACCATGTAGGTTATTGATCGCGGGGATGTATTTTATTCTCGCGGTTTTTTCTTTGTATTGGTTTCAGTCTAGTGTGAGTTGGCGTCTACTGAAATATATTTACTCTGCTGGTGGACTGTTTAGAGCATTCTTGCAATTCAAGGCGTTATTCTTGTTTCAATTGATAACCAGGTGAACATTAAGTTATTTATAATTTTTTAAACTCCAGACCAAATTTTTTTAAATACATTCTCAAACGTTGGGAATCATTGCTGGCACTCTTTTGTAAACGGCTTTTGTTGAACAGTTGTCGTCCGGCGTCAGCCATGCTTTTGCTTTGCCTGCAGATATCAATGACATGGGCAAGTTGTGCAGATTCAAATGAGTCCAGAGTTGCATAAGTGCCTTCAGCGAGCGTATTTTCCAATAGTATTTCATTGCAGCTTAATTCAGGCTGGCTGCTGTTCCAATCGGATTGCAGACGCTGAATTTCGTGATCAACAAGTTCTTCGGTAATCCGTCCGCCTGTTGCCAATGTTGCCATGCGGGTAATGCTGGAGTTCAAGTCGCGAAAATTTGCTTTCCATTGTGCGAAAGAGCTCAGGGAGAATGCCAGATATTTGGATTTTGCTGTGATGTTAAAACTTACTTTTTGATTCATCGTCTGTGCATAGTGTTGTAACTCATATTCAATATTGGGCTCTATGTCTTCATAGCGATCTTTGAGCGAAGGTAATTGGTAGTTCCAAAGGTTGATTCGAGCCAGCAGGTCCTCCCTGAATTTCCCCTGTTCAGCATATTGATGCAAGTTACGGTTGGTGCCGGCAATGAGCTGGAAATCGCTGCGTACTTTTTTATCGGAACCAAAGGGTGTAAAGACTTTATCTTCGATTGCACGCAACAACATCGCTTGTTCATCCAAGCCCAGTTCGGCAAGTTCATCGAGGAATAATAATCCATTATCGGCTTCTAATAATAAACCGTTACGATTGCTTATCGCGCCCGTAAACGCGCCTTTAACATGCCCGAAAAGTGCAGACATGGCATTATCGCCGCGTAATGTGGCGCAGTTTACCTCGACCAATTTTCCAGTGAGTTGCATGCGCCGTTGCTTTAGTTCAAAGATCTTCTTGGCAAGCTGCGACTTACCTGTACCTGTTGCACCCGTTAACAGGATGGGGGCTGTTGAGCGGATCGCTACATTTTCGATTTCACTTATCATTCGGTTATAACCCGCGTTCCGGGTTTCAATACCACTTTTAAGGTGACTGATTCCTTGTTGTGCTTCCCGGTGAAAGCGTGAAGCAATCTGATCATATCGCGATAAATCCAGATCGATGATCTGAAATTTCCCATGAGGGCCTTTTTTGCTGGGTGAACTTTGAATGAGTTTGCCGGGAAAATAATTGGCTTCGGTGAGTAGATAAATACAAATTTGGGCGACATGTGTTCCAGTTGTGATGTGGAAATAATAATTATTGTGTTCGGGATCGAAACGATAACTGTTTGAAAAGTCATGTAACTGGCTGTAGACCTGCTCAAAATCCCAGGGATCATCGTAATTAACCACGTGGCTTGTCACTTTGATATCAAGGCACAAGTTGTTGGCGTCTTTTGTCGTTAAATCTGCTAGAGCCTGCTCGTCTTTTTGGTGAATGAGTACCAGTTCATTGACCTGAAAGTCATGATGCATGAGTAATGACATCGTCGGTCGCCAGCGCAACCAGCGCTTGTTGCCAAGGCCTGTATTATCGAGACGTTGCCCCAATATGCCAACAATTATATTATGCATAAAGATAAAAAAGTATAAAAATAGTTAAAAAATACTGATAAAGATTCATTTGTAACTTTAGCATTAAACGCAACAAAAATAAAAATGTTCTTTATAAACAATGAGAAAAAATTATTATTATGATTTATGCCAAAGCTGGCAAAGCTGTTGCAATATTAAATGTGAAAAATAGTTAAAACCATAAATTTCAGTAACAGGTCATAACAGGTGAAATGAGATGAATGCGGAAATCAATACCGATACTTCAAGTAAATACGAAGTGCTGTATACCAGCACTTCGAAAGTACCCGTGAAATCATGGACTCGTGGAGTGCCCTTTGATGAAAACTCCCGGAAACAGTTATTAAGCCTTGCGCAGATGCCTTTTATACACAAATGGATTGCCGCGATGCCTGATGTACATGTTGGCAAGGGGGCAACCATTGGCAGTGTGATTCCTACCGTTGGAGCTGTAATTCCTGCGGCGGTTGGTGTGGATTTAGGTTGCGGCATGATGGCCGCCAAAACTTCATTAACTGCGAATGATTTACCTGATAATCTGGCAGCGATGCGTAGTGCTATTGAAAAGTTGGTTCCTCATGGTCGATCGGAACGTAGGCGTGGGGGGCGCGACAAGGGTAGCTGGGGTGATTTGCCTGATGATATTGCACAGGCCTGGGAACCGTTGGCGGAAGGCTTTGATCGGCTTGTGGAAAACCATGCGTTTTTAAAGAGCACCAACAATATAAAACATTTGGGTACCTTGGGAACCGGTAACCATTTTGTGGAAATCTGTATAGATGAATCTGGCGATGTTTGGGTGATGTTACACAGTGGATCCCGGGGCGTGGGTAACGCCATTGGCAGACACTTTATTGAGAAAGCAAAGAAGGATATGCAACGCTGGTTTATCAATTTACCAGATAAGGATCTGGCTTATATCCCGGAAGGTAGCGAGCAATTTGGGCAGTATATATCGGCGGTTTCATGGGCACAGGATTTTGCTCGAATAAACCGTGAAACGATGATGAAACGCAGCATCAAGGCTATGCAGGATGTTATGGGCATTCCCTTTACAGCCGAAGTGGAAGTGGTGAATTGTCACCACAACTACATCCGTAAAGAAAACCACTACGATAAAAACGTATGGGTCACTCGGAAAGGAGCGGTGAGTGCTCGTGAAGGTGAAATGGGGATTATCCCGGGAAGCATGGGGGCAAAATCGTTTATCGTACGCGGTCTGGGAAACGAAGAGGGGTTTTGTAGTTGTAGTCATGGTGCAGGACGTGTGATGTCTCGTACTCAGGCTAAGAAGGAAGTGTCATTGGAAGAGCACTTGAAAGCCACTGAAGGTGTTGAATGCCGTAAAGATATCAGTGTTATTGATGAAACTCCGGCAGCCTACAAAGCGATTGAAAAGGTTATGCAGGCACAGGACGATTTAGTGGAAATCGTGCATACCTTAAAGCAGGTGGTATGCGTTAAAGGATAGGTGTGGTGAGGGGGTTGGAATGGGCCAGCCCCTTTTGTTGACGCTGAATTGATTGAATATTGGGGATGCAGGCGAGAAAGGAGTGCCGCCACTTAAAAAGTTTATGCAAAGTGGTCTGGGTAAAACCAGTGGTAATTGAAATAAAGGTGTACGCATGGTTGAGGATGCAGGCTCGATGCTCTATGGCGGGTGTCAGCTGGCGCGCGTTTCCAAGTGCATTTTTGGCCACAAGTAATGCTGTGGTTGTTGCTGTCCACGGGTTCGAATCCCGTCATCTCCACCAATTGATTTTTACAACAGGAAAGATAGGGGTGCTGGAATTGCCCAGCACTAATGAAAAAATTACTCAGCGAAGTAACAAGGAAGCTACGCTGAAAAGAATCTAAATCTTTGTAAACTCGCGGAGCTGATTCTGATTGTCAGTCTGACACCCGATTCATTGAGTTGGGGTGTATCGGTTTGCAGGGCTTAGATAAACGTCATTAGCATTATGAATTTAGTGCAACAGGATAATCTTCGGATGAGAGGGTTCGAATCCATCTAATGACACCATTCGCTATAGCTCATTTAGGTAGAGCAATCGACTCATAATCGATCTGTAGCCGGTTCGATTCCGGCTAGTGAAACTGCCGAAAGGCGACACCTGGATTGGTGATTTAAACCGCCCGAAAGGGCATTGTAAAAGCTCCGGATTGTGGACAGTTTGTGAAAAACACTCAGGTCGCGAAAAGCTTTTTTACTCCACTGGAGATTTAAAGCTGAGTAGTTGCCGGAGTGAATGGATCAGGCTTAAAGCGTCAGCATTCAAACTGCCTTTTTGGCGGGTTTGTGGCTTGCGAGTTCTTGATACTGCACGACGGATGTATCAGTCGGCATCTCAACAGCGCCCAGGTTACATAAACCATAAAGCCAATTTGGGTGTGGGGCTTTTGCATTTTTTAAATATTTGGCCTGTTAGCTGGTTAAGGGCACAGGTTATTGATTGTTTGGGACGCGTAAATATCTCCGTGTAAACTCCGCTGCAACATTCCTGTTGCAGAAGCCCAAACAATCAACAACTTGTACCCTCTAAAAAACGGTGTCTGAATAGTTGCTGTATTTTTGTATGAGGAGAACAAAATGTTTTTTGTTAAAAAAGTGACCGTCGCTGAAACACATCGTGCGTTGTTGTTCAAAGACGAACAGTTTCTTAAAGTATTGATGCCAGGCGTTCATAAAATGACAGACTGGAAAAATCGCTACAGAATTTTACTGGTTAATATTACAGGTACTTTGGAAACAGGTGTAAACACCCAGGTAATGAATGTTTTAAAACTTCATTCTGGAAAAATGTCTGAACACTTACTGTCCTGGGAAACCAATGAGCATGAAGTGGGTTTAATCTATCAGGATGACGTGCTTAAAGAAATTAAAGCACCGGCCCAGCGCGGTGCTTACTGGAAAGGGTTTGGAGAAATTGAAATTCGAAAAATCGATATTTCAAAAGAATTTAAACTGGATAAGACATTGGCGAGAGTTTTGCTGGCAGCGAAACAACCCTTGTTAAGAGATTCTGCTGTCAACGCTGTGACGACTTCTACAATTCCTGAACGTCATCTGGGTTTTTTGTCAGTGGATGGTGAGCAGGATGCTGAACTAAAGGCAGGAATTCATGCCTGGTGGAAGTTTAATCGGAACTTAAAGATTAAACAGATCGATTGCAGGTTGCAGAATATGGAAGTGAATGGGCAGGAAATTTTAACCAAAGACCGTGTGGGTTTGCGTGTCAATTTGTCTGCCACCTGGCAGGTCAGTGATGCAAAACGCGTGTCTGACGAGTTGGCGGATCATACTGATTATCTGTACCGAGAATTACAGTTGGCGTTACGCAGTATTGTCTCGACTCAGACACTGGATGAATTGTTGGCCGATAAAAATAAATTGAACCAGCAAATTCTGGAAATCGTTTTCAGTAAGGTGTCCGAATATGGTATTGAGTTGAAAACCGTGGGCGCAAGAGATATTGTTTTGCCTGGCGAAATGAAGACAATTCTGGCTCAGGTGGTAGAAGCGGAAAAGAAAGCTGAAGCCAACTTGATCAGACGTCGTGAAGAAACTCAGGCCACACGGTCTTTGCACAATACCGCAAAAGTAATGGAGGGTAACCCGACTTTATTGAGATTGAAAGAGTTGGAAGTACTTGAAAAAATCACTTCGCAAATCAAAACACTGAATGTATACAGTGGTTTGGATGGTGTTATGAATGATATGGTTCGGATTCCATCAACGCCTGCTGAAACATGAGTGTTGGAAAAATGGGGTTTAAACATTGAGTTTAGCCCCATTGATCCTGTTATAGATTCCATCCCACAATTGTATAAGTCTGGACAAAGTACTGGTAGTTGATGCTTATAATTCCAGATTCTAAACGATTCCGGTGATGTATCCTATTTTAGCGTGGATTAGCCGAAAAATACGCAGTAGGATAGACTGTTTCCGATTAGCGGTGAAATTTGCGTCGGTTGAAAATTAGCGGAACTATTTAAAATAGAGAGGAGATAGAAGAATATGAGGCAGGTATTGTTTGTTTATGGCATGGTGTGCTATTTGATTTTCTTCTGCACATTTCTTTATGCTGCGGGATTTACTGGCAATTTATGGGTGCCGAAATCGATTGATAGTGGCGAGCACGGTTCTGTATTACTTGCTCTGGTCGTGAATACACTGTTATTGGGAGTTTTCGCAGTACAGCACAGTGTAATGGCTCGCCAGGAGTTTAAACAAAAGTGGACTGTATTCGTTCCTAAAGAAATTGAACGTAGTACCTATGTATTGCTCGCCAGTCTGGCATTGATACTGATGTTCGCCAGTTGGCGTCCGATTGGTGGAGTTATCTGGGATTTTTCCGATTCTATTGTCGGCAGTCTTTTTTGGTTATTATTTGTATTCGGCTGGCTAATCGTGCTGGCGAGTACCTTTATGATCAATCATTTCGAATTGTTTGGTCTGAATCAGGTTTATGCACATTGGCGTGGTGGGGAATTGCCAGATCTGAGTTTTAGAACACCTTATCTCTATAATTATGTACGTCACCCGATTTATCTGGGCTTCATTCTGGCGTTTTGGTCGGCACCAGTTATGACGGGAGGACACCTATTATTTGCACTGGGTGCGACAGGTTATATACTGGTGGGAATTTTCTTGGAAGAAAAAGATCTTATCGCCGCGCATGGGGATTTGTATAAGGATTATAAGAGCAAGGTATCCATGTTGATTCCTATGCGGCCCAAGGCTTGAAATAAATTTTGTATAACGTAGAAAGTTAAGTGAAGCTGCAATGTGTTTCTTGAAAAAGTTACTAGCAGAATTTCTGGAGGTGAACGGTTTCCTCGAATAGATTTTGACGATGATATGCTTAGAGTATTTGATAATATTGGTGCTCTGGATGGTTTCCGCCTTGGGAATAACATCGCTCCGGATCCACGTACTTTTGGATTTTCCTATTAAGTTCTGAGTGACTGCTCTGTTGATAATTATGAGGCATGCCGATTTCATTCCTTTCTTACAGGAGCCTGGATATGCAGAAAGGCAGAAACACGCACGTACAGCACGTACAGGGTCAGGTCTAGTATTTAGGCTATAATAAGAGATCTGACCCCTGGGAGGATGTGACCCCTGGGATGGATTATGCCCCCTTGGATTACTGGGATATACGAACTTCATCCTTTGAATGTTTCGATTAGCCTCTTTGTGAGCGGTGTTTGCAAGTAGTAAGGTCTTATCCTTTCGTACAGGAATTCGCATACAACTTCGCAACGATAATTCCGGCCACTATTCCTGATGTATGGCCGATCCATGAAATATGTGGGCGTACATCGAACAAAATAAAGAAGAAACCGCCGTAAAATATTAGCGCAATGGATACAATTAAAATGGCTTTGATCGATTTCTGAAACCAGGCGTCGGCGATAAGAAATGCCCAGTATCCCAAAACAAGTCCGCTGGCACCGGCATGGTAGGCGGTCGAGCCGAAAAGCCAGGTACCTGCACCGGCAATCAGGGTAATAAACAGGGTTGCTTCCCAGAAAATGACGGTATTTTTAGATTGAATCAGCGTTCCCAAAATTAGAAACGGTACAGAGTTGTTTATCAGATGCCACCAGCCGTGATGAATCCAGGGAGCCAACAAAATACCCAATGAACCGTGAAAGTCTCTTGGCAGTATTCCATAGCTTCCTAGATCTATCCACAACACCGATTGAACGAATTGTACGATCCACATTATTGCCAGCAGATAGGCGGCATGAGGTATTTTCATGGTTACTACTTACCGTATTTTATAAAAAGAGGTGTAGCTTCAGAGTTCCTGCTTTCATGGAAAATAACCTGAACTCAAATCAAAACATTTAGGCCGGGTAGAGCGGCAACGAACCCCAGCACTGTTGTCGGTTTTCGTTGCTTAACACCGTCCTTGCATAATATCTATCAGCTAGTATTTTCTCGATAAGTTTGTAGCTCGTTGATTTACTGTTGGGGGGCAGGTAATCTGATCCCGAGTGCTGAAAAGATCAATTTATCCAAGGTATTTTTTAGCTTTTTCCATCGAAACCTGCTGACATTCATTGATGAGAACAATGACCGCAGTTCCGCTACAGGCTACGCCGGGTAATGGGTTGACATTCACCCCCTGGTCGCCAACATAGGCGATCGGCAGTCCTATATCACCGGTAACAAAACTGCAGACGATATCTGACCAGATTTTATTCTTAAAGCTTAAATCGATACGCACCATATGATCCGAATCATGGGTGAAGAGATTTTCCATAACTTGCTCAGTTCCCGGGGCAACCAATGAACGAACCAGTAATTCCGGGTAAGCCCGGATCGGTCGAAGAATGACATCCGCTCCGGCTTTTTTGATGCGTTCCCGGTTATTATCCTGAGAGACCTCGGCAACAATTAAGGCTTTGGTGCCGATTTCATGAATTCTGTCTAATACATCAAAGCTCAGGCTGTCGCATGTGGGATCACCCGGATCTCTGGCGATAATGATAATGAATTTTGCGGTATCGACATTGACAGTTTTCAGGTTTTCGTTGTTTTCTGCGACACCGCTAAAGTGTACAGCACCCAGGTTAGATAACGAGCCAGGGAGTCCTGAATCATATTTTCGTGTCAGTATTTGCACCGGGAGTTCTTCAATTAGTGGTGTTTTCCTGACCTGTTTGAGCAGTCGTTTAAGATATATTTCGGTGTGATCATTCGGTGTATTGATAATTAACAGATGGTCTTTCATATCTTTCCATCTCCAGTGGCCTCTTACCTTTCTTTCACGGATTAGCAGGCGGTAATCGAAAAATTCTGCGGCAAGTTGTGCCAGCAATGAGATAGCAAATACATAGAGTAATAATGTTGTTACCAGTCGTCCTTGCCATGTTGCAGCAGAAAAATCACCATAACCGACGGTTGTTACGGTAGTGATTGACAGCCACAAGGCATCGCTGAAAGACATTTTTTCCAGGACCATCATGCCCCCGGTATGAGCCATTATCAGCATCAAAAGCAGCGCGAATACTTTAGCTAGACGAATCAGGAAGCGTTTTTCGTAATGCCGTGTATACTTGAAATACAGTCGGCGTTTCCACTGTGCATGAATAAAATAGCCGGGGCTCATTTTCGGTTAGCCATTCCGATTCTGCTTATGATAATGCAAATTGATTTCTTCCATGACTCTGCGTTTGATTTCTTTTTCATCGACTTCTTCAAGACTATAGCGATTCGACAGGTAGTTCAAATCATGTTCATTAAAGGATAGACCGATTCTGGCGCGCTGAATTTTTGTATAGGGTAAGCCGACAATTTTGCGGACAATATCGCTGGGATTAATATTATCATCTGCGGCATCGTGACGAATTGATGCGATGATTTCCTGCTGAAATGCGAAATGAATCTGCACTTTTTTTAGTGCATGCTTTTCTTTTTCCCACTTATCAGTTGCCATGTGGCCACATTTCTGCGATGACATCAGCGGGTGTTATTAATTCCAGGAATACTTCTGTATCACCATCTTCCCATATTTCAACCGACAGTGAGTAGTTATTATCAAGCATGGAGGTGCATTCATGCCAGCGGAATTCTTCACCGTCATCATCCTGATATTCCGATGGTGGATCGCCGCTGCAATCGCGATCATAGTAGTAGCCTTCTCCTTCGATGACTTCCTGTTTATAGTCATCGGACAACCAGTCTGTATATTCATTCAGCCTGTCAGCTACCTGTAGGGTTGTAAATTCAGGGTCCCATAGTTGTGCAAACTGTTCTTCATCAAAAATCGACAAAACAATCTTTCTTGGGATTTTTATCGAGAAATTCAAAGACGGTGCGTCATTGTCATCATTGATGGCTAGATAATAAATACGATTATCCACAGAGCGCAAAGTTAATTCTTTTTTGACGCTCCCCGGGTATTGATAGGTTCCTACCTGAGTCACTTCCAGTTGTTGGCCCTGTAACTCACCGGGCAGGGATCGTCGTTCTTTTAAAACGACGATATCCCCGGCAAGTAACTCTCCCGGCGTTGTCAATGAGCGCCGACCCTTTTGCTTATTTTTACCAAATAGTCCCATGCTGCTCCACTCTAAGAAATTTCAACAAGATCTCACGCATTCTGTCTGGCTTTCAGACGTTCGAGAACGCTGTTGCTTTTACCCGGGTTGTTGCCAATGCCGGCGGCCTCGAGTTCTTTGTCGAGATCATCGACATTTTCCTGGCTGGCCATCCAGTCGCCTGCTTCCATATCGTCCTTCCATTTCGCCTGTTTGGTTTTTACCCGATCCAGTGCTTTAGATACGCGGTGTGCATTTGAACTGCTGGCAGCGAAATTCGAACTAATCGTGGAAGTTGTCTTTTGTAGCTCCTTTATAGTACGAACTTTTTCCAGTTCCCGCTTGTTCTTCTGGATAATTTTGTTGCGATTCTTGATCATTTTGTTAAGGGATTCAACGTCAGCGGCCAGTTTTGCATGTTCAGCGGCTTTTTCGTCCCGATCTGACTCAATTTCTGCAATTCGGTCGGCGACTTTAACGGCAATTTCTTCCTTGTTTTCATTCAATGCCTGAACTGCTTTAGCTTCATAATCTTGAATATCAACTTCTAAGGAATTGATTTCGCGTTTGAGGCGAATTTCCGTACCTTTCAGTTTAGTCAGGCTTTGTTTGGATTTATGAATAGCCTCGTCGGCTTCGCGAATTTCCTGTTCCAGGATACGCACTGCATTGGCATCGATAATAGCCTCACCCACTTCGTTACCCGCGCCTTTAAAGGCTGAAAACATGTCTCTCAATATACTCATAATGTTAATCCTCGTTTGATTATAACTACCCTACAAATTTGATGTGTTGAATAGTTACGTTTAATTCAATAATGGCTCAATTGCTTCAAGAACGTCGACCGTATTTTCAGCCTGGACTTCCAGCTCGTGAACGATATTTTCGAATATCGTGTTGAGTGCCATCGCGCCAAACAGAATATAATTACCATCCTGCAGACCGATTGAACTGAGTGGCACAGCAGGACTCAACTGCAACAATAAATTGTTTAACTGATCCACTTTGCCCTCTAGCACTTCACTGATATTAAACAGCGGCGTGACTGAAAGAAGCTGCGTTTCAGTCATGGCAAGATGAATGGGAAACTCCTCGTTATTAGAGCAGCTTACCTCAATTACGCCGATTTCCGTGATGACGGCATCGAAATTCGTACCTTCCTCTGTCGTCGTTGTATTCAGGCCGTGAGCCAGCTCTTCAAGTGTATAGTTCATTCAATTGCTCCTAAGGTAATCAGACTGGTTTCAACAATCTGGTGATCAATTAAAAGCCATATTATGGCAAATGTCAATAAATATTTATTTATATGTGAAGTATATGCCATTTTCGTTTTCCCAGGCATCATGGTGATAATGGTAGATCAGATGACTGCCAAGGTGGTTTACACCGACATTTTTCGGATTTCTGTAAAACGACGGTGCAAAGACGAAAGCGGCTTCTAACTGAGCTTTCGAGATCCATGGGTCACTAACAGGAAGGGTGTCCGTTTCCCTGATACGTTGTAAGGCATTTTTCCCTCGTTTAGTTCCTATGCTCCAGCCCCATTCGCCGAAGCTTGGTACATTGGTGTGGTACTGTTGGGTATTGAAGCCAGCGTCGGTCAAAGTTTTGCCGATTGAGATAAATGCTTTTTTTGCGTGATAGGGCGATGTAGACTGAACAGCAATCGCGCCGTCACCCGACAACAGTTCTTTCAGGCGCGAATAAAAAAAACCGGAATAAAGTTTGTTCAGATCCGGGTGACTTGGATCGGGAAGATCAACGATAATAGTATCGTAATGATTCCTGGAACTGACCAGTTTTTCCACTTCGATGAAAGCATCACCAATGATTATTTTGACTCGATGATCAAGGAACGATTGTTTGTTGAGCTTTAAAAGTATCTTACGCAGGTATTTTTGTGACTCCAGGTCATTTCCGGAAAAAAGCTCAATCATTGATTGATCAAGGTCGATGACAGTGATAGATTTTGGCTGCCATTGCAAAATATCCCTGACGGCCAGCCCATCACCGCCACCAATCACCAGAATATGGTCATGCCGGGCAGAAGCCAGCATCGGCGGGTAAGTCAGAAGACTATGGTATATAGCTTCATCATTGCTGGAGAATTGTAAACGACCGTTAATATACAAACTGACTACTGTGGCTAAGCCTTTACCACTGCGACGTTCGGTCAACGTGATGTGTTGATAGGCAGTGATCTTAGTGTAAATTACTTTATCCTTGAATAAGGTTGAATTCATATCCTGGGTAAATCGAATTCCCATGACGGATAACAGTATTAAAGCGCTTATCAGCATGGCATGTGCAAACCACAGTTTGTGTTTTGATTTTAGTTCCGATTGATAGCGAAATAGAAAAATCAGTCCGACAAGCGCATTGATTGCTGCAGTACCAATTGCCGCGACCATAATGGGCAACTTTAGGCAGACAATAACCCAGATCGCAGCGCCGATCCCTGCTCCAATATAATCGGCACCATAAATCGTACCGGTATTATGTACGATGTGTTTGCCGTGTATATGTTCTCTGATTCGGGCGATGAGAGGGATTTCCATGCCGATCATGACACCTAAAATAAATCCGATAACAAAAGGCATTACAAATGAGGCTTCCTGCAGAATCGCAATATAGCCACCGTCCATGCTCATGGAGGGGTGTACACCGTATACCTGTTGCAGCCATTGCGGTAAACTGTAGGTTAACCAGATTACACCTGCCATGATCAGTATGGAAGACCCGCCAAGAAAGCCGATACAGACTTCGAGCCAGGCAAACCCGGTGTAGGGGTCTTTGATCAGTTTCGCAAGAAAGGCACCGACACCCATGGCAACGATCATGATACCGATCATCCCGTATATGCTGCTTTCCATGGCACCGATTATTCGACCGGCGTAATGGGCCAGCAGGTATTCATAAATCAGGCCACACGCAGCCAATACCATCATGCTGCCAATTAAGACGATATCGTGCTGTAGAGTAATCCGTGGTCGTCGAGTTTCAGCCGACGCGTGCATTATGTTACGCCCGGTGTATTTAGATAATAGAATCCAGCATGGTCATTATTGGATTTAAAATTATTGCGATGGAAATAAAAATTTCAGCTTCAATAAAGGCAACGCCTATATTTTTCTGGTTATCCACTTCCTCAACTGTATCGATGCCTTTGAGAATAATGCAACGGGCGATCATGGAAAGCAGAGTAATCAAGCCAGCAATAGTCACGGAAACGACTAACCAGATAATTGCTGAAATCCATGGGGTCTCGGGCATGTATGCAATCAGGTGTGCGGCCGCACTAATTCCAAGAGCCGCTGCAATAATGTGACCGGCATAGCGGATTGCGAGTGCTGGATTCCCTTCTTTTAATACATCCTGAAGTCTTTGGCCCTGGTGACGCCGCATATAGATTCGGGCGCGTAGACGTGTTACACAGAGCAATAATACCTGTGAAGCAATGAATACGAAAATGACGGACACCAGTCCATCCCAGCTCTCCGTTTCGACCCAGCGAATTGACGATTGGATGATGATACCCAAAGCAAGAAAATTTGCGGCCT
>CAZGQY010000025.1:0-32086 GCA_964528035.1 uncultured Methylococcaceae bacterium | reverse complement strand
CAAACAATAATCCTGCGTCAATCTTTCGCATATTATTAAAACCTCGCTCCTTAGACAATCGGACCCTCACTACGATTGTTATTCTCACTGAGCCTTTGTGCCAACTCTGATGCAGAGTTTGAATCAACCAGGCTTTTTTCTTTGCGATAAGCTTCAATGGTTAAATTACGAACCTTGGAAGTGCGACCATCGTCGTTCTGTACAAAACCGACATTGGAAACAAACGGTTCAATGATATGAATTTTCTGTAGTGGCGTAACAATCAATAACTGTAAATTGAGTCGTTCAAACAATTTTAACCCATATTGAGCAGATTCGTCGGAGCCTTTGCCGAATGCTTCGTCGATAACGACAAATCGAAACGAACGCGACCTGACCGCCCCCCATTCGAGGCCAAACTGATAAGCCAGACTTGCAGCAAGGATGGTATAGGCCAATTTCTCTTTTTGACCGCCGGATTTACCGCTGGAATCAGAATAATGTTCATATTCGCTGTTGTCCTCACGCCAGCGTTCGGATGCAGCAAAAGTAAACCAGTTTCTGACATCACTCACTTTTGTGGTCCATCGTTTATCGAGATCGGACAAACCTTCGCGACCGCGGAAGCGCTCGATGATTTGTTTAACCTGTAAAAACTTGGTTTCTGAGTATTGCTCATCTTCCGATCCCGTTAAACTTCCTTCTGTACAAGTACGCAAATCAGTTTGAAAGTCGCGGATATCACTATCCTGAGTGCTTTGCGCTTCGAGCACAATAAAACGGCCAGGGTTATAGTCAATCTGTGTCAGTGACTCATTGATCTGAGCAATGCGTTCTTTAATGGTTTCACGCTCCCGATTCAGTTGCGATTGAAAATTAGCCACTTCGCGTATGGTGTTTTCATTCAGCAAATCTTTAAACCGGGCTTCAAATCGTGGCAAATCATCCGCTTCAAGTTCACTTAACATTTGTTTATATTCACTGGCTGCATCTATGCTGACATCAACCTCCTGGGTTTCAAGCTTGAATTCCTGGTTATAGTCGGTCATTTGCCTGATGATTTTTTCATGCAGGCGTGCCAGCTTTCTGTCCTGCGAATCTATTTTTTCCTGGAGCCACTTTCTCAGATCCTGCTCTCGCTGATCACACGATTCAACGCTCAGTTTGTACTCTCCCAACGCCTGCTGACAGAAACTGTCCAACATTTCAAAATGGGGGGTTAAGACCTGATTTTCAGGTTTCAGAATGAACTCATTGGTTTTCTGATGGAGTATTTCGGCATCCTGCTTCTTTTGTTCTGTTCTTGATCGAATATCTTTTACTGAGTCCAGACTGGTCTCGTTCACTGACCTTCGTGTTTCCAGCTGTTGCAGTCTTTCCGTAAGCTCCCGAAGGATGTCAGAAGCGGATTCCAATCGATCTTTTTCTTCTTTGAGTTGTTCGATTGTGATGGCTAAAGGACGCCAGTCCAAATCTCTGAACTCATCATACACTTCAAGTTTCGTCAGAGTCTCAAGCGTTACTTTCAATTGCTTCAACGATTGCTCAAATTCGCTAATCCGCGCACCTGTCTCCGCCAAATCCAACTGCAAACCGGCTGCCTGAGATTCTAAAGCAGCGATTTTATCCTTATTCGTCCAACCCAATACATAGCGGCTTTGATCATTCAACGCGTGACGATCATCCTTTTCGTGTCGTTCACCCGGTGTTTTAATTTGTCCATTTTGCGAAATCGCACGTTTTTCGCGTCTGAACTGCTCCTGAGTCGCACAGCAAGCCACGTTAAATCGGATGGTAATTTCATTCTCCACCCATTCGTACATTGCAGAATCAGGCTTAACCGATAGCTTATAAACCAGCGAATCCGGATGAAGATTCAAGCGAAGATTATTCGCCTGATTTTGTCGTCCATCGCGAACACGGTAATAAACCAGTCGGCCTCGAAGGTGCGTATCATCCACCCAGGCGGCAATTTTATTGTAGTGATGATCAGGCACCAACAGCGACATACCGAAACTGCGCAGCAAACGTTCAATGGCACCTTGCCATTGTTTTTCATCTTCTCTGACGCGAATCAGTTCTCCGGCAAAAGGTAAATCCTCTTCAGATAGATTCAACGCACTGCAAAGTGCCAGTCGAATTTTTATTTGCGCGTCGTCGATATTGCTGTGTCTGGATTTCAGACTCTTAATTTCCAGTTGAATCTGATCATGCTTTTCTTTTTTTGAACGAAACTCGAATACAGCATCGTTTCTATTATTTTGTATTTTCGCTTCCTCGCCTTCCAATTGCTCGCGTCGACCCTGCAGATCCACCCTTTGTTGCAGATACTCATCCTCCGACTGAGCCACCGGTAGATCAAGCTGATTGATAAGCTCGGAATAACGCTCATATTTTTGTAAGCGTCGTTGACGTTCCTGATCTTTTTGCTGAATTTCCTGGGTTAATCTCTCAATTCTATCGCCGCCATTTTCACCGATCTGGCGCTTGAGCTCAGATTCCTCAATTCGTTGCGCCTGCACCGTGTCTTGAAGACGAATAACTTTTGCGTTATATCGTTCAAGATCTCTGCTCAATGACTCAATACGTTTATTCAACAGCACCAGTTTTTTGCTTGAAAAATAAGTTTTCAAAGCATCGCGACATTGCTTTAATTCTACCGATAATTCTGTCTGCCGCTGATGCATTTCGCAGCCAGCCACCAGCGGCAATAATAAAGAAATCTGCTTTTTTGCCTTCAATACCGCCTCATGGGCTCTGCTCAAATCGTCAAAATGATCGATCAGTGCACTGATTCGCGGTACAACATTGAAAGGTTCCAGCATATGACTACGAACAAACTCGGTGAGATTGCCCACGGACTTCATCGATACCGTTTGATGAAATAAATCAAGCGCCTGTTTATTTTCGATGCCAAACCGACGCCGAAACCAGGCACCGTATTTGGGAAATCCGTCCATGATTTCCGCGCCTTCTTTGCGCAGGCGTTTTCTAAGCGCACTGATCTCAGAACCAAACTGCGCAAAGTCCCCACTTATGGATAAAGCGCGTTCAGCACCGACATAAAAACGCTCCGGTTGCCCCTGTTCTTTCATCCAGAAAACTTGCGCCAATGTAACAGTTTGCCGGTATCCCTGATTATGAAATACACCCAAAACCACCGAATAATTATTATGATCACGAAGCGCAACAGGCTTGGCTTTGCCACTACTTTCATGACGTTCGGATTTATAGTAACCCAACACATATGAGCGTAAAGAGCGTTCTTTAAGATCCGCACCGGCGGCTTTGTTATAGGCTATGCGCTGTGCAGGCACTAATAAAGTTGTCACGGCATCAACCAGTGTTGACTTACCGGAGCCAATATCACCGGTAAGCAGACCGTTTTTACCCTCCATCGTCAACGACCACACTCGCTGGTCAAAGGTTCCCCAGTTAAACACCTCCAGGCTTTGCAGGCGAAATCCCGACAATGCATCCTCACTATTCGGGTCAAAAATCGAAACAGTATTATTCGTCTCTGTCATTTTCCACACGCGTTTGTTGCTCTTGCGACCCGTCTGAATGTATTTTATAGAGTGCCAGTTTGCTATCAAAATCTGCCAGCCACTGGGCGTCCACAAAGGATTTGAGTATGCGCCGCACTTCAAAACTTTTTGCCTGCAGGTGACTCTCCGGTTTTAAACGACGCAAAAAGCCGAGTTCAACGACTTTGTTGATATGACTATCAACCTGATCCGATATTTTTACTTCATTACTCCCACTCGGTAAAAACACACGAATAAGTTCAACGATTTCATCTCGTGACAGCACCAGCCGTGTATCGCCTCCTTGAGCATCGAATTCCGCCAATTTTTTTCGCAGCAAGGCCAACAGCAGACTGACAGGAAAAGACAATTGTCGACGGGTAATTAAACGTGGCAGTGGCTTGTTTGAGCGAGACTTTAAATCATCATCAACGGACGTTTCCGGCAATGATTTTGAACGCAGAAATGCGTAGCCTTCCGCCTCATCCAGCATGAGTTCCAGTCCAATTACCGACACATAATCACGGACCCGTGATTGCAGACTAAGTAAACTACTCCACTTTGTTGAGTTATTATCCTCATAAATAACCCCTTTCAGTAAGGTGATCACCAGTGAGGAGAGATCCGGAGAAGCTATTGTTTCCTCTAACGGCGCAGGAGAATTAATATCACTCACAAGGCAGCCTGTCGTATATAAATGATACGCGGTAATTTTGCCTGCTTCGCTACAGAATCTGAAGGATTTTCTTCAGTCTGCCAATGAATAACCTCTTCCACAGATTCATCCACGACAGTTGTATAACGCTTATCTGTTTTTCCATCAGCAGCCAATTCAAGATAACCAACCAGTTCCGCCAATCCATACTCCAAAGGACGAGTTTTACACAGTTCACTCAATGATACCTGGGGTTGCTCTTGCAAAGACTGACGAATATGACGCGCTAATAGCTCCTTATCGATCACGGTTTGCGTATACAAGACACTTGAATCTACATGTTCATCGCCCATTTCAATCGCAACGTCAGGAATCTGGGGCTTAATCGGTGGAGAATACAGCGGTCTTTCAAAAGGCAGCTCAATATTGGCGGAGTTCTCGTCGATAGCCATAAATTCATTGGAAAATGAGGCTTCTTTTAAGCGTTCTCTCATATCCAGGGCTTTCGCCTCAATGCCCTGCAATATATCCATAATCCGTCTATTTTCCAACCAGGCCTGGTCATCCAGAAAACGCCGCAGTTGTTGCGACAATTGCGCAATCGTCCGCTGGGTATGCTCTCCGGCTTCAAGCCAATCGTAATGAATGCGTCGCGTACGCTTATCAGGCTTGAGTTCTACTACTGAGGGTAGTGCCAAAACCTGGTCAAGCAACTCAGTAAATTCTTCCTGTCGCTGCGGCGACATCAGAAAATCCCAAAAAGCCCGAAAACTTTTCCCCTGGTCGGAATCTGCAATGGAATCACGTTCGCCCATTATTTCTTCCAGTAACTCGCCTTTATTACCACCCCAACGCGCAATACGTTCACGCACTCGCCGATCCAGTCCATGGAAATTGTGTTCGACTTCACGAAAATCAGCTAATAACTCCCGCGCCAACTGGTTAAACTGCATGAAACGATCTTTGAGTGCAGTGTCATCCAACAGAGGCATTGTGCCCGCCTTCACTTGCTCGATTTCGGCTTCAATCTCCGCGCGTCGTGTTTCCAGATCCGCGATTCGGGTATCCTTATCCACTTCGCTGCCTGTACTGATTTGTCGAAGCAACTCAAACAAAGTAAGCAAGCGCGATTCTGTACCCACAAAACTGCGCTCGGTTAAAGTTTGAAGCCAGGTAAAAGCCTTTTCTGTCGCCGGAGTAAGATCGAATTGAACCTCATCTGAATCCTTAGGATAAAACTTACGCAACCAGCTTTTTTCCTGCGAAGCCCAATCGTTCAAATAATCTATCGCCGGTTTGGGGAAAGCCTCCTCGCCTAACTGCTGCCGCAAAACAAACAATTCATCCTCAAGCGCTTCGGCCAGATCGGCCTGAGCCATAACACGGACATTGGATGCGATAAACACATGGTGCAAAAAACTGGCTATCAATGGGGCATGCGGACTACTCACCAATCGCCATGTTGGATGGTTTTTTTGTAACGCGCTGAGAGTTGTGAAATCAAAAGCCATTCTGGAAATCGTTTATTCAAATATATTTTCAGTGCATTTGGGTTTAAAGAGCGTTTAGAGTCGTAACACGAAACAGACTGGCTAAGTACAATTCAGTTTACCTTACTTTTTTGACGTGGTCGCTCATTTCCATATCACTCAGACCTGTAGGATATATTATGAGTGTAGCGTGTACACCGGACACTAGCATTTTTGTTAAGATGAAAGAATCCTAAGCCCAGTCTGCTTCGAATCGAACCAATGACAAAAATAGCACTATTATTGATTTTTTTAATCTTTCCCATTGCCACAAATTCAGCGGATACCTGCCCCCGAAACAACCCGGAACTGCCGCTCATGATTAACGGTTATTACCTGGTAGCAGAATTAGCCATTGATAATCAGAGCCGTCAATGCGGCCTTTCTCTCAGAGACAGCTTGCCACCCGATAGAGGAATGCTGTTTATCTATCGTTTCAGGCAAGCCATGGCTTTTTGGATGAAAGACACCAAAATTCCTTTATCGATCGCATTCCTAAATTCGAATGGAATAGTCATCAATATTGAAGATATGGTGCCCATGGACACCAAAACCATCATCCGCTCTCTTCGACCTGCCCGCTATGCATTGGAAATGAATAAAGACTGGTTTCTGTTGCATGATTTAAAAGTAGGCGATTATGTGCATATTAAATTGCCGGGGAATATATTAATCGAATAATCGATAACTTAAATACTAAGCACCCAATATTCTGATTAGATGCCAATCAGAAAGCAATATTCAGGTCTCCTCAACCTAAGGAGCCAACTCCTCTGTATATAGTAACCGAGTCCTGTTGATTTTTTGCCATACAGCAATTAATATGGACATATTGTAAATGGTATTTCTATATTGGCCATTAATGTATAAGTCGCTTAAATCATGGAGAATATTAGTCGAGATTTAAAATTTGAACTGCTCAAATCAAGCAATGAGCTGCCAATTGTGGCCATATTAGGTCCACGGCAGTCGGGCAAAACAACATTAGCAAAAGACACTTTTCCTAATAAAAAATATGTAAGTTTAGAGGATCTAAATCATAGGGCGTTTGCCCTGAATGACCCGTTAGGCTTCTTGGATCATCATAGGGCCGGCGCAATTTTTGATGAGATCCAACGAGTTCCTGTTCTTTTTTCGTACCTTCAATCAGAAGTTGACGATGATGACACACCCGGCCGCTTCATCCTGACTGGCTCCCACCAATTTAGTCTTGTTGAAGAAATTACACAGTCTCTTGCAGGACGAATAGCATTGCTTCGCTTGTTGCCGCTCTCTTTTTCCGAACTTGATGTTAAAGAGAGCATATTGGGTCTCAATCAATTTATGTTTTCCGGCTTTTATCCAAGAATTTATCAGAGAAAGCTTCGCCCGACGCGATGGTTAACTGATTATTTCGAAACTTACGTACAAAAAGATGTTAGGCAAATAAAAAATATCGGAGATTTGTCGAAATTTACTACATTTGTAAAAATGCTTGCTGCTAGAACGGGACAACTTCTAAATTTGAGTTCTATTGGAAACGATTGTGGAATAAGTAACAATACTGCAAACTCCTGGCTTTCCATTCTCGAGGGAAGTTTTATTGTCTTTACCTTAAAACCACACTATCAAAATTTCAATAAACGACTAACAAAATCTCCGAAAGTGTATTTCTATGATTCAGGACTGCTTTGTTATCTTTTGGGAATCACTAAACCAGATGAACTCAGTACACATAGTCTTCGAGGTGGCATTTTTGAAAGTTTTATAATTTCGGAAATGTTGAAATATTTTTACAATCAAGGAAGACAGCCACCCCTGTATTTTTGGCGAGACAAAGTTGGGAACGAGGTTGATGTGATTATTGATGGGATATCAATAAAAGCCATTGAAATTAAATCGGGGCAAACTGTGCAGTCGGATTTTTTTAAAGGTCTCAGGTATTGGCAGAAAATTTCTGGTAGCGATGAAACCCTTCAACTCATTTACGCAGGAAGTACTTCTTACGTCAGAGAAAATATTTCTATACGTTCCTGGAAAGACTTATCAAAAATATTTTGATACATTGCAGCACCTGATCCAGTGCTTTTACAGACTGTGGCGAGTTTACGAAGCCTAGCCTTCTAATTACAAATCAATATACTTTTCCGGAAGAATCGTAATCTCCAATGGTTTGCCCCATAGTTTGGAGATCACCGAAGAAGCGTCGAAATTGACTTTACTGCTAACAAACTTAAGTATTCCTCTACGCTGCTGGGTCATTAATAGCTCACTTTTCTTCAGTTGCCGCGCCAATTCGTTAGTAACAGCTACCCCGGTATCAATAACCAAAATATTCGACCCTGCACACTGCTGAATCAAAGGACTCAAAAACGGATAGTGGCTACAACCAAGTACTATGGTATCAACACCCTTATCCAATAATCTTTTCACATAGCAATTCACTAAGTCTTTAGTTTTACGGCTGCTAAAATCACCAAGTTCTACTTGTTCTACCAAACCGGGACACGCTTGGGCAATAATATGAACGTTACTTTTAAATTTGGTGTTAAGCGAATTAAATTTTTCACTCTGCAACGTTCTGGTCGTCGCAATTATTCCCACAACACCTGATTTTGTTTTTTCAACGGCGGGCTTTAAAGCGGGTTCCATGCCTACAATGGGCAGGGAATAGATTGTCCGTAGATTTTGAATAGCGAATGCGGTTGCAGTATTGCAGGCCACGACCAGAGCTTTAATATTGTTTTTTATGAGATATTCGGAAATCGTCGCAGCCCTCTGTTCGATCACTGACGAAGACTTTTCCCCATAGGGGGCGTATTGTGAATCGGCGATATAAAGCAGATCCTCATTCGGTAGTTGTTTATGGATTTCTCTGGCTACCGACAAGCCGCCAACACCCGAATCGAAAATCCCAATGGGTCTGTGTTCGTTCACTATTTACTATAAAGACAAAGTACGCGTATAAGCGGAGCTATTGTACCCTTTTAATTTAACGAGAAAATTTTTCGATTAGCTCTCGGTGGGCTGGAAAACGGGTTATCAATTGCTGTCTATCTGGTAATTCGAAATCTTCATATTCAAAGCCGGGTGCTACAGTACATCCAACCAGCGCATACCCATCCATTGAATCGACTGATGCTGCGAAATAGGTCTGCGCCTTAACAATCGCTTGCGGAAACTCATTTAAATTCAGATCACAGCCAAGCTTGATAGCCCGGTACTCTCCAGCCTCGTTTATGGTATGAATCGTCACTGGATTTCCGCAATAAAAATGCCAGAGTTCATCCTGGTTGATTCGATGAAAAGCAGAGAAATCATCCGCTTCCAAAAGAAAATAAATTGCTGTTGAAAAGCTTCGCTCACTATCAAAACAATTCGGTAAAGAAATTTTTGGAATACTACCAGCGGATTTGTAACTTTGTCGATAAAACCCTCCCTCTTTATGCCGAACCAACCCTAACTGTTCAATCCACCGACTCGCTTCCAAAACCGCAGACATCAATAATCCTACTTTAAGTTATTTAAAGAAAAGCATGGGTATAACAAAACTTCCCAACTATCATATTTGAACGAACAATCGGCTGACCTAGCAATAATTTTACACAGAATTGGGCTTAACTTTCTCTAAATGCTGCAATTTATCACCGGACAGATCAAAGGCCTGCCCAAATCCAATGACTAAACGACCTGAATCAGGGACTAATTCATAGAGCACGAAATCCGGAAGGTTACTTAATGTCTCAACGATATTGCCAAAACGCAGTTCCATCGCTTCAAGTATCGATTCATAAGACTTATTCGAACGTTCGATAACTTGAGCGTTACAGAAAAAAGTGGCTCGGGTACGAGCGTAAAGCTGATGAGCGTCCCGTTCATCTTCAATCACCATAATTGAAACGTACGGATTCTGTAATAAATCCCGCGTATGTTTTGAGAGTTGGCTTATGTAAACATTGAAACACCCATTTTCATTTCTGACGAAAGGTGCGTAGCTTGCAGACGGAATACCATTCTCATCAACGGTCGCCATATGCAGTGTTTTGGTTTTTTCCAACAAGTCGCCATAGATTGTTTCAGGCGGTTGCGTGTCACGATTGGATACTGTTGACGAGGAAGACTTCATATTTTGCCGGCTTAAAATTTTTGGGTCAATCAAATACAGGCAACAAAAAATATATCATATGAATTATTCATCGTCACGTCGAACCTGGACAACTGTCTCCTGAGTCAGATCCCGAGTAACTGCGAATAATATGGGTTGACAGCAAACATAGCAGTCTTCGTAATACTTTTGTTCATCAAGCGAGTCATCGATAAGAGTATCGAAAACTTCGCCACAATACGGACAGTCGATAGTAATTTCGTGTAATGCTGGCATTATTCCATCTGTGCCTTCTGGAGTTCGAACCATGAAAGAATATAACATTAGGCAAGTAATGCAAAACTCTGCCTGTATCGTTAGATGAATCGGCCCTAAAAAATCTCCACAATATCAATAAAAAGAAATATTTCCTGATTCTTCATGAGCAGATCGACCGAAAACAAAATAAATCCACGCATTTATATTAGCAATTTTTTGGGACAATTCCTGAAAAACGTCCAGAACGACTTTTTCGGGATCGACCAGATTTAACACTAAGGAGGTATTGGGTATACCAAAAAAGGGGCTACCAACGGCAGCCCCTTCCTAAACATTTACATGCTTTTCTAAAGTCAGTGTTTTTAGATCACTGGTTTACGACATATAAAGACCACCGTTAACCGGTATATTCGCCCCGGTAATGTAGGTTGTACTATCTGCTGTAAGGAATGCTGCAACATTTGCAATTTCCTCTGGCTGGCCTAGTCGACCCGCCGGAATTCCTGAAATGATTGAGTTACGGACATCTTCCGGAACGGCCGCTGTCATGGTTGTCTCAACATATCCCGGTGAAACCGAATTCACGGTGATCCCTTTTCTCGCGGTTTCCTGAGCCAATGCCATGGTAAAGCCATGTATTCCCGCTTTAGAAGCAGAATAATTGGTTTGACCGAATTGGCCTTTTTGACCATTAACTGAAGAAATATTAACGATTCGTCCAAAACCATTGTCCAACATTCCGTTAATAACCTGTCGAGTTACATTGTAAACACTGTTCAGGTTGACTTCGATAACAGACCTCCAAAAATCTTCGTCCATTTTACGAAAAGTTGTATCCCGGGTAATTCCCGCGCAATTGACAAGAACATCAATTCCGCCGGATTCTTTTTCGATCCGCCTGACCATCGCTTCGCAGGATTCAAACGACGCCACATCCACTGCGACAATGCTCACAGGATATCCTTCACCGGTGAGTTCTTCCTGCCATTTTTCAGCAATTTCGATTTCTGCTTCTAAATGGCTGGCAAATACTTTTCTACCCTGCTCACAAAGAGCCCTGCAAACTTCACTACCGATACCACCAATACCACCCGTAACCAAGGCTACCTTTTGAAGATCTTTTGTCATTATTTAATACCTAATACTTAATTTAAAACAGTGTTTCAATCTGACTTTTTTCTGGATACGCTGAATCCGTCAAAGAAACTTTTTTGTACGTCCTTCCACATATCCATATTTTGATTGGCCAACTCCGTAAAGGAATCAATCGGATTCGATGAAATAGCATCCATAAACTGTTTCTGCAAAACACTTTGCTGATCAACAAAATATGACATTGTCTTTTCCAGGAACTGACTAAATACTGCCCGCGTATCGTCCTGACAATAACGAATGAATTTCGACAACATGTCCGAAGTAAACAAATGCTCTCCATCGGATTCCTGTTCAAGGATTATCTGCAATAAAATACTGCGAGTAATTTCCTCATTTGTGTTTGCATTCACAATTTCGAAATCGACGCCCTGCATGACCATCTTTCTGACACTCGCCAGTGTAATGTACGAACTGGATTCAGTGTCATACAGCCGTCGATTTGGATACTTTTTTATCGTTCTCACAATGAAAGACTGCCCTATCGTTCAACCGCAATTGCAGTACCCTGACCACCACCAATGCAAAGTGTTGCCAAACCTTTACTGGCATCACTGCGAATCATTTCGTGGATCAAAGTAACCAATATACGCGTTCCTGAAGCACCAATTGGGTGTCCCAACGCGATCGCACCACCGTTGACATTCACCTTAGCAACGTCCCAACCCAGATCTTTGTTTACCGACATCGCCTGTGCAGCAAAGGCTTCGTTGGCTTCAACCAAATCCAGATCACTCACTGACCAACCAGCTTTTTCTAAACATTTGGTGGTCGCCGGTATTGGACCAGTGCCCATGATTTTGGGATCCACGCCCGCATTTGCATAAGCCGTAATCGTAGCCATTGGTGTAAGCCCCAATTCGGCTGCTTTTTCTTTGGACATAACCATTACAGCCGCTGCGCCGTCATTGATACCGGATGCATTTCCAGCCGTTACTGAACCTTCTTTAGCAAACGCCGCTCTCAATTTACCCAACGATTCAGCGGTTGTTCCATGACGAGGAAATTCATCTGTATCAAATACTATGGGGTCGGCTTTACGCTGTGGAATTTCTACAGGAATAATCTCATCGGTAAATTTTCCTGCTTTTTGAGCCGCTTCTGCCTTTTGTTGTGAATTTGCAGCAAATTCATCCTGACTTGCCCGGTCAAAACCATATTTAGCAACAATATTTTCTGCCGTAGTACCCATGTGAAAATTATTGAATGCGCACCATAAGCCATCAACAATCATTGAATCCTTCAGATTGATTGGGCCCATCTTGGTACCGTTTCTTGAGCCGTCAAATACGTGTGGAGCCAGACTCATATTTTCCTGACCACCAGCGATTACTATCTCAGCATCACCGGCTCGAATCGCTTGTGCTGCCAGTTGCACAGATTTTACGCCGCTACCACAAACCTTGTTAATGGTCATCGCCGGAACACTTTCGGGCAACCCGCCTTTTATGACCGCCTGACGTGCAGGATTTTGACCTGTTCCGGCTGCTAAAACCTGACCCATGATGACTTCATCAACCTGATCCGGGCTAACTCCGGTTTTTGCAATCAAAGCTGCGATCACTTTCCCACCCAGTTCAGCAGCAGGAATTTTTGCCAAAGAACCCGAAAAATTACCAACAGCCGTACGGACTGCGGCGACAATAACTGCGTCGGTCATAAGCTTTCTCCTAAGTTTTAGAATAAATACAATGGTTGAAATGTTGCGCTGCACAAATAATATATGCTAATCTTAATTAAGTCAATTCTTAACTCTATCAATCCATCCAACTCAAAACGGAGAAAGTTTATGCAAACACCTCCCCTGTCTGCTTTGTTTGATCAATGGCAGCATTATCAGAAAGCTTATATGAATACCTGGCAAACCATGCAGGGTTCTTTACCGGGTCAACAGCCGAACAACCCATGGGGTACAGCGCTGGACAACTGGTGGCAATCGGTTTCTGCGCAAACCACCCCACAAACCCAGGATCTTTATTCCATTCTGGTTCAGCAGGGTAAGTCTTTTTTTGACATGGCTGGGAATATCAACGGTTCCTTTAATGATGCTTTCAATGCGACAGGTAACGCTTCTGAATGGGAAGACATCATAAACCAAAGTTTCGATGGCCTGAGAGACACACTAGCCTCTGGCTCATCGTCCGTACCCATGGATTTCTGGAAAAATATGGTCGGCGAACAGTTTCATTCCTCGACCAACGCGATGCCGGATTTTTTAAATTACATGAAAAGTTCTGGTGAACAAATTCTAAATGCGCCCGGCGTCGGACAAAACCGCGAACAACAACAAAAAATGCAGAACCTGGTCATATTAGCCGGAAAATTTCAGGAAGCCAGCGGTGAATACATGCAAGTCCAGAACAAGATCAGTAACCTTTCTGTGGACATGCTGCAAAAACGAGTGGGCGAAATGTTCGAAAACAAAGAATATCCCGAATCGTACCGTGCCATATACGACCTGTGGGTGGACTGCTACGAAGACGTTTACGCCGAGGCAGTCATGGAACCGGAATATAACACCGCCTACGGAAATATGGTGAATTCTATGACGGCATTCACCAAGGCGCAGCGGGAAATGCAGGACGATACATTAGAAACCCTGGGCATTCCTACACGTAGAGAGGTCGACACTCTACTCAAACGCTTCCAGGAAGAACGCCGCGAAAAACACAAGATGCGCGCGGAAATTGATGAACTCAAACAGCAAGTCAACCAGTTAATTGAAAGCCAATCCAAAACACCGGCAAAAAAAAGCACTCCTGTAGCAAAAACCACTGCTAGCAGCAAACCGAAAAAAGCAGTAACAGCGAGCACGACAACACGTCGAAAAACGTCTACTGCCGCAAAACCAAAAACGACTAAATCCAAGTCACCTAAATCAACCAGCTAAGCTGTAACCAGAGGAGAATCACTGTGGAAGCTTTTAGTATTACCCCTGAAAAAGCAGCAGAAGAAATTCAACAATTCAATGAAAACCTGGCTAAAGGCCTAAGGAACCTCACCGAGGTCGGTGAAATTGAATCCGGCGTCTCACCCAAAGAAGCTGTTTACAAAGAAGATAAACTTGTTTTATACCGCTACAAGTCAAACAGAAAAAAAGCGGCTAACCCGACTCCTTTACTGATTGTCTACGCATTGGTCAACCGGCCGTATATGACTGACATCCAGGAAGACCGCTCGACCGTAAAAGGTCTGTTAGAAGCGGGACAAGACGTCTATCTGATCGACTGGGGCTATCCGGATCAGGCGGACAAATTTCTCAATCTTGATGACTACATCAACGGTTACATTGATCGTTGTGTGAATTTTATCTGTAAGCAGCATGATCTTGAAAAAATCAACCTTCTCGGCATCTGTCAGGGCGGAACTTTCAGTCTCTGCTACAGCGCAATACATCCGGATAAAGTCGCCAATCTGGTCACTATGGTGACTCCGGTAGACTTTAAAACACCGGACAATATGTTAAGCCGCTGGCTCCAGAACGTCGATGTCGACCAAATGGTTGACGCCATGGGGAACCTTTCCGGAGACCATCTAAATCAGACATTTCTTTCCCTCAAACCAATGCGGCTTTCCGGTCAGAAATATTTGGATATGGTGAATATTCTTGCCAATGAAAAACAGGTCAAAAATTTCATGCGTATGGAAAAATGGATATTTGACAGTCCCGATCAAGCAGGTGAGGCTTACAGGGAATTCAGTAAAAACTTTTTTCAGCAAAACAGGTTTATTGAAGGTGACCTGACAATTGGTGATTATGAGGTTGAATTAAAGAATATCAGTATGCCTGTTCTAAATGTATACGCCACTCTGGATCACCTGGTACCTCCCGATGCATCCAAGGCACTCAAAAAACTCGTCGGTACAAAGGACTATGAGGAAATAGAATTTCCTGGCGGCCATATCGGCATCTATGTCAGCGGTCGTGCAAAGAAAGAAATCCCTCCCGCAATTGGTGCCTGGCTTAGCGCTAGAAACTGATTAAAAATAACGAGTAATTAATATATGCCTTACCAGACAAGATCTGGTAAGGCATTTTCAATAGTATTTTGTACCAAGACTGGTACAAAACACACATGGACATTTACGCTCCAAAATCACGAAAGGTACTGAATATGGACTGGCGTATTACCATCCGTGGCGATACCATATACCGTCCCAGCTGCAACACGATCCACCATGAATATAACAGTCAACGAACTCGCTGATAAAATCGACGCCCAAATCATCGGCGATTCCGATGAAACTCCAATTAACAGCGTTGCGACACTCTGCAATGCAACCAAAGGATCATTGAGCTTTCTCGCCAGCGCCAAATTTATTGGCGAGGCCAAAACCAGCCAGGCTTCGGCAATTCTCGTTCCCCGAGAAATTGCTGGGATAAAACCCACTCAACTGTTCACCAGTAACCCCTATTTAAGTTGGGCTAAAGCTGTCGACCTATTCAGGCCGGATCGTTCCAGTCATTTATCGAAACAGATTGATAAATCATCATACATACACCCAACCGCTAGTATTGAAGCCGATGTACATATCGGTGCAAACGCTGTGGTTGGCGCCAATACGGCAATTGGTTCAGGGTGCATTATTCACTCGGGCGTAGTAATCGAAGAAAACTGCCAGATTGGCAATGACGTTGAAATTCATCCCAATGCAGTGATCCATTATCAAACAACAATAGGTGATCGTTGTGTGATCTGGTCTAACGCAGTAATCGGCGGCTATGGATTCGGCAATGCCAAAGACGGTGCAAAATTTGTCCGTATACACCAATTGGGCAATGTAATATTGGAAAATGACGTTGCTATCGGCTGCGGCGCGACCGTAGACCGAGGCGCATTAGACGACACAATTTTAAAGCGAGGAGTAAAAATCGATAACCTGGTCATGATTGCCCACAATGTCATCATTGGCGAGGATACTGCGATAGCCGCTCAAACCGGAGTTTCCGGAAGCACCGAAATTGGTGATCGCGTACTGATTGGCGGACAGGCAGGGTTTGTTGGTCATATACAAATTGGCAATGACAGTTACGTCGGTGCCCAGGCAGGTGTATCCAAATCTTTTCCCGGGGGAACCAAAATCACAGGATACCCGGCTCGAAATCTGATGGATGTACGTAGAAGCGATACAGCAATCACTCACCTTCCCGAGTTATTAAAACGAGTTAAGAAATTAGAAAAAAAACTTGAGGACATGGGGTGTAAGGAAATTTAACCCATAAAACTGTGGTTATTCGAATCCCCGAAGAACAGTGACAGAACAACAGCCTCGCTGGCAATTCTGGATTGACCGTGGTGGTACTTTTACAGACATCGTGGCAAAAACGCCAGAAGGTAAACTACTCACTCACAAACTTCTCTCCGAAAACCCTGAACTCTATACAGATGCTGCTGTAGCGGGCATCAAAATTCTACTGGGACTACAAAATACAGACGCTATCCCGGCAAATACCATCGAAGTCATAAAGATGGGTACCACCGTAGGAACCAATGCTCTATTGGAGAGAAAAGGCGTTCCAACTGTACTCGTCATCAACCGTGGATTAGGCGACTGCCTGCGCATTGGTTATCAAAACCGACCGGAAATTTTTGCCCTTAATATTCGACGGCCTGCACTTTTGTATCGATCTGTCGTTGAAGTATGCGGACGCTATTCGGCCCTGGGTGAAGAAACCCAGGCCATCGATCTTGACTCTGCCCGATTGGAATTAATAAAAGTATTTGATACGGGCATTCGCTCAGTTGCCATCGTACTTCTTCACGCCTGGATCAATCCCAAGCACGAAAAACAGTTAGCCAAGCTCGCCGAAAACATTGGATTTACTCAAGTCTCCGTATCTCATCGCATTTCACCACTAATGAAAATTGTCAGCCGTGGCGATACCACAGTGATGGATGCCTATCTGTCTCCACTGCTACAACGCTATATTCAACAAGTGTCATCGGGGCTGGGTTTACAACACAGCAATGACAGAAACCAACCACCACTCATGTTTATGCAATCCAACGGTGGACTTGTGGATTCACGGCGATTCCAAGGCAAAGACAGCCTTCTCTCAGGACCGGCCGGTGGAATTGTTGGGGCGGTAGCAATCACAAAACTTGCTGAGTTTGAAAAAATCATCACCTTCGACATGGGAGGCACATCGACCGATGTTGCGCATTACGCCGGTGAATACGAACGCAGTTTTGATACCGAGATTGCCGGTGTTCGTGTAAGGGCACCGATGATGCGGATCCATACTGTAGCAGCCGGTGGCGGCTCAATATTGAGTTTTGATGGTATGCGATACAGAGTAGGACCCGAATCTGCCGGGGCCAATCCAGGGCCTGCTGCATATCGCAGGGGTGGCCCACTCTGTGTCACTGACGCAAACATTATTCTTGGCAAACTTCCAGTTAAGTACTTCCCCAAAGTCTTTGGAACTCGTGGCGACCAGCCCCTGGATATTGAGGTTGTACGAGAAAAATTTGTCGCATTAAGCAAAGAAATCAACCTTAAAACGGTCACCCAAGCATCAATTGAACAAACAGCCGAAGGTTATTTGTCCATCGCCACAGAAAGTATGGCCAATGCAATCAAACAAATTTCGGTACAACGCGGCTACGATGTCAGTCAATACACACTGTGCTGTTTCGGTGCTGCGGGTGGCCAACACGCCTGCAAAGTAGCCGATTCGCTCGGTATTAAAAAAATTCTCATTCACCCTTACGCAGGTATTTTATCTGCATATGGAATGGGATTGGCCGATTTCAGAGTACTTAGGGAACACTCTGTTGAATCCATATTGGACATTAACTCATGGAAACAGCTAGAAGACGTTTTCGCGAAACTGGAATCAGTGGGCCGAAATGAAATTCTGGCACAAAAAGTCTCTGAAAAAAACATTCGAGTCGTGTATAAAGTACACATCCGCTATCAGGGTACTGATACCGCGTTAATCGTCGATTACGCATCGATGGATCGTAGCGTCGCGGCATTTAAAGCCCTGCATGTTTCTCTATATGGTTTTCATGACGAAAACAAAAAACTCATAATAGAAGCAGCCAGCGTAGAAGTCATCGGCTCTTTAGATCGCGCCGATCAAACGATATCTGAAAGGAAGCCGCAGGAAACTCCTGTGCCCCTGCAAATAACTCAATTCTATTCGGGTAATAAATTTCATGCTGCTCCAATATATCGCAGAGAACAATTACCGCCAGGCGCTCAGATCACAGGATCCGCAATTGTCATTGAAGCCAATTCAACTACAGTAATAGAACCGGGCTGGATGGCCCAAATATCGACTCGCGATGACATGATACTGAATCGCGTGATTGAGTTGGAGCAACAAGAAAGCACGGAAGAAACAGTAGATCCGGTACTGTTGGAAATTTTCAACAGACGATTTATGTCAATTGCAGAACAAATGGGGCATGTGCTGCAAAATACAGCACATTCAGTCAATATTAAAGAACGTCTCGATTTTTCTTGTGCGCTTTTCGACTCTTATGGTGAACTCATTGCTAACGCCCCTCACATTCCCGTTCACATCGGATCGATGGACGAATCGGTCAAAGCCCTGATCGTAAGCCAGTCTGAGCATTTTCAACCGGGCGATGTATACCTGATAAATTCGCCATTTCACGGCGGTACTCACCTACCCGATATTACAGTCATCACACCCGTATTCGACCACGTACTTGAAGAAATATTGTTTTATGTCGCATCGCGAGGTCATCATGCCGATGTCGGAGGAATCACACCAGGCTCTATGCCTCCGGCAAGTAAAAGCATCATTGATGAAGGTGTCGCTTCAAGCGGCTTGCGCATTGTAAAAAATGGAAGTTTCCTGGAACAGGATATAAACGAATGGCTATCATCAAGCTCTCATCCTGCGCGTAATCCCCGGCAAAACCTTGCAGATATACGGGCCCAGATTGCCGCTAATGAAAAAGGAATAGGGGAACTGGATTTATTGGTCGAGCACTACAGCCATACGACTGTTAACGCCTACATGCAGCATATACAAAACAACGCCGAAGAAGCAGTCCGCTCAGTATTGGATATTTCTAAAGGTGGCAAATATAGCGTCACTCTGGACAATGGCGCACAGATTTGTGTTGCTATTTTTATTGATTATGAAAAGCGCTGTGCAAAAATAGATTTTACAGGATCATCCACCCAAACAAACGATAATTTCAATGCCCCCTCCGCGGTAACCAAAGCTGCCGTTTTATACGTATTCCGAACATTAATAGAGGACGATATACCCTTAAATGCCGGTTGTCTTCGACCCCTGGAAATTATCGTACCGCCCAAATCCATACTCGACCCAGGCCCACCCTGCGCAGTGGTTGCAGGAAACGTCGAAACATCTCAATGCATCGTGGACGCCTGTTATGGCGCTCTGGGAATTTTAGCCGGTTCTCAGGGAACAATGAATAACTTAACCTTTGGCAATGACACTTATCAATATTACGAAACAATTTGTGGTGGTGCAGGCGCAGGGAAAGATTTTAGCGGCAGGGATGCAGTACAAACTCACATGACAAATTCCAGAATTACCGACCCTGAAGTTCTGGAATCTCGCTTTCCGGTCATACTTGAGGATTTCTCAATACGACCAAACAGCGGTGGAAAAGGTCAATATCGTGGTGGTAACGGTGTGAGCAGAACTCTAAAATTTCAACAGGCAATGACCGCAGCAATACTATCAGGCCATCGTACTATTCCACCACAAGGACTCAAGGATGGCCAGGCCGGTGCCTGCGGCAGAAACTCAGTAAATAAAATAACGGGTGAAACTGTTGAGTTAAAAGGATGCGACCAGATAGAAATGAATTGCGGTGACAGCTTAACGATTGAAACCCCTGGGGGGGGTGGATATGGTAAGAAATAAACCCGGTCGGAGTAACGATTAGTCCGAAATATGGACTAATAAAACCGATAAACAAGCGTCTTATTGGCTTTCGCCATCATTCTCATTTAACCCATCGAGCATACCTCGATGCGTTGCAACAAGCGATCTCGGGAGCCAAACAACAATCCACCCGACAGGACTACACCGTCGGAATAACTTTTTCCTTATCAGGCTCATCAATCATTGCAGCAAGGATATCCTTCCAACTGAGTATACCTTCTATTTTTTTTTCATCATCCACCACAGGTAAACACGAACCGGGCATTGCTAAAATACGTCTGGCAGCATCCCCTACGGAACACTCTTTTCCAACCGTAATTGGATCGCGACTCATTATTTGATGGGATTTTTTCTTTAAAGTATTTCGATCCCGTGAATTTTCCCCAAGAGTACCAAGATGCGGACTGATCGACGAAAGCAAATCTCTATCAGAAATAACCCCGATCAGAATCTCCTCATCGTCTACAACCAATAGATGATTAAACGGTGCGTTATCGAAAACTTCTTTGACCATATCCAGGGAGTCGTCCATATTTATGGTTGCGACGCGTTCTGTCATAATGGATTCTACATTCATAGCGCTGCGTATTCGTTGCCAAGATACTCAAAGCATAGCAGATAAATATACTGTAATTTCAAAGACAGAATATTGAAAACCCTCCTATCAACAGCGATTGATCGAATACGACAATTGGCCACTAATATCGATATAGACAGCCATTCGATTAGCTCAAATTAGCAAATCAATAAGAAAAAAAGAAAGAGTCGGCCTGTAAGCCGGGTTCTGTCTTGGACAGCCATTCATCTGGGTGACATGTCACCATGCACCTCAAGCGATCTACCCGGAGACTGTGTGGGCCACACATCAGCTAGGCTGTGTCCCCCTATTTGATCTTGCACCGGGTGGGGTTTACCCTGCCACTTCTGTTACCAGAAGCGCGGTACGCTCTTACCGTACCATTTCACCCTTACTCGTAACCTGGATACAGAATCCAAATCACTAGCGGTATATTTTCTGTGGCACTATCCGTAGGCTTGCGCCTCCCAGGAGTTACCTGGCACCCTGCCCTATGGAGCCCGGACTTTCCTCCACCGCACCGTCAGGTAATCGGCAGCGACTGCCCGGCCGACTCTTAATTGAATATGTTACAGTTTTCCTGAATGACTTGCTATGGTTTGTGTGCAAATGGGACATTGCCATGCAAGACTATTGGTTTGTATTTATTCAGGCGAGCATAAAAAAGCGGAAATGTAGTTTTTGAAAAATCACACCGCCATTTTCATCGTCGGCTCCAGTCTTTCCGCTTTTTTCTCGATCTTAAATCCTGGATGACGGCGCTCAAGAATGCCCGTTTTGAGTGCCTAGATTTTCGTGAAGGGCCAGCTGTAAAACCTTAGGAATAGTCATCTTTTTCTAGGTTTTACAACAACGCCCTTCGCAAAAAGATGCGTACTATAAGTGGGTATTCTTGAACTCGAAAGGTATCTTAGTTCACCATACCCTTGTTTTCCTCAAATCACATCCGAAACAAAAGTACCCGCCATAAAAGAAGCATGTATTTTCTTAAATCTTGAACCCACTTCGAATTTATTTGGATGAGATTTCGATCGGGTACAATGAGTGACGCGGGCAAGTGCATTAATGGTTTTGCATTCTATTCGAATGGTTATCCCTTTTTTGATCGGAACATCGCTTTGAAAACGCATACCCTGCGGAGAAATGTCCTGTATCGAGCAATGAATACCCTGATTCCCATGTTGAGAAAATAATTGAACATTACCTTGCTGGCGAATTCTTTTTGCCTGGCGTTTACAACCATGTTGCTGACCTGAATTATTCTTTGATAATGGTGTTCGACAACGACGACATACACAGGTCTCCATCAATATGGATTCGAATATATTAATCATTCCACACATGGAACACCGATAACGTCGCCGCCCGTGGGCTGATCGAGGCGGTTTAGGCTTGGGTGTTGATGAAGTCTGACCTGGCGCACTCTCATTGCGATTATCTGAACGATTCCAGGGACGATATTGGCGGTCATAACCGCGTCGCTTTCCTGGATCAGAAAGAACAGAATAGGCTTCATTAATAAAGCGGGCCTGTTCTCCATCTCCCCCCAGATCAGGATGTGCCTTGAGCTTTTGCATTATCGTTTTATAACTGGTTCGAATAACAGCAGCGGGTGCATCGGGTTGAATATGCAAAACACGGTAATAATTTCTTCGATTTTTCATTAGTTTTTTAAATTCGTTACCATTTGAGCTTGCTGAACAGCTATGTCATGGGTCGTATAATAATATTGTAGACCAGTATCCAAACGGCTAAAGGATCGATTAACCGTTTTGCATAATTGTTACTGTTACACAGACCGACCGGTATGACTGTGACATTTTATGGCTGGCCGATTGCGTATTTCCGAGGATATACGGCACAGACAAAAAATGGGTAAAACAACAGCGACTAATCCGTTTAAAAAAGTTTAAATGATTTAATTCGATGCTTAGCCGTTATTTAAATAATTTTACCTGAATATTCAGCCTATTAGACAAACTGACTCCTCTTATCGAGAGTAGCGTTATAATCTAAACGCCTGATTCAATAGAATCTCAAATCCCATAATCCCATCTAGCCAAACGGCATACCTTTATTCACCCTGGAAATCCATGATTGCCCTACAGCAATCCGGTTTAGTTTTGTAGAAATACTCAAGCAGGCATATCCAAACAAGTCCTGCCAGGTACCGCGAAGTTCCGGTTGTAGTGCTGCAATTTCTACTAAGATTTCAGTTTTTTCCACTCCGAAACCAGCCAATACCTGTTCATCCAGACTTTCTATATAAAGCCTTAAAAACCACTTTCTGAAATAATTGTTTTCCTTTTGTTTCCATTTATCGATTGATTCATCAGAAACGCTCGCATAACTTATTATTCCTGTTGGATCACCACGCAAGCCTGAAAAGTTAATATTTTTATATGAATTATCTTGCGTAGAAAACTCTGGAATATCGATAAAATTACAAATATCCGCTACAACCGCCTGCGGATCAGCCACCAATTGCAGGTAATTCACTGTCATAGCGCGCGAACCCAGGTATCGGACACCCTGAGCCATGGCTTCGGGACCCTTAAAAATATCCACATAATTTGCCCTTAGACTGGAACTGATCCGACTTCTATGCCAGGTATTAATTATCGATGAAACCACCGCCACCGGATTGCGAAATAGAAAAATGAATTTCGCACGCGGAAATGCCTGCGCCAGAAAGGGTACAATCAGATAATAGCGGGGTGTTTTGTCGAGAAATATTGTTGCACCACTACCCGCTGCCAAACGAGCATATAAGTGGCTTCCAAAATCACCCAGCATGGCTACAAATTCTTCTTCTCCACCCGGCAATTCCTTCACCATATCCTGCATTGCCTTATGACAGGTCTCCTGCCAATATTCGGCAACCAGCATTGATTTATCCAGCATAGCTGCACAGGGCAACATCACCCAGGGTTCTGCCGTTGTTGCGATATGTGGAGAAACTGCAAGAATTTTCTGCAGTAATGTTGATCCGGATCTTGGAAGGGAAATCAAAAAAACCGGTGTAATAGCCGTCCCGGCCGACATCAGAAATGCCTCATGCCGGCCCGGAAAACTAAAATGAAAACGCGAGTTGCAATGATTAAAATCACATCATTCTTCCACTACAGCATCATCCGGTAACGCAAAGTTAAATACAAAAAACCCAGAGCCTGGAAAACCTGTTTATCAGTAACGGCCTCTTTAGTAGCCATGACACCCACTCCATAAACCCAGCTGGCAAACATCTGCCGCGATTTTCGTTGTGTCTGCTTATCCAAATCTTCGAGCATCCAATTGTTTCTTTTATAAATCCGATCCAGCGAGCGAAAATGTACCCTCCTGGTTGATTTGGACAAGCCTTGATCGTGGCTCCTGATTTCACTGAGTATTTCGTCGCAATAAGCAACTTTGTTTGATCGTGTCAAACGAATACGCATATCGTAGTCTTCGTATATTGCCAGTTCCTTAGTATGAAACCCGCATTGTTTCCAGGCATTATATTCAACCAGTTCCATACGAAACAGACTGCGTTTCGGAAACGCCCTGGCAAAGGTCTGCCAGAACACATTACCCGTCGGTGGCGACTCATCATCAATCCATCGACGCAATACTCGAGTACCATCGGTTGATATCGTACAATTATTCGAGAATACCAGTTTTGCGTCAGATTGCTTTTGCAGAATTTCCGCTTCCTTTTCCAGTTTCGTCGATCTGTATCGGTCGTCTCCATCCAGATAGCTTACATAATCCCCACTAACTCTATTCAGAGCTGACCGTCGTGCTGTGGATACACCCTGATTGTTGCTATGAAATATGGGGACAAACAAATCAGGAAATTGACGGTGGTAATCAGAAATAAGATCCTGCGATTCATCACTCGAACAATCATCAACAACGATGATCTCATGTGGCATCAGTGTCTGCTGCAGTACACTGTCGATAGCCTCCCGCAAATAGTCGCGCTGATTGTATGAAGTGATGAATATTGATATTTTCATCTAATAAGGACAATTTCAAATAAGTATCACTACCAGGGAGAAACTGGCCGGGCAGTAGCCCCTTCACAAAATTCCAGACAACGTACCATGTAATCAGCTGCCACACTCGGCAACAGGTTATCGGCAAAATCTTGTGTGTTTTTCCCCCATTCCTTCACTGTATCAGGATCATTGACCGCTTCACAGATTAATGTAGCAAGACTCTCGATATTTCCGCTTTCAAAAACAGCACCACAGTGATGTGCGGTAACCATGTCGGCGGCTCCCGCGCCATCACTGACCAATACCGGTACTCCCTGTAACAAGGCTTCGTTAACCACCACTCCCCAACCATCATGTCGACTGGGTAGTATCAAACAGTCATAGCCAGCAACAATCGACTGCACCTGACCAAATTCGATAACACCCCTGTAATGAACACAATCGGGTATCGAACAAGTTAATTGCGAAAAATCTCCCGGACCAAATACATCAAGAATGACACTAACACCCAGTTCCTGGCACCGAGTAACAGCCATGATTGCATCACCAATTCCTTTGGTTGCGATCAGTGAACCGACAAAAACCAAGCTCAATCTGCGATCAACCGGTCTTTCCGTCTTGACTAAATGTTCCACTCTGGGCACAAAATATCCGAACGGAAAAATAAATCTTTCATCGAAACCAGCCTGCACAAATTGTCGGCTGGCTTTAGCCGAAATTGCGAATACCGGCTTTAAGAACTTGCCCAGAAAAAAACCCACCATCCTGTAAAGTAAAGGTCTAAGATGTAATTTAAACTGGCCTTTCCATTGTTTCTGTTCGGACAACAGACCATATTCCAATTCAGAATAGGGTTCAGTTATCAAACCAACTTTAATCTGTCGAATAATCGCATAGATAATTAACAACAAAAAACGCCGATCTGCCCACAAACCGACAAATATATGAACCGCATCTGGATGACTCGCAAACACCTCACGAGCCTGTCGCATCCAGCCCTGTTTCGAGAGAACACGCACAGATAAATCATCGACATTCGGTAACCGCCAGCCCTGACGTACCCGATCAGTATGTTCACTGACTCCGGCGACAATTTCTATGGGTTCTGCGAGCCTTTCCTGTAAGGCTCGCAGTGTATGAGACTGGTGTTCGGTCAACACATTTTGCCAACTGACCACTTTCATACTACATCGCAACCATTATTCAGAAAATCCTGCAAAGTATCACCGACAATCTGGGGAGAACACCGGCTGCGCACTTGTTGCTGACCTGCGATAGCTATATTTTCTGCAGCATCAGGATGTTCAGCAACCCAATTTAAAGTCTCCACCAAAACTGATGAACTCTCCTGACTAAGAAGACACGCCGTCTCGTCTGAGAAAACCAACGGCACATCACTCACCCTGGCAGAAACCAATAACAGGCCACTATTGGCGATTTCTATAGTCTTCGACGGGAACGTAGTCTGCCCCATAGCACTGGAAGGCTTTTTCAAACACAGACCCACATGGGCTGTTCGCAGCAAATCCATATAATCATTGCGACTAATTTCACCGCGAAATTCAAAAAAATCAGACTCGTACTGGCTGGCGAAACGTTCCAGTTCAGCAGCCATAGCCCCCTTACCTGTCACCACGAAACGAAATTTATTCTGCGCATCCGGATAGGTCGAAAAAAACTGCTCCACCGCCAGCATAAACCAGCCTGCACCGGTTTCCTCCATCAAGCTACCGCCATAAACTACCGTGAGTGGACGCTTCCATTGCCTGTTCGTTAAAACAGTTTCCGAAACTCCGTAACAAACCAGTTGCCGAAGCTGACCGGTTTGAATCGCTAAAGCTCTGCTCGCCAATAAAACACCATCCGGGCACAGATAATCAAACACCCTGCGTAAAAATATGCTCTTCACTTGAGTGACAAAGCGTTGCGAATCATTGGTTGCGCCGTCTTCCAGATCCAGATAACACAGAGCACCCGAAAGTCTCGCAATTATCAAGGTGGGTATCGCATGCCAAAGCCGGTTATATATAATCAGATTTACAGTAGTGTGTTTAACTGAAAGACGTTTGAAACACCGCGCTAGAGACCAGGCAGTGAGCAAATGCGTAATCAAGGGAAGATTACAAAAAGAGGCATAAACCACTGGCAACCGTTGAACGAATTTTGTTTCCGCCGCAAAATAATTACCACTTCCGTTCTGCCTGCCCCGTCCCATACTGAGCACATACACCTGCGAGCCTGATTTTTGTAGTGCCTTGCACAAGCCAAATACTTTATTGGTCGCAGCCGGACTGTCGCTGACTATCTCACGCCGGTATTTTGTTTGGTCATCAAGCGCGTTGCACAAAAAAACAGTTTTAGCTGTACTCATCGGCACCAAAATAACGAATGGGTTTAGCCGGTACACCGGCTGCAACGCAGTTTGCCGGCAGATCCTTATTCACCAATGACCCGGCACCAACAACCGTTCCATGTCCTATGCAAACACCCCCCAGTATCGTTGAACGTGCACCAATCCAGCAGCCATTTTCTACAATGATGTCATCACAACGATCAGTTCCAGCCCGACGTTGTGAATCGCCAAACTCATGCGAGCCAACCAGAAAGACAACTTCTGGCGCAATATCGCAATGACCACCAATAGAGATTTTAGCCGCATCCGAACTGTAAAATCGGCATCTTGGCCCCAGCCAGGTCGATTCACCGATATGTATCGGCCCGTGGCCATAAAAACTCGTCAAACCGTTGATTCTGGCACCGGGAGAAACCTGTACACCCACAAAATTCAATAATATTCTGCGCAGTGCAAACAAATGTGAGATTGGTGGCAAAAGAAAGACAAGATTGACCAGTGTACGCATACTGTCACATTTTACTGAAAACAATCGATAGCCTGTTTATAGACCTGTATATACTGCGGTATCACTACTTGCGGCGACCACAACCGCACAGCCCTCTCCCGTGCAGCAATTCCTAATTTCATCCGCCGCCCGGAATCTTCGAGAACCCAGTAAATTCCTTCAGCCAATTCATCGAGTTCATACGCAGAAGCCAGATAGCCTGTTTCCTTATGCTCCACTACATCCAGTAACCCGGTAGTGGCAAACGCAACAACCGGACATCCACAGGCCAGTGCTTCAGATGCAGTTTGCCCAAATGCTTCCTGACGCGATGGCACAATCATGACATCCGCAGCATTATAGAGCAATACCAGAGTCGCATCGTCATTTACGTGACCCATCCAACGTGTTTCAAAGGGTAACTCCATAGCATCTCCCGGTTGGCTTTCACCAAAGATTACACACTGCACTTCAGAAGGATCAATTCGTTCTGCCAGGCGCGTCAACCCCTCAAGTAGTAAATCATAACCCTTACGTCGGTCACTCCTCGCACCACTGGCACCGAACAAAATTATTTTCTTGTCTAATGGTAAACCGAATACCTGGCGGCAAAAGTCTCGATCCAACGGCTGATAAAGCCGAGTATCCAAAACATTAGGAATCACAGATATTGGCCAGTCCTGGAACATAGCGCTGTCGCGAAAACAATTCGCCAACCAGTGACTGGGCGCAACAATAGGTACAGGGCGTCGCCAGCTTCGAGATTTTCGTTGCCAGACCCAACGATCAAGATCCAATCCTCGATAAAAAGGGGGACGATTTTCTTTTTTGTAGCCTGTACGCCATCGGGCCGTCGCATCATCTCTAGTGTAATGCTCTGCACCACAAAAATGCCACATATCATGTGCAGTCCATACTTGCGGTTTATGGATACGCCCTATATCTTCAATAGACAGCGTTTCCCCAGCCACCCAATGAAGGTTGATGACCTCTGCAGAGGACCTATTGATACTCCGAGACCAGCAAGAAGGAAGCCAATTAATGCTATGAAAATTAGTATTCTCTGTTATTTGCAATGACTGGGCAAATAGCCCCAACCGGGGTCGTAAAAAATTAGCCATTTTCGCCAGCGAACCCTCGGGGTTTTCAACCGTCCAGTCATCCGAGGCCTTACTCCGCACCCGTAGCTGCGAGCTAATATCAGAACTAAGCAAAGCACGGTGAAGACGATAAACCGCGCGAGCAGCACCACCACGAATATCACAGTAATTAAGCAGCGTGACTTTCATTCACGAATCACTTTATGTTTGATTCGTGACAGTAAGGGAAATAAATGATTAGGTAAAGGATCAACAAGACGAGATAATTTTTCGGCGTTTTGTGCCTTGAATAAAGATAATTCACCGCTATGTTCGAATACTTGCGCGTGAGGCGCTCCATCAACAGACCCTAGATAGCGCAAGCCAAGCAATTTCATAACCCACACGAATGTATGTCGAAGATGGAAAGTCGAAGGTAGATGGCATTGAATAACCGGATAAAAGCAATTGGCAAATATCACAACACCCCCTTTGCGGACTGATACAGCCAATTGCTTCGCCAACAATAGAGGATCCTCAACGTGTTCAAGAATATCCTGCGCGACTACCGCATCATAATGATCTGAGGCCAGATCCGATATAAAATCAACACCGGACTGAGTTCGTAGCCGCTCTATAGCAACCTGTGACGGGTAGGGCTCGACAATGGCAATGGCCGCGTCAGGGATAACACGATTGATCGATTGCGCCAGCTCCCCAAACCCACCGCCATAGTCTGCAACTGTCTCTACTCCCAACTTGCCGAGATAACGAGCAATGCCCTCCCGATGTGAAAAAGAAACGGGATCAATTGCAGTAAAAACACCGTTCATCAACCAGACTGGATGCCTGTAAAAATCATCAACTGATTGGTCTTTCAATGCCCGCTTGTTATCCAAACCGAACTGAAGCCACACCCGATCCATTTCCTGCCAAACCCATTCCAGCGTGGGCAACACCGTTGGCAAATTAAGCAAATAATCAGTTTCAATCTGGGAAAGACAGGCTTCAGGTATTGAATAGCCCCAGATTTCGATATTAGTCATTTAACACAATATCGCTATGACGAAGAAAGAATTTCCTGATACGCCTGTATACCCTCTGCGGTAGAGTTTCTTGCATAGACTTATTAAATAACTTGATACGTTGGACAGCGAGCATTGACTCTTCATAGTTAGCAGGTAATTCACCCACCTTTTCACAAAGTTGGCTGGCTATGAATAATTTATTTGTTGCACAATTCTCCCCGCTACCATCGATTCCTATATTATTTACGAAACTTTGAGTGGGATTAAGGCATAAACCATCATACTCAAAGATACTCGCATACCAAAATATTGCCCAGGTATTTTGCCTGCCGGTAGAATTGTTAAGAATCTGACGCCAAAAATCATGACAACCATCCAGGTTAAATCGCTTAATCTTCTGTCTGTCCCAGGTTTTGATTAATTGTTGAGCATCCTTTTTAAAGTATTTCCAGTGATTATCCCAGGTTGCCCAACCCCAGCAATTCATTGCACGCCAGAAAAATGTGTCTCCCAGGCCTTTGGGGTCTATGGGGTAGTTCCACCCACTGATATGCCAAACCCGCGACTCATCCGCATATCGATCTAAAGCTGCATTCATGAATGACAAAAATGCCGGACTGGTAACGATATCATCTTCTAACACAATGACTCGTCCATACTGCTCACAAACCTCAGAAACACCTTCAATAATACTGCGAGCCAAGCCATAGTTGGTTTCGCGTTCAATGATGGATATATTGCGAAACCCCTTGATATCCCGTATCAACTTACGCACCTGCTGCACAGGCTCGGTCTCACTTTGTGTCCGGGCCGCGTCCGCATAAATGATTAATTCACTTTCAGAAGCCAGCGTATTTGCTGCAAGTGCCTCCAGTGTCAGTCGGGTATGCTCAGGACGAGCGAACACAAAAACAACAATAGGCGCGTAACATTCAACCATAACAGCCAGAACCCAGAATAATAAAAGAACTCATCATATTTTGAGTCCAAATTTTAAGCTAAAAGAATTTGGTATGGGAAGGTTCTAAAGATAAATTACAAGAATGGGCGAAAATCCACTTTTCTGAGGACGACGCCTTATTCTCGAACAGTTAACGAATTACCGGCATTTTTCAGCACCATAAATAGCGCGCGTTTCCAGACTCGGAAGACATTGATTGGTATCCAACGAAACGGGCACGCCAATAATACGAATACTGTCCAATACACCGGGTTTGCGACAGATTTCTTTGAGAAAAAACTTCTCATAAATAGCTTAAATCCAACTCCCTGTAAATTCCTATAGCCGGTCGCTTCAAGGTTTGCAGTAATAACCAGGTCAGGTGAAGAAAGTAGTTTGAATCCTTTTCTGTATGCACGCAGGGTAAATTCATAGTCTGATAAATAATGCGGTAACAGGAATGGATAAAACTTTCCGACCTTTTGCACATCCCCCCAACGCATGAATAAACCTCGGGTGGGTAAACAATTCACGCTTTCCGAATTTATTGCATTTCTCAAAATCAATGTACTGAAGTCAACTTCTACCCCAGTTGAAACCGGCCGATTGGTTTCCTCATCCTGGATGTGTGGAAGCACTAAAGTATTCGGAGACATCTCCAGGATACGAGCTGCTTTTTCTAAAAAATCGACCTCGTATACAACATCATCATTAATGAAAACGACCACATCTTCAGGATCCACATTGTTGTCTTCCAACCATTTGATACCCTGCTGCAAACAGCCAGCCCACCACCAATTTCCTGTGCCAGAAATCACGGTAAGATTCTTAACTTGCCGCTTTACCATCTCAGCCGTACCATCATCCGACCCGTCATCAACCAGAATCAGATGATAATTTTGATACGTTTGCCGCAAAAGACAATCGATAAATCGTTCTGTAATCTGCTTTCGATTATATACGGGTAAAATAATATAAGACTTCAGTCTCATCGCCTGATTGATCTCAAACTAAAACAATAGTAGACAGCAAACTTAACATGTGAATAACAGCTCCGTTGTATCGAAAATGGAATATTCAAGCAGTTTGCCACATTCTCTCATCAGAATAAAAGACAAACGTATCTATTCGGCATATTTTAGCGTAAATTAAGTACAAATCATGATAATTGAAGAGGCGTAAAACCATACCTTTAACCTCTGCTGCAATGACTATAGAGTCACTACCTGCTCGCACACAATACTAAAAATTTTCCAACTAATTACAAATAACCACAATTATACTACTGATGAACACGCCTGGAAATTCGCCAGGGTATTTGCGGACTACGCCCACAATCCCGAAGGACGGGCGATGCCTGAAAAAAGTACTGGATTCATATCAACGAGGTTTCAACAAGCAGCACAGATGCGATACTTTGTCATCCACGGCATTGAAATCCTACTTGTACAATAATGTCAGAATTACCAAGGAGCGAGGTTTTAATAATATGCGAAACATTGACGCAGGATTATTGTTTGTCTTCAAGGCGTAGCAACAGGCGCATAGCAGGG
>CAZGQY010000024.1:0-32328 GCA_964528035.1 uncultured Methylococcaceae bacterium | reverse complement strand
CTTAATATATTACTTTAAATAATCGTCAATACAAGTGTGACGGAGTACTAGTATTAAGTATAGAAGTGGTTGCACATAATTAGAACATAGTAATAGTCTTTTTTATCGAAATGAACAAAGTAAATAAACAGTATTCTTAATTTTGAATTAATAAAAAGCCTTACACTTGTTAAAACGCTGACTTTTACACAATCATTCGCTAGACTTTAGGAATTCGGTTCAAGAGCCCTAAGGATGAATTCTCAAAACTTAAATACCAGCAAGTACATTCCCATCAATGACTATGGCATGATTGGTGATTTGCACAGCATCGCATTAATCAGCCCAAGAGGAAGCATCGACTGGTGCTGCTTACCGTTTTTTGATTCCTCTAGTGTATTTGCGTCTATTCTGGATGCCGATAAGGGTGGTAGATTCACCGTTTATATAAAAGACTACACAACATCCCATCTAACCTATCTGACGGACACAAATATATTATCGAATACTATGGTGGGCCCTGATGGAACCATAGAAATCGTTGATTACATGCCTATAGCATCTGAGCATTCCGCGAGGATCAGCCCGGAAGAAGCAACAATTTGTCGACACATCGAATGTAAAAAAGGGGTTAATGTACGTGTTCATCTTCTTTTTGACCCACGCCCCGAATATGGTGAGTCATGCAAGCTGGAGTTGAACCAGCACGGCGCTAAAGTAATTAATCATAATATTTCTCTGGCATCCACTCACCCCATTAAATGGGATGAAACCACACAAAAAGGAGAAATAATCCTTAGTCACGGTGACAGTGCGCGTATCGTACTCTGTTATAACACTAATCTGCTTCATTCGGAATTAGAGTACTGGAGTGATCAGCAATTATTCAATACTCGACGTTATTGGGAAACCTGGCTACACCAGTGTTTATACAAAGGGCGCTGGCGCCGTATGGTTGAACGTTCTGCCCTGACGTTGAAGTTATTGACTTATCAGCCTTCAGGTGCAATTCTTGCCGCACCCACCACTTCATTACCAGAAAGTCTTGGTGGCGGTCGTAACTGGGACTATCGGTTTAGTTGGTTAAGAGACTCGGCGCTGATTCTCAACGCACTGTTACCACTTGGTTTTGTTGATGAAGCAAAAGCCTATGTGGAATGGGTCATTAGCATCAAGCCTGATAAACAGCGACCACTGCCGATACTGTACAGTATCGGCGAAATAGACAGAACTGAAGAGATAGAGCTGGTAAATCTTGAAGGATACATGAATTCAAGCCCGGTACGTATTGGTAATGCCGCATGCGACCAAGTGCAACTCGATGTCTACGGAGAGATTATCGATTGTTTGTTTATCTATTGTATCTACGGTCATCCACCATCCAATGAGATTTGGGAATATGTCGAAGAGCTGGCGGAACGAATTTGCATAGAATGGCAACAGAAGGACGAAGGAATTTGGGAAGTCCGCGGTGAAAAACAACATTTCACGTATTCTAAACTAATGTGCTGGATCGGATTGGACCGCGCACTTCGGATTGGCAAGGATTATAATTTCCGTGGTAATTTCAATCGTTGGAAACAAGAACGAAATCGTATTTTCAAATTTATACTCGAAGAATGTATTGATCCTGATAAACAATATCTAACCCAAAGCCAGGATAATAAAGTCGCGGATGCAAGTAACCTGCTTGCAATTACCCTCAGTTTTCTACCGGCCAATCACCCACTAATGATCAATACCGCGACTGAAACTGTAAACCAATTGACCCAAAACAACATGGTATTCCGCTATCTCAACGATGACGGCCTGGATGGCGAAGAAGGTACTTTCAATATATGTACATTTTGGCTCGTTGAGGCCCTGGCAATGCAGGGAAAATTTAAAGAAGCAGAAGAAATATTCAACGAAATGCTGGATCGATCAAGTCACCTTGGATTATATGCCGAACAAACACAGTTAGAAGGCAACGTGGCACTAGGTAATTTTCCTCAGGCTTTTAGTCATTTGGGCTTAATTAATGCGGCGGTGACGCTGAATAAAGCTACGGGTATTAAATAAACAACTGATCTGATGTCCAATGTTACGACTGCAGTCTGAATACTGATCTAAACTCCATCGGCTATTGTCTTCACCTTAGCCAGACCAGTTCATGCTAAATCTAAGCCCATGACAGTCCGACCTTACGAACCACGAATATTGCCACTAATGGCAAAAACAGACCAAGCGCTATGGACACAATAATTAATTCTCCCAACTGGCTATAATCTGCAGCCACCTGAAGCTGGTTGCTATTGACGTCACGTACCTCGCGCGTCACGGTATAAATCTGATTTAAATATTTGGTGCCCAGTTGCGATAAGGACAAAGCCAGATTGGTAAAAGATGCCATCACGGCGAAAAAGGTTGCTTTCAGATTAGCTGGCGCTGAATTTGCTATCCAGGCGAGCATTGGAATCATCGCGATCTGTCCTAAAGGTGATTCAAGCGCGGTATTTACCAACGCAATAAACTGTGCATCAACAATTCCTCCAGTAACCATTGCAGTCCATTCATGCATGCCATAAAACATGCCTAGAAAGGGTAAAGCTAACAGAGTTCCGGCTACTGTCAATGCGACGATGACATAAGCTATCGAATGTTCAGCCATAAATCGTCGAAAAACAAACATACCACCCAGTGTCAGTACACTTCCCATCAACGACAGAATCGAGAAAAAAAGCTGGTCAAACTTGAGATCGTCGATCATCCACCAGGTCATTCCCGGTCCCGGGGTTGGTATAGCTCGAAATACAAATATAATAATCGCCGTACCCACCAGAGTCCGGCGCGCATTCTCGTCAAGTTCCCGTGTTAACTTTACAATGAGGAAAATAACAATTGCCATGGATCCCAAAAAAATGACTTCCTGGTTATAGATGTAATCACTGAATCCCATCGTCAGGGTAAATGCAATAAAAACCAGGCTGCCTCCAAGAATCCACCAGTTAGGACTGACTTTCTCAATATTTTCATGCAGGTGCCTATCGATTTCTTCACGGCTGACACCCTTCGCCAGCATGCGATGCAAGTTTTTGTGTTTGATGATCCGCGCCAAAAAAACCCCGACTACTGAAATCAACGGAATAATCAGTGCCATGGTATAAATATCACTATATATCTGCACCTTTGCCAATTCAGGCAGATTGTCTATATCACGAAACAGGAATAGATTCACTCCAGCGACCAGTACCGAACCACCTATAATGGCAACTCGACCCAGGGTCTGCATGGTGGTATGCATCAGTTTTAGCTTTTCTGCATTTATAGCATCGCCATTTTCTTCAAAATGTGGCACTGCTTCAACCGTCATGGCATCGGCGACAGCATCCTGAATCACGTAACCCACTGGAGCTAACAAGGTGCTGAGTACGAACCAGGCACCAGCCGACATGACACCTGTCATGACTTCGCGGTGGGCTAACAAGCCGACCATAATTATCAAACTCACCGCAATGAGGCTCGCACCCAGATAGACCAGGAAACTTTTCCAGCGCCAGATCAGATCGACCAAGTGGCCGATCGGCATTTTTAATGCCCATGGAATATTGGCCCAAAAACCCAGAGCAACTAAAAATTCGGCTGAAAGCCCGAGATAGTCTTTGACAAAAAATGTTCCGACTATCGCTGTCAGTCCAGAAATTCCGGCCGCCATGTATACCATTAATGGTGGCAAATAAGACCAGCGTAACTCGCGACCCAGTTCGTAAAGGTTACTATCCAGCCATTGGTTTATTTTAGTTAACATGAATAATACGATTATTTGTCTACTAGATTGGCCTGCTTAAGTTTGCTGATTATATTTGCCAGTTCTTTGTCATTGTATGCTCGCACTGGCACCTTGCCCCAGACGGGTGCGGGCCAGGCCAAGTCGGTCTTGTAACGTACAACATGGTGAATGTGTAATTGCGGAACCTGATTGCCAAGTGCAGCTATATTGAGTTTATCGCCTGCAAATATTTGCATTAATTTTTCAGCCAGATCGCATGATTCTTGGATTAATTGATCCTGGTCCAGCTTGGATAACTGGTAAATTTCCTGAATTTCCGGTCTGTCTGGCACCAGGATAAACCAAGGATAATTCGCATCATTGACGAGCAACAGATAGCAAAGCTTAAAACGACCAATGACCAGGCTATCGTTTAATAACTGCGGGTGAATGTCGGCCATTGTGAGTCTACATTAACAGGTCATAGCGATCACATCACTATGATATCGACCACAGCTTTTCCCCTAATCAGTCGTCAAGGTCAGTTTCGAAACGGACAGTTTTCCATTTGCTTCTGATGTTGAATTAACATCCAATAAAAATATTCGATCAGGGTTTAATCCTTTTCCGATAAGGAACTCCCGAATATTACGGCTGCGTGATTGCGCAAGAGCGCGCATTTGGCTTATATCCACCGGCTTTTCTGAGAAAAGTTTCTTTTCCGCCTCGGCTATTGTCTCGGAAGAATTCAGTTCTTGTGTAATTATTTCAGAATCCAGTTCCATTTCTTCCACACTTCCAAGTTTTTGATGGTAGGACAACAAAAGATGTCGTAAATATTGTTCTTCGCTTATCGAAAAGTCCGCTTTAGCCAATTCTTCTTTATCACCATCCAGTTCTTCGAAGAGCTCTTTTTTCCTCGCCAGGGACAATTTATCCCGAAACTGTTTTTCGGCATCGACGCGCGCATCCGATGCTGTCGCCACACCCTCTATTTCAAGCCGCAGGGCTGGCCGCTCTGCTAATGCGTCAGAGATTTTTCCTAATTGTTGTTTTTGTCCATCTCCCAGTTCCTGAACACCAGCTTCAAATTCTACTTTATCAAGCTCATCTCCACCACCGATTAGATTCCCCAAAGCTGCGAATGGCGCAGTAACAATCTTTGTTACCATATTGACCAGCACATCTCCGACAGTATCCCAAATACTGAATTTGGGGTCTTTTAAACTCCCTCGTAATGGCAAATCCAAATCGATAACACCGTCAGCATCCTTCAAAAGCGCAATGGCCAATGACAAAGGCAGAGACACTGCGTCAGGACTGTCTACCTCATCACCCAAAGTCAATTGATTAATCACAATTTTGTTCTCAGCAACGAGCTTTTGCCTATCTACTTTATATTTCAGGTCAACAGACATCTTCCCTTTTTCTATTTTATATCCCGCGTATTTACCTGAATATGGAGTCAAACTGGTCAAGCTGAGATTTTTAAAATTAAATGCTATATCCGTTAATCTTTGCGGATTAAGTAGATTGACACGACCATTTATAACTACTGGCGCGGTCTTGTCTGCTCTACCCTTCAATTTAATCTTTGTTGCACGTGCCTTCTTTTCGGTAGAAACTCCAACAATAGTTCCATTTAAACGAGTCAGTCCTGTAGAAAATTTAGGCTTCAACGACCTGTCCGCAAACATTGCAGATGCATTCTTGACGCGAACAGTTTTTATCTTTACAACTGCATCCGCTTCCTTTGCCGACGCACTTTTCTTCTTTGCTGGAGGTTTTTTGTTATCGGGTTTTCCGGAAGCAAATACCCGAGAGATATTGGTTGTACCATCAGGATGAATGATGAATCGAACATAGGCTTTGTCAGCGACAACCTCATTGATCGATACACTCATTGGCTTCAGATCAAAGTCTATCCCATTAAATTTCAGTGCCCGCCAATCAAATAGCTTAACCTTTTTACTCTTATCCTGACCGACAAAGTCCTCGATACTGGCATTACCGTTAAATGCCAACTGCGGGTTTGACTGCTCGTCCAGCTTGAAATCCACTTTTCCTTTTACCAATGCAACCCCTTTACCGAATTCGAGCTTGGTTACCGGATCAATATACGGCTGAAAATCTGTAAGATCGAGCTTGAGATCCAGATCTACGTCCGTTGATACCGGCTTTAAACCGAGCTTACCATTTACTTTTAAATGGCCACCTTCATTGACTGCAGCCTCCATGACCAAGGGTAATGCACCTTTCAAATCCGAGGAAATATCCTTCAATGTGGCCCCAAATGGGGAAAATCTTAATTTTACAGGTGTCGCCAGGGATCGATCCTCAAAAAGAATATTATATTTAGACAGCGCTAATTCGCTGATTTTTACTTGCCAATCTGATCCGGAATCGGATGCTTGAGCCGACGGTTCTACTTTGGCATTGAGCGTGGCGTCTGCTGAATCAGGTTTCGATTCCTTAATTTTTTCCTGTTCAGGCTGTTTGGCCGGTGTTTCAGCTTCTGTATTATTATTTACCTTAGAATCGCCCATAGCGAATAAAGATTTAAAATTCATTTCTTTATCTGGATTCACCCACATATGTATTCGAGCCGCATCTGAAGTGATCGATTCAATAAGGAATTCTTTTTTCTTTACGTCGAGATTGATGCCATTTATAGAAAATACTGGAATATCGATAACCGGCTCACTCATATTTTTTGCTGAAAGTTTAAAGTTTTTCAGAGTGTAATTGCTATCTGACAGTTTCAATTGCAAGCCATCGCCTGGCATTGCAAACTCATACGCAGCATTAAATTCAAAGGCACCGTCACTGATTTTAAACTGAACCTGATCCTGCAGATATTGCCAAAGCAGCAATGGTTTAAACCCTGAAAGTTTTATTTGTCCAGTAGAATGCAAAGGCACAAGACCGATAGAACCAGTCCAGTCCAGAGATCCACCACTGGCAAAATCCGTCGAAAACTGATGTTGTGCGCCTTTTTCAACATAAGTCGTAAATTTTTGAATCTGAAAATCTATGGGTGATATTTCAGTTATAAAAGGAGTGGGATGCGTAAAATCACTAAACGCAACTTGTCCGTTTTGGATATCCAGTTTTGAAATCCACAAACGTACCGGTTCGCTATCGCCTTCATCCGTAGTTTCTCTTTCTGTATCCGAACCCGAAGTCAGGTCGTCAAAATTAAATTTTCCGTTCTTTTCGATATCGACAGAAACGTAAGGAGCGACCAATTTGATATCACTGAAGGTGATGGCTTGTTTCAATATCGATTCTGTCTCGAAGTCTATATACAGTTGCTCAAAACCTATGAATTTATCCCCATTCTTTTTGTTTATTTGCAAGCCTTTCAAATCGACTTTAAAAAGAAACGGATTGATGTTAACTTCTTCGATTGCGCCTTCCCTACCGATATTCTCCTTAAGTAATTCGGGTAATTTCGATTTGATAATATACGGAGCAATCCAGAATCCGGTCACGGCATACAACAAAACCAACACTGTGATTATTAGCGCAGGCCGTTTCAACCGCTTTAACCAGCCAGATACATTATGACTTACCATTAGTAGCTTCCTTCATCCGCCAAAACCCTCAGTTTCCTGGTGACTTATAACTATCCAGGATATTTTAGGTATTATGCTGACAATTCCTTTGTTCAATCAAGTATAACAGCAACGAATCTGGAAAATTTGTAGAGGAAGACGTAAGTGATAAACTGACAGGGCATCTAGAATTATGATATTGAGGCAAAAAATGGATTTTACAGCAAATTTCGACAATGGTGGGTTGAACAGGCTAATAAACACTCCCTGTCTCGACAACTATTCACACCACCAAATAAAATTGTAGCAATAAACGCATCCACTACTCAGTCAGTGGGGGCAAGCCATTGCCCGCTGAGAGACGCGCTACTCCTTTTATGCTCTGCTGCAACAAGGCTGTTACAGAAACCCAAACGATCATCTGTCGCTGAATAGTCACCAATTCAAGTGTGAAGGAGTACTACACTGCCGTAAAATCAAATCGCATATTGTCATTCGGTTCCTGTATAAAATATCCCTGAACAGCATCAACCTCGAGATTCCAGAGCATAGCCAGGGTATCGGCATTTTCCACTGATTTTGCGATTGTTTTTATATTACAGGTCTGCGCGGCCAGTTGAATCTTTTCGATAGTTTTTACATGTGCCGGTTTACCTTGCAGACCACGGGAAAAGGTACCGTCAATTTTTATGAAGTCTACGGGTAATTCTCTGAGTTCGTCAACGGAGAATGCACCAAATCCAAAGTGATCGAAGGCTATTCGACAGTTAAGACTGGAAACTTGGTCTATGAAAAGTTTCACTCTGTCCGGGTAATTTATAAACTGTGAATAGTCGATTTGAAATACCAATAAATACCCATCTATTTTCGCTGTTTTCAAATAGTAAACCAGGCATTTCATGAGTTTTTCACTATTTAGCGAATAGCCGGATACTTTCAGAAAAAAATTTCGCTTTTTTTTCTGTTTGACAGAACGTTTAGCGAGTTCAACGGTTTGTTGTATGACCCACTGATCGATATAGCTTATCAAACCCGTGTTTTCCGCAATGGGAAGGAAGCGATCCGGTGACAGATTTTTGCCGCTGCGATCTATCATACGTAGTAGAATCGCATAGTTTTCTTCGCCATATTGTTTTAAGTTTACGATCGGCTGATAAACAAGTCGGAACCGATTTTCCTTTAATGCAGCACTTATTTGGTCTTTATACTTGGATTGTTCTTCCAAAACATCAAAGGAAGTGGCCAGAGTTTGGTAAATTTGAACCTGATTTCCGTCACCCATTTTAGCTTTGACACAGGCTTGTTGAGTCCGAGCAACAAGTTCCTTGGTATTTGCAATATGGGTCGACCAAAAACAAATACCGATACTGCACTTCAATTGAAAAAATTGAGATTCATCTTCGACCAGACTCTCGGCGATGGTGTACCTAAGGTGTTCGGCAAACGGAGCAACGGTTTTGGGAGAATATCGGGTAGAAAAAAGTGCGAACACATTACTACTAAAATTACCGATAATGTCGGACGGTGAGCATCTTGACAGTATAATATTCGCCACGATAGACATATAACGAGATTGAAACTCGTCTCCTGATTCCGGGGCTGATTTGTAGTGGTCAATCTCAATGAGCGCAAGCGCCACGTGTTCATTTTGGTTAAGCAAATAGACTTGCTCATCGAGATACAGAAGGAATTCTTCTCGATTCAGGATGTAACTTGGTGCTATTTTCTGCAATCTGCTATCGTTGAGAATCTCCGGATTTTTTTTAGGAAACTTCAACAGCTCCGATTTACCCGTTGCTTTAAGCAAAGAGTTTTTACGTTTTAATTCTTTTTCAAGAATCAGTGTATTTATTTCGCGCACTACTGCGAAAACAATTTGCTTTGAATTGGTTTGATGTATCAGATCACGCAAATTCACGTGAGCGGAGATTACCGAAGGGTCCGGCGATTCTATCGCAAATAATCCGATGCAGGGTATCTTCGAAATAGAAGCCCTGGTGTGATCATTGAAATTAATTTGCGACCCACCAAAAAGATCAGCATCGATCAATAAAAGTGAAGAGTCTTGCTTTGCTTCATTACCAACTTCTTCCATAGAAGTCGACACTATAGACACTGGCAATGCGGTATCATCAAAATAGTGCTGAAGCGATTTAAGATGACTGTTGCCTATATCGACAATGTATACGATAAGCTGGTTTTTGATTAAATCTTTTTTCAATCCGTTTTATTTTTTGCAGGCTAAGACCCTGAAACCAAGGGTTTGCAGATAACGAGTGAATAGTGACAGAAACTCGGGCTAATTTCCAGTAACATTTCCAGTTTGAAATTAATCGTTTTGACCGATTGCTTGACTGTCATCCGTGCGCCAGAACGATATTTTCCGGCAGGGAGGAGAATACTATATCGAATTCTTTGGTTTTCCGAAGTTTGTAATAACAATGAGTTCCTGTATTTTTTAGTATCTAAAAATACATCAACCAGTGAATAATTTTCAGCTAATTTTTCTACGCCGTAATAGATAAAACGCTCGTTCGATGTTGGCTGTTTCCACCGTGTTATACCCAATTGGAGCGGAACTCTTGGATCATTACAGGCAATAATTTCTCCAATCGGAAAATCATTCGTATCGAGTTCAACCAGTATGTGATTGGCCAGTCCGGAAATCAGAACATCGCACAAAATACGATTAGATTCTTTATTTCGGGATTTCTTTTTCCCCCAAATTTCTTCTGCTGCCGTCTTCTGGTATAGATTCACGTTAGTTTTTTTGCGTACTGACGGTGATGCAGAACGAGCGCCATTTGTAAGGCGAGATTGTGCCATTTTTAGGTTATCCAGAGGAATCAATTCAAAATCGGGAGAATTGATCCAATCTGAAGTGGCATTCTCTCTCTGAACAGGCTCCAGAGCCGTTTCCACACATAGGGATGACACAATTTCGTCCATACCTACAGATATTTCTGTATTCTCTATAACATTTGAGGTGTCAGGACTATCAGGCTTGCCCAAATGATGCATCAAACGGGAAAGCGACTTTTCCCCGAAATCTTCATTTACACACTTTGACGAAGATCTAATGGCAGAAATTTTTTCAAACATCTTTTCCAGCTTGATATGCAGTATAAAATCATCCCTGATATCGTATTTATTTACACCTAAAGCTGGCGAATTTGCATCATTGAGATTAATAACAACAGTACCAGACCCTTCGGTTTCAAAATCTTGCTGCTGCAAATCGAGATCCTCAGATGATAGTTCCAACAAGCGAAACAAGCTATCCATTTCGGTTTGAGTGTAACTGTATGGATTCGAAACTGAAAACAAAGCAGTTTTTATAACAACATTACTAATTGTCGATTCATTTGATGCGCTCGCCATGTCATCATGGACGACAATATCTAGTAAGTTGTATTCTCTGGCTTGTCGGTAAAAAGATTTCACCATGCTCCATAACTTCGGAGAATGAGGTTCCGACATCTGCGAAATACGCAGTAACGAATGGCTAATCGATTGCAAGGCACGATGGATGACGCTCGCCTGTTCGAAAGTTGAAAATTCTTCTAACATCGAATTCCCGGCGATAATTTTATACCCGGTTGCCAGTTCAGAATGCAATTTAGAAGTAAGCTTGGCAATTTTCCGGAGCTTCCTCGGTAAAGGAAATTCCGAAACTGTGATGTATGATTCCAGATAAGCTGACTGTATGATTAAAACCGGTCTGAATAATTCCAAAATCTGAAAGCGCAGCCCTATATCAATATCGAGCCGGTTTAGGGATTGCAGAGTCGAATATACGCTTTTGGATGATTCCATTTTATCGTCATCCGGCAGCTTGTCCAGCCACGCAGAAACAGCCGATGGCTCTAACTCAAATGGAATACCTAATGTCTTGCTTGTCTGATTTGCTACAGATTTTTCTATTACCATGATGCAGCCATGTGAGTTAATTTCTAATCCACTGGCTTGCTATCTAAAGCACCTTAAGTGAAGCCCTATGGAATTGTAATGTGGTGTCATTGCCAAGATCTATAACTTGGAAGTGTTCCAGTCGACTTCGACAAAATCTATCAGCTGAAACGTATCAAGAGTCGTAACACGTCTTTCACCTTGGAAAAATAACTACGAATACGCCTATTTCGCGTGCGGTTGATTTATCGTAATGTCGCTAAATTAGTAATAAGTTTAGTCGAGTATGGTGCAAATACCAGTCGTGCTTTTAGGTTTTAATGGGTGATAGATTCCGTCGTAAAATGGTCGGCGCTTTAGTATACGAGCGCCGAATTAGGTGCGCGTGTCAAACGAATGCCACCAGGCAGGTGACTGATTGTCGGTGGATATATTCGTCAGTACTCGATTGAAGAAGCATTAGCAGGCTGTCCGAAAATTGAATCTATCAGAAGAAGAAGTTGTAAGTTCATTTATAGAGTGATGGGAGCACTATTCTCCAAAGCCATTCTAAATGGGCAATTTATAAGGTAGGTCTGCTTGTTCGCGAACAAATCGGGGTAACAAATAACCCGGCGTGTTTTTTCTTAAATTTTCCTGTAATTCATTACAATACTTTTCAGTGACTTCAAAATGAGTATTACCAGTAGACTTATCCAACATATGCAGGTAATAAGGAAATATCCCTGAATCAAACGCCTTTTCGAACAACTCAGTTAGAGTCTCAACACTGTCATTTACACCTTTTAACAACACCGCCTGATTAAACACCGGGATAAAATAACTGCGAATTAACGAAATCTTGTCGACTACAGATTGATCAATTTCGTTCGGGTGATTGATATGCACAACGATAACAGGTTTTAGCCTGGATAACGATAATCCGGTTAACAGTTCACTATCAATTCTTGAGGGTAATACCACTGGCACTCTGGAATGGATACGTAATCGAGATATATGTGGAATTGCTTCTATTTGACTAATTAATTCCAGAATCTTTCCATTGGATAAAACCAGGGGATCGCCACCACTCAATATAATTTCAAAAATATCGGGTTGAGATTCAATATAACGTAATGCCACAGCTAGTTTACCAGGATTGACCGAGTGATTGGAATAGGGGAAATTCTTTCTAAAACAGTACCTGCAGTTAATTGCACAATGGCCAGTGGTTATGAGTAATGCTCGGCCAGAGTATTTATGCAGTACACCCGGTACAGCCGCTGCCTCAAGATCACCCACCGGGTTATCGGTAAATCCTGGAGCAACTGTCAATTCTTCGTTTAACGGTAAAACCTGACGCAGCAAAGGATCATTGATATTCGCTTTTTCCATTCTGGAAGCAAATGCTCGGGTTACTCTAAGAGGAAACATAAGTGTTTGCTTTGGAGCAGCCAATATTTTTTCCAATTCAAGATGAACCATTAAGGATTCGGCATTGACAAAAGACTGGCCAAGCTCTTGTTGCCATGAAGATCTGTAACCCGTGGACTTATGGATGAATTCACTCATTAGGTAATGGAGACTGGTTTCTATCAGAGAAAACCTTCATTATAATGAATTGCTGAATCTAACAGTACTTGTATATGAGGTCTAAATGGCGAACTACAGCACCAACGAATTCAAGGGCGGTTTAAAGGTCATGCTGGATGGCGATCCTTGCTCAATTTTAGAAAATGAATTTGTGAAACCAGGCAAAGGACAGGCATTCAGTCGCGTCAAATTCCGCAATTTAAAAAATGGCCGGGTGATTGAAAGAACCTTTAAATCGGGGGAATCTATCGAAGGCGCTGATGTTGTCGAATGCGATATGCAGTATCTGTACAGTGATGGAGAATTCTGGCATTTCATGGTTGAAGATACTTTCGAACAACATTCAGCCGATGCTAACGCTGTTACCGATGCGATCAAATGGCTAAAAGAACAGGACATCTGTACGGTGACCTTATGGAACAATAGTCCTTTGTCAGTAACGCCGCCAAACTTCGTGGAACTGCGGATTACAGAGACCGACCCCGGCGTTCGGGGCGATACATCCGGTGGTGGTGGCAAGCCTGCTACTCTGGAAACCGGCGCAGTGGTACGTGTTCCTTTATTCGTACAAACTGAAGAAATAATTAGGGTCGATACGCGTAAGGGAGAATATGTGGGACGGGTTAAAGACTGAGAGTATTACATAGAAAGCTGTATTGAATGCCTGCACTTAATAGATCTGGTTTGAGCGGGGGTAAATCATTGATTGTTGACGATTCAATCAATCTCCTCTACAACTGCCGTTATAAAAGGTACACTTTATGAGTACCGATTGGCCCCCTGACTGCAGCCACGCGTTATTAATAGAAAGAGCCAGGATGTTATCCACAATTCGAGACTATTTCCAGCAGGAAAAGGTATTAGAAGTGGAAACACCATTACTCAGGCATGCCGTTGGAACAGATCCGGCCCTGGAGTATTTTTCCACTTCCCTGAACTACACCGGGTCAGAGCAATATCAGCAACTGTATCTGCAAACATCGCCTGAGTTCGCAATGAAACGAATGCTGGCTGCTGGAAGCGGGTCTATCTATCAGATCTGTAAAGCATTTAGAAACGGAGAGGCTGGCCGTTTTCATAATCCTGAATTTACTATCCTTGAATGGTACCGTGTAGGATATAAACTAGACGATTTAATGCAAGATGCCGATCGCTTATTGCAAGTATTATTGTCTTCTTTGACCTTAGACCCTACAGAATCTATTAGTTACACTCAAGCATTTGAACGTTATTGTGGCCTCAACCCTCTAGTCTGTGAAATTTCTGATTTTTCCAATTTCGCGCAACAAAAGGGAATGGTTGAGGCCAACAGTCTATGTGGCAATAATCTAACACTCTGGCAGGAATTTTTATTCAGCCATTGTGTCCAACCCTCTTTGGGTAAAAACCGATTGTCTCTGGTTTTTGATTATCCACCTGAACAGGCTGCGCTTGCGCGCATAAAGCGAGGCGTATTCAATGTTGCTGAACGCTTTGAAATATTTCTACACGGAGTGGAACTGGCAAATGGATTCCACGAATTGGCAGACCCGCAGGAACAGAGCTCACGCTTAGACCAAGATTTAGCCATGCGAAAATCCAGAGGTCAACGAATACCACCAAAAGATCTTAAGTTTATTGCCGGATTGATTGCAGGACTTCCTGATTGTTCCGGTATCGCGCTTGGATTAGACCGATTATTAATGTTGATGGCCGGAGCCGATTCAATCGAACAAGTGCTGAGTTTTTCTGTCAACCGAGCATGAAACCTAAGTCTCAAAGGAGCGAGGATTCAATAATATACGAATCTTGACTGGTCTTATTGTCCGTCTTCTGCGTTGTAGCAACAGTTGCGTAGCCCTGCTATGCGCCTGTTGCTTCGCCTTCAAGACAAACAATAATCCTGCGTCATTCTTTCGCATATTATTAAAACCTCGCTCCTAAGAAATTTTATTTAAACAAGGTTTCTTGCGGCAAGACCTATAATCGATGTTATTCTTTTTTCAAGAGTAACACTCGTGGCGGGGTTTGGATTGTTATTTGGAACGATAGTGTCCGACGACCAACTCAAAGCGGTATATTATAAATTATCAAAATTCATTAATCTGATTATGCCTTCTAAATTGCGCAATTTATTCCAACCACCATCACTGCGCAGATTTGTAGTTCTTGGCTTAACTCTGGCTATTTTTCCACTCCTTGTCGCACTGTATTCCGCTGTTTATTCGATGGATACATTGACTAGAGTCAGTCGAATAACGGTCTATCGTGCTGTAAACGTCACCAGGCAGAGCCAAATTTTGCTCGAAAAACTCAATGAAATGGAGCGCAGCGCAAGACAATATTTTGTTCTGGAAGATCCTGTCTTTTTCAATGCCTACGAACTTGGTCACGACGAATTTGTAGCGTCTATTCACGGATTGATGGATTTAGTGGGACAGGATGATTTGTGGCGCTCCATGAAGGAACTTGCTGCAGAAGAATTTGAAGTATATAGGGAAATGGTTCTGGTGGAAGCGAGTATCATTGACTCTGGCGATCTCGATGAAGAAGAAAAATACCAACCACTCTACGCAAAACAGGATTCAATATCGCATCGGTTTAAAAAATTAAACAAACTGGTTCATGGCCTGGCCGAGCAAAGTGCGTCACTTGTCAGAGAAGAAGTTAATCATCTTGACAGTTCGTTTGAAGAACTAAAGAAAAACATTGTTGCGCAATCAAGCGTATTACTACCGATATCTATTTTTCTGTTTGTTGTTTTTGTTTATCTGATTATTCGCCCTATCAGGCAACTGGATAAAGCAATACGTGGACTAGGACGGGGGGATTTTGAAACACCAATTCAGGTGCGCGGAACTCGGGATTTCGAATATTTGGGTGGTCGATTAAATTGGCTACGTCAGCGATTAAAACAACTGGAAGAAGATAAGCAAAGATTTTTACGCAATGTGTCACATGAATTAAAAACTCCTTTAGCGGCAATAAACGAAGGAATTGGATTATTGGCAGACGAAGTCGTTGGTGAACTAAACGCCGAACAAACCGACATAGTGGGTATTCTTGACAGTAGCAGTACTAAATTAGATAACCTTATTGAGGACTTACTTGATTTCAGTCAATTACAATCACAAATGGGAGAGTTTACTCGTGAGAATATCGATTTGCGTCGCTTGTTAGGTGCAGTAATTCAGGAATATCAAATTAATTTAAAAGCAAACGATATTAATATAATCCTACGAGTAGAACCGGTTAAAATATATGGTATAACTGAAAAATTCAGGATTATCTTTGATAATTTATTGTCGAATGCAGTTAAATATTGTCACAAAGGAGGAGAAATAAAAATCTCACTAACCCAGCAAGCAGAGTCTGTTCAACTCGATATAGAAGATGACGGCCCAGGTATTGATATTGAAGAACGAAAAAAAGTATTTGATCTTTTTTATCGTGGTCACAGAGCCAGAAAAATCGGAATTAAAGGAAGCGGACTGGGCTTAGCGATTGTGAATGAATGTATTGTAGTGCATCATGGTTCTATTGAAATTAAAGACCCTCGTGCTGGGAAATCGGGTGCTTTTTTTCGAGTTACAATTCCACAGGATTTGCGTAAAGTTAAAAGATGAATCAATTGCAGATAATAATCATAAGTATAATCTTGCTTGTGCAAACAGCATGCAACTACTTAATACCGAAATCGACCCATCCACCAGTCGATGAAATAGTGGGACCACCGAGTTTTATTAACTATGATCTGAAAACCATGGCGCTGTATAGTGGTTACGTAGCGAAATTAACCTCATTTGAACGCGTTATTGAATGTGACAAATTAGTGAGTGGAGAAGCGGGTGATACTAGCAGTATCGGTATTCGTCTTCATACTGCTTTTGTAATGATATTGACTCCAGAATGCGGCGGACCGGAAAAAGCGATAAAGATACTTGAATCTACACAACAAAAGATAATAAACAAAAAGGCATTAACAGGATTATTAGCCTTTCAAACTAATCTCGCGGCAACACTCAGAGATAATCAAATTAATCTGCAAGACATTGAAAGTACTCTGGGTAAAACAAAGCGCAAAAATAGTCGGCTAAAGAATAAATTAACCGCTAAAGATGCTGAACTTAAGCAATTGGAAGCAACTCTGGATGCTCTGAAAAGAATAGAAAAAACTTTTCATCAGCGTAATTGATCTAACGAACAAATGAGCGAATCACAAAAAAGAATTCTTTTGGTGGATGATGACCCAGATCTTCTCAGATTATTATCATTACGCCTTATTGCCGCAGGTTTCGATGTTCATGCAGTCGGAAGTGGCTCAGAAGCATTAACACAACTACCCATATTTCGACCTAATATTGTCATTACCGATCTACGCATGGACGGCATGAACGGCATGGATCTTTTTAGCGCAGTTCACAAACAGCACCCGACCATGCCGGTAATAATTCTTACAGCGCATGGCACAATTACTGACGCAGTGGAAGCGACCAAACAAGGCGTATTTGGCTTTTTGACTAAACCTGTGGATAGCAAAGATATGATTTGCCAGGTCAGCGAAGCACTTAGGCTGAGTGGAGATACTGGGGTTATAATGGATGATTCCGACGCTTGGCGGAGCCAGATTATTACTCATAGCCCACTCATGGAAGATTTGCTCGGTCAAGCCGAAAGGATTGCACAAACAGATGCGAGTGTTCTTATTCAGGGTGAAAGTGGAACGGGAAAAGAACTGCTTGCCAACGCAATCCACAATGCCGGTGCTCGACGGGACAATCCATTTATTGCCGTTAACTGCAGCGCAATTCCTGAAAACCTACTGGAGTCTGAATTGTTTGGACACCGTAAAGGCTCGTTTACGGGAGCAACAAGCGAGCACCCGGGATTATTCCGAGCGGCTGATAAAGGAACCCTTTTTTTAGACGAGATCGGAGATATGCCCAAAGTTTTCCAGGTAAAACTTTTAAGGGCACTACAGGAGAAACGAATTCGCGCTGTTGGCTCCACGGCAGATATTGATGTAGACGTCAGAGTCATTGCAGCGACCCATGTCGACCTGCTAAAGGCCATGGAAAATGGCGAATTCAGGGAAGACTTATTCTACCGATTAAATGTCGTAACACTCGAATTACCCATGCTATCCGAGCGCCGCGAAGACATTCCTATATTAGCCATGCATTTCTTAAAACGGCTGGAATTACAATACGGTGAAAGAGTAAAAGGCTTTTCACCAGAAGCAATGGAGTTATTAGTAAATTTTGAGTGGCCCGGAAATGTTCGCCAATTGCATAATGTAATCGAACAATCAGTCGCTCTATCTACAACACCACTGATTCCATTGACATTGATCCAAAACGCATTGCGAGCAGAAGCTCGCGCCCTACCCTCTCTTCGAGAAGCACGTGATGAATTCGAACGTGACTATTTAATCCGTTTGCTGAAAATGACCAAGGGAAATGTTAGTCAGGCGGCCAAAATGGCAAAACGAAACCGAACAGAATTTTATCGCTTACTCAATCGACATCATTTGGATTCATCACACTTTAAATCGAACTCAGAATAATTAACCCAACTGTTCGTAAAAGAATTGTTTCTCAATTGAAAATAGCATGCAGTTAAAATCCACAAGTTCTGTATATGCAATTCGTTGTTTGCTCAAAGGATTGGCTTTAATAGGACGCCCGGAGATTCGTTGTTACGTTTGGGGTCCGATATTAGCTAATTTTGTAAGCTATATTTTAAGACCGAATTTCGAAACATCTACAACCCGGCAGGCTCTGTCACAGACTGCGAAATGTCAGTCCGAGCTTTCAGAGTTCCTTTCAAAGTTTGACCACATTCACTTATTTCATTTAGACAAACCGTCTCGATAGTATTTTCCAAACCTGTATCAGGCAAAGTGACAGATACTCGCAAAAAATTTGGGGTATATCCACATATATGAAAATGTTTTTCATTTGACGAAGCCGTTGGCTTTTCCCACAATACAGGAAATTCCCGCCCTAAATGTCGCTTAAAGGTTTCTTGCTTCATTGAATGCGCAAGCCTGTGAAGGCTTTGACTGCGCTTTTTTTTATTCTCATTAGAAACCTGATCAGGCATAGAGAATGCCCTAGTTCCTAAACGCGCTGAATAAGAAAATATATGGATTTGTCCAAACCCCAAAGATCGAATTACGTCGAAACTTTCCAACCATTCCTGTTCGGTTTCACCTGGGAATCCAACAATAATATCTGTGGTAATGTTGATGTCAGGAACAGACTCACGCGCTTTGTCTGTAAGCCGCACAAATTCTTCTGTTTTGCAACGTCTTGCCATTCTGCGTAAAACGCTGTCTGATCCACTTTGTAACGGCAGGTGTAAATGAGGCATCAGACGCGGGTTATCAAATAATTCGAAAAACCTCTCAGGCAAAGCCCAAGGTTCCAACGAACCCAAGCGTATTCGTGGAATCTCCGTTTGTTCAAGTATTGCTTTTATTAACCCATATAGGTTGTTGCCAGTATCGCTACCGTAACCGCCTAAGTGAACTCCCGTAAGGATAATTTCATTGATGCCCTGTTTTTGCAATCGACTCACCTGAGGAACAATATCATCGATTGTACGACTTCTTTCTCCACCTCTGGCATGGGTGACAATACAAAAGGCACACCGATATCGGCAGCCGTCCTGTACCTTTATAAAGGCCCGCTGACGTCCTCTGGTAAACAATGAGTTATCATTTATCTCGGGGTGATTTTCTACCCGATTTACTAGTGGAAAACGTTCACAAGTCAGATCTACAAGCTTATCTTTATCCCGATTATCAACCACCAGATCCACACCTGGAAGCGCAGCGGTTTGCTTTGAATTCAGGGTCGAATAGCAACCACTGATTATGATTTTCGCGTTTGGATTTCCACGCTGAAGACGGCGTATCATCTGTCGTGATTTTCTGCCCGCTTCGTTGGTAACTGCACAGGTATTAAGAACAACCAGGTCAGCTTGTTCTACTGTCCTGACAACAGCATAACCCGCTGACTGAAACTTTTCTGCCCAGGATTCTGTTTCAGCTTCGTTTAGACGACAACCCAGGGTATGGAAATTAACTCGCATCGACCAAGATTCAATTAATTAAAAAGTCTCGTAGTGTATCATCGAATCCTCTTATTCAGGACGCCTGTCTTTGTCGATTGATTAATCGTGTTGATGACCACCGACACCGTGCGCATGTCCATGATCGAGTTCTTCTTTCGTGGCGTCACGAACATCAACAATTTCCACGTTAAAATCAAGCACTCTACCTGCCAGAGGATGATTAGCATCCACGTCAATATTAAATTTACCCACTTTCACTACGGTGACCTGGCGAGCCCCTTCCTTAGTTTGAATAGTAACCACTTGCCCCGGGGTTAGTTTTTTCTTTTTAGGTTGCTGGACATATTTTATGGGTATTCGCTGTTTCAGTGTTTCGTTACGCAGTCCGTAACCATCCACAGGTTCAATAGTAACATTGAATTTCTCAGCGATATCGCGACCATTCATTGCAGTTTCCAGACCAGGAATGATGCCGCCAGTATTATGTATATACATGACAGGGTCGCCGTCGAAGGAATCTTCAATCAACGTATCATTCTCATCGCTGAGACGATAATGAAATGTAACAACCTTATTGGATTCAACCTTCATTAACTACACTCTCATTTAAACTTGTTCGTTATTCGTTGTGCGCCTGTTCTTATTTAGTGACCTGTAAAACGCATGAGAAAAATTTTATTCTTCGCTAAACAATCCTGCAGTGAATTTAAAAACACCATTTAATACGGCATCTGACCTTGAAAATTACCGGGTGGGTCATATTGACAAACAAGGTAAGTCATATCCGCTCTGGATGCGGTACCACACCCGACCCTACGTGTATTACGCCAGATCATTTGTGTATAGTGGCCACATTTCATCCAATGACCCTTGCAAATATCAGGAAACCGCTGACCATAAACAAAAAATCGTTTTTCCGAACCCCAGGCATTGATCATTTCAGTTTGCGAATACGCGCCACTCGTCCCCGCCCATATATTTTCTCCATAGCGACTGGAACTGTGCTCCATAGTACCCGTTCCTGCCAAATGTACAGCCCACTTTCGCGCCGCCATCGAAATATCTTCAGACCAGCTCAGATTAGCAAGACGTAGCGCATGCCGATAGTGATTATGAGCATTCAATATTTCCTGTACATCGATTTCCGGACTTATCCGACTAAAACTAATTCCACCCTTATTCGTAATCCGAGATTGTTCGGATAAAACTTGAGAACTGATAACCAACAACATCAAGCCACTGACCAGGATACAACCGGGGCGTTTTTTTTTACACATTCCAGACTCCATTTAATTACCGCTTAAGATCAATCCATCATCGTCTTCATAATCTCTTCCAATTTCGCTTCCAGCGTGTCCAGTCTTTGTTCAAGGGATTCCATTCGATCCTCTTTTTTTACTTTGGACGACGATGCCTTATCCACAACTTCTTCATAAGCGATTTCACCACAAAGAGTATGTGAATAACGAGCCTCTCTTTGTCCTGAACCATGTGGAAATATAACGGCCAACGGCATTTCTTTTTCCATCAATTCTTCAAGCAACAACTGCACTTCATCGGTATCTGATATTTCGCACATTCTTGAGGTGCGTCGCAATATATCGTTCAGCGTTTGTGGAGCCCGTAACATCAACACCGTTAATATCGATAATTCGTTACGTTCCAGATCAAAATACTGTTTTGCCTTATGCGAAATTCTGTAAGTACGTTCACCACTATCAACCTTGATCAGCCCTCTGTTTTCTAACAGGTTCATCACATGCCGCACTTCACCTTCGCTCATCGCCATGACGGGTTCACGACTGCTTTTTTGATTACAGGCTTGCGCTAATGCCTTCGGCGTTAGCGGGTATTGTTTCGGCACAGTCAGTTGTTTTTCCATTAGTGAGGCAAGTACGCGCGCCTCTTCAGGAGTAAAGAAAGGTTTGGATGAATCTGTAATTTTTGAATTTTCCATAGCACTTTAATTTTCTGTATAGAAATCGAGTACGATAATACTTAATCGCTATTATAGTATTCCCATTGTTTGTTTTACACTATCCACCAATGGTCTGGAGAATTATTGTGTATTCCCGGACGGCCTTCTAGCCCTCAGATTTTCTAAACCAATGCAACAGTCAGAAACGACAGTTAACGGCATTCATTTAATCAGCTCAAACCAGGTTGAACGATTAATGATAGCGCTTGCTGGTCGACTGCTGTCACAGCCCTTATCGTCACCATTTACAAAAGAAGTCATTGTGGTTCCCAGTCCGGCAATGGCTCGATGGTTGAACCTTAAACTTGCTCAACAAATAGGGGTCGCGACAAATTTCCACTATCCACTGTTGGCGAGCTGGCTCTGGGAAGTCACCGCCGCCTGTCTAAAGAATGTACCGGAAAACGACCCATTGGATCGTAACCATATGAGCTGGACGATATTCTCTATGCTTCCAGCTATGAAAAGACATCCAGATTTTCTTTCACTAAAAAACTATTTACAGGATGATCCGGGCGAGATAAAACAGTGGCAATTGGCCCTTCGCATTGCCGATGTTTTTGATCGATATCAATTCTATCGCCCAAACCTTATTCGTCTATGGAGCCAAAAAGGCGCTGGTGACTGGCAACACCATTTGTGGTACGAATTGATAAAGCGCTGTCAGAATAACCATCGAATTGCGGTCATAGATCGTCTGATTTCGAGCCTTTCCCAGCAATCAACAGACCTGAAATTACCCGAAAGAGTAACATTATTTGCTTTTTCCAGTATACCGCCATTATTCATTGATACCCTACATGCACTGGCTACACGGACATCCATCAATCTGTATCTGCACAGCCCAACCGATCAGTACTGGGCAGATCTGACCAGCAAAAAACAAATTTCACGCATCCGCCTGAAGTCACCTGATAAGGCCGCTTATTATGAGTCCGGCAATCCGTTACTGGCCTCCTGGGGCCGACAGGGACAAGCCTTACAGGATTTGATTTTAAATCATAACGAACCACTGGTTTCAGAATGGGAAAATTACAGCCCACCACAAACAGACAGTTTGCTCGGCCACGTCCAGAATGCGATATTCACATTATGCAAGCCTGCTAAAGTCGTTCATAAGGATGAATCAATCCAGATTCATTGTTGCCATAGCCCATTGCGCGAATGTCAGATACTTCACGACCAACTATTGAAAATACTCGATAAGCACTCTTCGATCAGACCCGAAGATATTTTGGTTATGATTCCCGAAATAAGCCTTTACGCCCCTTATATTGAAGCCGTGTTTCAATATGTTAATGTTGAGATACAGCCGTTTATTCCCTGGAACCTTTCTGATACCACTGTTGCCGACGAACACCCATTAATACAAATATTTTTTCAGTTACTCGACCTGCCAGGCAGCCGATTTACAGTTTCAGAAATATTTTCCTACCTGGATGTTCCTGAATTGACAGCGCGCTTCGGATTAAACGCATCTGCATGCGAAACACTTCGGACATTTCTTTCCACTGCAAATATTCACTGGGGGCTGGATGGCACACACAAAAAAGAAATGGGGTTACCCGAGCAGGTTGAAAATACCTGGAAACAGCTTGAAACCCGTATTTTTTCAGGATATGGACTGGGCGATGTCGACTATTGGTGCGGGATCGCCCCCCTACCCGGCATAGAAGGTCAATTCGCCACAACCCTGGGGCAATTCTGGATATTATTCAAGCAACTGCAGATGTATAGAAAGCGTCTGGATAATTCGTACAGTATAGAGGATTGGCAACTGTTGCTAAACCAATTAATGGACGATTTTTTTCAATTGCAAGAAGATGATGACAGTAAATTACAACAAATACGGGATGCATTGAATACCATTAAACAACAGGCAAATGGCCAGATATTGCCACCAGAACTGATTCGTTATTGTCTTAAAGAATCGCTGGAAAAAAATTCAGTCGTCGGGCGTTATTTTTCCGGAGGTGTCAGTTTTTGTGGTATGAGGCCAATGCGAAGCCTGCCATTTCAGATTATTTGTCTGCTGGGAATGAACGATCAGTCCTTTCCTCGCCGCGAATCGCCAATAGAATTTGATCATATGGCCCAAAACTGGCTCCCCGGAGACCCCAGAAAAGGCGATGAAGATCGTTATTTATTACTGGAAACCCTGTTGTGTACACGCAAGATTCTTTATATCAGCTATTGTGGTCGAGACATGAAAGACAACAGTACTCGCCAACCATCACCCCTGATCGACGAACTATTGGATTTTATCGATGAATCTTTTCCGCTTGATAACGAACAATCCACACTCAGTAAAAATATAACACGCATTCACCCGATGCAAGCGTTCAGCCCCCAATGTTATCTAGGCGATATGAAGAGCTACAACCACTACTGGCATCAAATAGCTGAACTCACCCAAAATCAACCCTCGTCCAAAAATAAACAGGTATGGCCGACATACAAATTAAAACCTCTCGGCGAACAAATGTCACAGATTGATCCGCAACGACTGCGACGCTTTCTACAGCACCCGATAAAATATTTCTTTAATCAGCGCTTAAAAATCTGGCTTCAAGAGGAAGACAAGTTGCATGACGATGAACCGTTTGCATTGGATTCATTGCAACAATGGCAACTAAAAACAGCCTTAACCCAAGACTTCCTTCATCATGAAAATCATCCTTACGAATATTACCAGGCTCAAGCCTGCCTACCTCACGGGATTCTCTCCGAAATCGATTACGCCAAGGCTCAAAATGAGCTGGCTCCATTTTTGGATGATTTACAAGGCTATGTTGGTAAAACTCCGCAATCAAAGAACATCAACCTGCAACTGGCCAACGGTGTTCAATTGAGTGGACAAATCAATCTTTACTATCCAGGTCAAGGCGTATTGCACTGCAGCCCATCAAAGATCAAAAGCAACCATCTAATGAGTCTCTGGGTTGACCACCTGTGTCTTTGTGCCAGCGGGTTCTATGCAGCCACGGAAAGCAGTTATCTGCAGTGCAAAGATACAAGCCTGCAATTGAAAACCCTCAGCGTTGAAAAGTCTACAGCTTTGTTAAACAATTATCTTAATGCCTATTACGAGGGCCAATTAAGACCATTACCCGTATTCCCTGGTGCCAGCTATGCATGGGCGACTGAAAAAAATACTGAAAAAGCAGCGAAAAAAGCTATAAATGCATGGAACGGCGTGGAAATACGAAATATTCCCGGAGACAGACACGATACCTACATCCGTTTAGTCCATTATGGATTTACCGGCGATCCTTTCAGCCATGAAGAATTTCCAGAACTTTCCTCAACATGGTATGGCGAATTATTAAACCAGGCTGATTTCAGATGAATCAAACGCCTGACTACAAGGTACTCAACGCGGATGTTTCTGCGACTTTGAATTTACAAGGCATTAAGTTAATCGAGGCCAGCGCCGGTACCGGAAAAACTTACACCCTATGCAACATCTATATACGCTTTATCCTTGAAGGCCGGGATGTCGCTGAAATATTAATCGTCACTTTCACCAACGCAGCAACCGACGAACTGCGCGCCCGAATCCGCAAGCGCCTGAAAGACAGCTTAGCTTGTTTTCAGGGACGAATGCCTGCAAACGATCTGTTTTTACAAAGAATCATGCAGAGGTTCACCAAGGAAGAAAAACGAGATACTGCTATACGCCAATTAAAGCTGGCACTTCGCAGCATGGATGAAGCCGCCATCTATACCATACATGGGTTCTGCCAGCGAGCTCTGACCGACCATTCATTTGCCAGTGGCCAGGCATTTGATACCGAAATCATCGTAGATGACAGCAAGTTTTGGGACGATGCAATAAGAGACTGGTGGCGTAAAACCACCTACCCATTAAACAGAGTCAATATCGAACTGTTTCTGGCCGCCACCGGCGATTTTGAAAACTTCTGTCATTTACAGAAACCACTTCGTCAGGCACACAGAAAAACTCTGCTACCAACAATCGACAAATCTATCGATGAATTGTTTAGCGAATGGAAAAACCGGGAAGCATTGCTCGACGCTGCGGCGGACACCTGGCACAAGCGATCATCTGAAATTATTTCCATCCTGAAAAACTCGAAAGCTCTTAGTCAGGCCGCTAAGAGTCCCTACAATAAAACCAGGCTCCCCGGAATTATCAGCACACTGCAGGAATACTTCAAGCTCCCTTGTTTGTTATTACTGCCAAATGAATTTGAATATTTGTCAGCCGAAAAATTACAGCAGAGCTGCAAAAAAAGCAAACGGGGTTCTGACCCGAAGCTGGAAGATGAATTTTTTATTCAATGCGAAAAAATTCTAGCCATTAAATTTCGATTACAACGTGACATCAATTGCCGCGCCCTTAAACAATCGACTGAGTTCGCAGCAGAACAGGTCGAAAATCATAAAATACGAAATCAAAAACTCTCATTTCACGACCAGTTGGTCCGGCTTTATGCAAAACTCGGCGGTGCTGATGGCGAGTTACTCGCGACAAGTTTGTGTTGTGATTATCCAGTGGCCATGGTCGATGAATTCCAGGATACTGACGGTATCCAATATGGTATTTTTCGCCGCCTGTACCACAACAGAGCACAATCTTGTTTACTTATGATTGGTGATCCAAAACAGTCGATCTATAGTTTTCGGGGCAGCGATATTTTTACTTATATGATTGCCAAAAATGACGCTGCCGATAACCAATATACACTGGATACCAACTGGCGTTCAACACCACCTTTGATCACCGCAATTAATTCCATTTTTCTTTGCAATAGCGCACCCTTTGTATACCAGGACATCATTGAATTTATCCCTGTTAACGCCGCTGTCAATCAAGATCCAAATCATCAAATAGATGCTCTGTTGGAACAGGACAAACCACTCCCTCCTCTGACTGTGTGGAAAATACCCATGCAGGCAAACGGGACACCGCAAAACAAGAGTCACGTATCGCTGTCTATTGCTCGCGCGACAGCCGGTGAAATCGCTCGCCTTCTCAGCAAAGACAATGCAGCAAATATTACTCTCGGGAAAGACTCCGTAAAACCAAGTGATATCGCAGTATTGGTCCGAACCAGTTACGAAGGCAGGGACATACGTCAAGCTCTTCTGCAGGTCGGTATTCATGCTGTCACCATAGGTCACGAAAATGTATATGGCAGCGAAGAAGCTAATGATCTTTATTGCCTTTTGCGTGGTATTGTCCACTACAGTAATCGTCAATTAATGCGGGGTGCGCTGGCAAGCGGACTGCTACGATTCACCTATATCGACATTGAAAGAATCGTATCCGAAGAAGATCAGTGGCTCGAATGGCAGGAAAGTATGCGTACACTGCACAAGGAATGGCAAAATCGGGGTTTTATGAGTATGTTTCAGCTCATGTTGCAACAACACCAGATCGAACAGCGCATGGCTGATTCGCCCGATTTGGACAGGCGCTTAACCAACTTATTACACCTGGCAGAACTTCTGCAAAAAGCCTCGAAATTATATTCCAACCAGCAAGCCCTGCTTAATTGGTTACACAGCCAAATAGAAGATCCCACGGAGGTAGAAGCAGTACTCCGTCTGGAAACTGATCAGGCGCTGGTGAAAATTGTTACCATACATGCCAGTAAAGGTCTCGAATATCCGATTGTATTCCTTCCCTATCTTTGGGCCTGCAAACCGGTTGATTCAAACAATGGACTGTTGGCTTTCCATAACGACGGCCAGGCATTCCTGGATGCCGGGTCTGATGAATACGATGAGCATATCACCCTTGCCGAGAAAGAACGATTGGCAGAAGACGTCAGGCTGACCTACGTTGCAATGACACGCGCTCAGTCCAAAGTCTACCTGGCCTGGGGATGGGTCAACAAAATGCGAGAACCATTTTCATCAAAATCGGCGCTGACCTATTTGCTCCACGGACACAGAATGTCTGTAAATCTGGAGTCTGAGTCTCTACATATTGAACAAATTGAATCCAATTTGGATCAGGACCTGCAACAACTGGCTTCGATATCAAACAATACAATTGAAATATTAGAATTACCCGTCATCAATGGAGATCTGACGAATGATTCCAACTCAGCATCGCCACTTGAACTATCTGTCGGTCGATTTTCTGGCCATGTGGCTAACGACTGGAGAGTAAACAGTTTTAGCGCCCTAACCCGGGATATACACCAGACACCTCACGGCGGCAGTGCCCGTAGACATGATGATATATTAAATTTTCCAGCAGGAAGTCGGGTCGGTCTGTTCATGCACTTACTCATGGAAAAACTGGATTTCAATAGTCCCGATGTGACTAATCAAACTATAGAATTGAGTCGCGAGTTTGCCCCTCGATTTAATCTGGAACTGGATCAATACCAGAGTACAATCGTTGAATGGGTTCATAACATACTCAACACACCACTTGATTCCAGCGGATTTCGCCTTTGCAGCTTATCTCAGCAAAAACGCTTAAACGAGTTGGAATTCGATTTTTCGACCACCAAAGTCAATATCGAAGAACTCAACCGGCTGCTGACGCTATCGGCAAACTACAAACTGGAAGCAATACAAAACCAGGATTTCCAGGGTCTAGTTACCGGTATCGTTGATCTGATATTCGAATATAACGGCAAATTTTACATTGCCGACTACAAGAGCAATTATTTAGGGGGTGCACTGTACGACTACTCATGTGAAAAATTGCAACACGCGATTTATGAACGCCGCTATGACCTCCAATACCTGCTTTATGTCGTGGCACTGCATCGATACCTTTATCAACGTTTAGCTAATTATCGATATGAACAACATTTCGGAGGTGTCTATTATTTGTTTCTACGTGGTATGAGACCTGACAAAGGTTCTACTCATGGCGTTTTCTATTCGTTGCCCGATGAATCACTGGTCAACACACTGGACAAAGATACTTTTGCTGTTGCTGGAATTGATCAAACCCCATGAACAGTATTCTGGATCGCTTGTTAGATTGCCAGGCCATTACGCCGCTGAGTTATTTTTTTGCTCAATTTATCGCCGAAAAATATCAGCTAAAAATTGATGCTCCGGTGGTATTAAGTGCCGCTTTAGTCAGTCAGCGAAATCAACTGGGACACGTGTGTATCGAGTTAAATCAAATGACACATTTACCTCTGTTCGAAACTGCAGATGACATTCAGATAAATACACCATTTTCTGCAGACCCTGAATACTGGGTGACTACACTAAAAAATGAGAAATGTGTCGGACAACCCGGAGATTTCACACCATTGATACTTGATGGCTACCGTCTGTACCTTAAACGCTACTGGGATTATGAAGAACAAGTCAGGAGCGCGATTCAATTGCGTTTAGCTAATCAATACACACAACCCGATGAGCCACTAAAAGCAGCGCTGTTTGAATTATTCCCCCAATCACTTAACGAAGGACTAATCGATGGACAGATGTTTGCTGTCCTGCTAGCCGTCAGCCGCCGATTCGCAGTGATTTCCGGAGGACCGGGAACCGGCAAAACCACCAGCGTTGTCAAAGTACTCGCTTTGCTGCTGCAACAACAACCCAATATGCATATTCGATTGGCGGCACCAACCGGTAAAGCGGCCGCACGACTTCTTGATTCCATTCGAACACTGAAAGCAACCCTCAAATTGGATAAAAACATTCTTGCACGGATCCCGGACCAGGCCACCACTTTGCATAGACTTCTGGGTTTTGATGGTCGTCAGTTTCGTCATTCCCATGAAAACCCTCTTATTCTGGACTGCATCGTGATTGATGAAGCGTCCATGATAGATCTACCCCTGATGGCTCGGTTATTGGCCGCACTACCTGACAGTGTCCGGGTAATTTTATTAGGTGATCGTGATCAGCTATCCTCTGTAGAAGCAGGCAATGTATTGGGAGATATTACCGGACATGGACACCCTGTTTGCTATAGTTCTCAGTGGCTGGATTATGTCGAACGCTTTACCGGATTAAAATCAACCGGCCTGGTAGCGGCAAATAATGCAACTCCTATTTCAAATTCTATCGCTTTATTGAAAACCAGTTTTCGCTTTGATGACAAGGGCGGTATCGGTAAGTTGGCAAAACTGATTAATACAGGAAACGGGGAGCAGGCGTTAGCTTGGTTACAGGAGTGTAACTCCGATCAAATAGACTGGATCGAATTTGAGCAAGGAAGCCTGCAGAAAACCGCAGTAGCGCGAAGTATAGAGGAATTTAGCCACTACCTGCAATGTACCGAAATAAGCCAGGCACTCACAAAATTCGACCGATTCCGTATCCTATGTACAACGAATATCGGCGAACTCGGTATCGAGCAAATCAACCAGCGGATTGCAAATCGGTTAAAAACTGCACACTTAATCGTTAACGCCAATGAATTTCATGGCAAACCGATCCTGATCACCGAAAATGACTATGAACTTGAACTATACAACGGTGACATAGGCTTACTCTGGAACAACGACCAAGGTGAGCTTCGAGCCTGGTTTAGACAATCCGACAATCGACTTCGCAATATTCCTGTACGCAGCCTGCCGAATCATAGTCCCGCCTGGGCAATGACCATTCATAAATCACAAGGATCAGAATTCCAGCAGGTTCTGATTGTTTTGCCCGAGCATGAAAATCACCCTGGACTCAGCCGGGAGTTGCTATATACCGGAATTACCCGGGCACGCGAAAAAGTTATTCTTCATGGAAGTTCCAGGGTTTTTTTGCAGGCCTGTTCGAGGCGTGTGCAGCGTAGTTCGGGTTTGGCGGAGAAGCTTGGGTGGGGGTGTGGTTTTGGGGATTTTGATAGTGGATATGATATTTGACATGTTTATTGTTCGCTGGATCTTGAGGGTTACGCATCATCGTAAACCTTGAAATCCTGCAAAACTCAAAAAGATTTTTTCATATCAAATCTATAACGTTTTAGCTATCCCGCGGCAAAAGCACGTAGCGGTTTTGCCGTCGGGTTGAGCGCATTGTTCGACGGCGGATGGCCTGCACACTACTACGGGCGGCGGACAGGGAGCAGCCGGACACGAGATGACACCAGGTCCACGGTAACGATTGCCCCACTTTGGATCGAAGGTGCCTGGCTATTCAGCACAGACACTACTTGCGAGCCTACAGCGTCCGGTAATACGTCCTGTGAACGAAGTTGAATTACGCTCGGACCACTGGCTCCTGTGAGTGCCAATAGGGTCGTAACCCATCTTTCGATTTCAGTGGGAATATATTATTGTAAAACAATTAAATACGATATTATTAATGGCTGTTATGGCACTACAAATTATCTCTTTTGCAAAATTTAGTTAATGTTGTTTATAATTATACCCCATAAATTACTGAAATATATGCTTATATATTATATTATCATCAATTTGTAGTGCCATATAAAATTTTAAGTGATTGAATTATATGGGTTATGAATAATAATATCGAAAGATGGGGTAAAGTCGAGATCGTGGGTGAATACGATGTATTCGTTCTCCAGGGCCCATGCCATGATTTCAGAGTCGGTCGCTCGACCATCTCCGACGCTGGACCAATGGACCACCTCAATGCTGTGCTGCGACAGAAACTCCACCCAGCTCGGTGGAAGGTTCATGTCAAGAACGATTCTCACGGTAATGGGACTTCAGCTTCCTCGCTTCGCCAAGCCGCGTACGACAGGCAGGCTTGAATGTCCGCTGGCTCCAAGTAGGGATACACTGAGAGTATCTCCTCGGAGTTCCTACCGGCTGCGAGAAGCCCCACCACAGTGCCTACAGTCACCCGCAGGCCGCGGACACAGGGTTTCCCACCCATCACTTTAGGGTCAAGAGTTATTCGAGGCTGTTTGTTCATTGCCGTATTATCTCAGAAGTCGGAATCTGATGGGAGCGTTGGGGGGAGCCGCCGAACGTCGCAAATAACCGGACGCAAAAGGCGCGCAGCGGCTTTTTCGGTCCGTGTTAATTTGCATTGATATGTGATATTTAACCAAGTGCACCCCGAATAATAGTTTGCCAATCAGCTAGTGTAATTATTTCTTCTGACCTTCTCTTCTCCCACATACTTGTGAATTGCCAGCCATTCGGTCTTGGCTCAATTCGGAAAGAACCTATCAATGCAGGATCCTTTGGCGAAAAGACAAAACACTGGTAATTTGCATAATCATTTACTGTATCAATCCACTCAGAAATTTGTTTCTTAAGCTCCTCTACTGGCAACTCATTTGATTCAAGAATAAGCTTCCCGTCACCGTATACTGCAACATGATTTCTTATTTCATCTAAGAACATGTTCATGGTTTTAACTTATACACATAACGTCATGTTAAGGGGAAGCCAGATGCTACCTGTGAATTTGGATAATAAAATGAGCAATCGAAAAGGTAAAGCCATTCCAATTTTGATGACTGTAGGCTTTCCCTTTGAACATTTTGTTAGCACCTAAATTAAGAGAATAGTGGGTTCTTCGTATTTTCGACCATTTTTATCTTTTGATGCTTTTACTCTTAAATTAGATAAAAGGAAAAACCAAATTTTTTTAGGAAT
>CAZGQY010000023.1:0-33581 GCA_964528035.1 uncultured Methylococcaceae bacterium | reverse complement strand
ACCAGTCGTAACTGGCCAATTCACTGGCAGGAAAAGCCATGCGGGCAATGATATTGCCCAGCGCTGCCGCACATTGATGACGGTTAAACCCCAGTGATTGCAAGGTCTCATGCAACTTCAACTGTTTTACAGCGTGTAACGCCAGTTGTTCAACACCGACACGGCGAGGACGCACCAGTTCCAGACTGTCGACTGATACCGACTCAAATTCACCCAACGCTTCCGGCGGCACACTGCGTGATGCCAGTATCTGGGCGACATGGCGTTGGCTCAAGGCTTCCAGTTCCGGATCTAATTCAACAGTGAACAACGATGTTTGAGTGGAAAGAAGTTGTTCTATACGACAGGATAATAGAGGCCACTGGGATTTAGGCACATCAAAATAACGGCCCAGGTTCAGGAGTGTGCGTTGTTTGACCTGTCCATTGACGCGTTCAGACTCGACCAATCGATAGGTTTTATACGGCTCGCCGGATCGATTGCTTTTGATGGTGGTGCATCGGATAAACATGGACCCAGCATGACGGAAAAAAACGAGAAATACAAGATATGACAGTACGATTATGGCACTACATATGACTCGTGAAATCTTATGTCTTTGTATTCATGTACTATTTATTTTTTCCTTTAACAAACTATCAATGACTTACGTCATTTTTGATGCGTGGAAATCGAAAGATGGGTTATGCAATGCCCATCATCTAAGAGAACTGACGCGTGCCTTTGAACAGGATCAATATGCGTGGGCCCACACGATGAAACAGTTACTTGAAGAAATCAACCGAGCTGTGGATGATGCCTGCGGTGTGTTACAGGCGAATGAGTCTAATCAGTATCGAGAACGCTATCGAGCGTTGTTAAAGCAGGCAGAGATTGAATGCCCACCTCCCGACAAACCACCCGAAAAAGTAAAACGGGGTCCAATAAAGCGCAGCAAGGCAAGAAACTTGTTGGAACGATTGATCGTTTATGAATCAGATGTCCTACCGCTTTATGGATCATGCGATTGTACCGTTCACTAATAACCGGGGTGAGAATGATATTCGCATGACCAAAGTACAACAGAAAATATCAGGGTGTTTTCGCAGTCAAAAGGGCGCTAAAATATTTTGTCGTGTTCGCGGATATTTATCCACCTGTCGTAAGCAAGGAATGAGTGCAACTCAAGCGATGACGCTCGTATTTGATGGGAAACTGCCGGACTTCGCTTTGTGATTTTTTATCTTTAGAAATTTTTCACTGAGTAGTTACGATCTGGCATGGTGCTGCTGTTAATCTGCGGGTTGATAGTTTTTTGAGATTTCCTGTTTCATTTACCGAACATTGAAATAATTATGTCATCTATGAGCTGGGCAGAGATAATTTATTGGTTGTTCATGTTGTTCGGGTGTATCTCGCTTTTATACGGTGGCAGATCGAAAAAGAGGCCGTTGGTGCTATTAGGCATATTCCTAATACTTCAATGCGTCATCATTTTCGTTGGTCATTTGATTTTTTCGTGGATTTTCGGAGTAGCAACTGAGCCCGGAACATGGGGAGATAACTTGCTGGGACTAATCCTATTGTTAGCTATCAGCATGAGGATTTACGGAGTAAGTTTAGGGAAGGGTGGATCTAGAAATTCTGGATACTTGTTGCAGTTAAGCTGTTGCGTTATTTTTGCAATGGTGTCTATTATTTCGTGGCTTTTCGAAGGCACTATGCCCTTAACAGACTGGGCGGAGATTACTTTAGGAATGATAGCATTTGCGGCAATCATCCTGATCTTTTGCATCCGTTATCGTGTTGGTTCAGCTTTGTTGTTTCTATGGACAACCCTATTCCTCGGCCATTTGATTTTTATAGGGATACCAGTTGTTCCTTGCCACGAGAAATTGTACGCATCCATAACCGGAAATCTGATTACCTCAAACAACATCCCATTACGCATCCTCGCCAAATCGTCCGACTCAGCGCTTTACCCGGACGAAAAATTAAGCAAAGCAAAGGGCTTGATGACGCCATGGGCCGCCTATTTTGTTTTTGCGCGAACCGAGAACGCCTGGCAGGTGGGTCTTGCCCAAAATACCAAACCGGGTGATCGACAGTGGATCAGCAAAGAAACCTGTTATTGCTGGCCAACGCGTGACAGCATCAATATTGAAAGACCGGTGTCCATCTACGCAAACAAAACAGATGCTGAGGCAGAAAGGAATCCAGTCGATACCAGGTTCACTTACCGCTACGACAACCATTTTAAACAGAGCGCCGACCGTGAAAAAGGTCAAGCGGTACACCCCGCCGCTCTTCCGGTATTACACCAGGACGGTCATTATGGGGCTTTTATCGACCCAGGGAAAACAGAACAGGGCAACTATCCCATACGTTGGTTAAAATGGGAGGATCGAGACGCATCAATTGTGTTCCGTCTACGCTTAAATCGCTGGTCTTTTGAAACCTATCTCGTCGGTCTCAACACACTCTTTACAAACTGGAGGTACCGGGAAAAAGATAAAGGCGATACTCAAACACTCTATGATCCGTGCGGCATGCCGGTGCTACCGATCGCATCCGATGCACAGAAAAACAGCCTTACCGAATATTATCTAAAACTCCTGGAAATCAGCGACAGCGAGGTAGATTGGGACAGTAATGATGAAATCCATATGAGTCGCAAAAGCGTGTGTTTGTCGAAAGCACTCAATCGCATCCAAGCTGAAGAGGAATTAGAACTAGCCGAAAAAAACGATCAACAAACACAATCCCGACAAAAGGCTGAGGAAGATAGCAACAGAATAGAAATGGTTTATATTAACCCCGGTTGTTTTCAAATGGGCAGTAATGAAGGGGACAGCGATGAAAAACCTGTGCATCGGGTGTGTTTAACCCAGAGCTATGAGATAGGAAAATATGAGGTAACTCAGGCACAGTGGCAAAAAGTGATGGGCGACAATCCATCCCAATTTAAAGGGGATCACAAACCAGTCGAAAACGTCAGTTGGAATGAAATACAAACATTTATCCGCAAACTTAACCAACAAACCGGTCTAGATTATCGCTTACCCACTGAAGCTGAATGGGAATATGCCTGTCGTAGTGGAGGTCAGGATGAGAAGTACTGTGGAGGAAATAATGTCGACAGTCTGGGTTGGAATTATGGGAATTCGGGACATAATGCGCATCCAGTGGGCCAAAAACAAGCAAATGGGCTGGGTCTTTATGATATGAGTGGTAATGTTCTGGAATGGGTGAGTGACCGGTATGGAGATTACTCGAGTGCTTCGGTGACTGATCCGAAGGGGCCATCCAGCGGCTCGTTCCGCGTCTACCGGGGCGGCAGTTGGTACAGCAACGCTCGCAACCTGCGTTCCGCGTATCGCAGCTACTACAGCCCGGACTACCGCGACGACTATTTGGGCTTCCGCCTTGCCAGAACCCGTTAATTTTTGGTTTTTTATATTTTTACCTTTTGCCACGGGCGTGAGCCCGTCATTTATTTTTTGGAAAGGAACTGCAGAAGTAGAAGTTAGGTCACTTCAGGTCGGGGCACATCATTTCAAAGGCCAGGCGCGGAGCAGCCGATCAGGCCGTTGAAATGATGAGCTCCGACCGATTTTATTAAAAAACCGATTATTTGCAGGCTGGCGTTGAGGAACGAAACCCAGCAGGATGGGTCGGTTAATGCTGGGTTTCGTTCCTCAACGCCAGCCTACCTCAATTAAATTGGTAACAAGTTATTTTCAATGGGATCAGGTGTTCTGAGCTTACTGAACAGTTAAAAACGCGATTTCTCTTTTGAATTATTACCTAATTGAGACCAAAAATGTGATAAATTTGACGAAAATAGTCAAGTGTTAAAGCCGAACAGAGAGAATAATGGATAAACAAACAGAAATCGAAATAGAAGCCGCAGTATTCAGACGCTTTACAGAACACCTGAGATCGAATCCTGAGGTACAGAATATTGATCTAATGATACTGGCGGATTTTTGCCGCAATTGCTTGTCTAAATGGTACGCTGCTGCTGCCAAAGAAAAGGGTATTGATATCGATTATTCAACTGCCCGCGAAGTTGTTTATGGAATGCCGTACGACACATGGAAAGATAAGCATCAAAAAGAGGCAACTCCGGAACAAATGAAAGCTATGAAAAAGATTCAGGCTGCAAAAAACCTTTAAGGAGGGACTCCATGTCAAAGATCAACTCTATTATTTCCGATGCAATAGCTGTGATTACTCGCCCGGTAGAATTTTATCGCGGTATGGCTAAAACAGGCGGATATACTGACCCGGTTATTTTTATTGTCGCTATGGCGATGGTCGGCGCTGTATTGGTTTTACCGTTATCTGTTTTAGGTATCGGTACAATTGGTGGAATGGCGGTTCGCATTGGCGTTATTGTCATGATGCCGGTATTTACATTGATCGGCTCCTTCATTGGGGCAGCAATTGTATTTGTCGTTTGGAAATTAATGGATTCCAATGAATCCTATCAGACTGCTTTCCGATGTGTGGCCTATGCCGGAGCCCTCTATCCTCTGACTGTAATTGTAGGCATGATCCCTTACCTTGGATCAATGATCTGCGTGGCCTGGGGTATGTATTTGATGGTGATTGCCGCTACAGAAGTTCACAAGCTGGATGCAAAATCCTCACGGATGGTATTCGGTATTCTCGGCGCGCTGTTAATTTTTTCAAACCTTAGCAGCGAGATTGCTGCCCGCCGGATGGCATCAAATCTGGAAAATATGAAAACGCCTTTTGAGAATATAAGCAGACAATTACAGCAATCTCCGGAAATAGCGCCTGAAGAAGCAGGTAGAGCGATGGGTGAATTTATCCGCAGTATGGACGAAGCTGCACGAAAAAATGCTGAACAAAGTTCGAATGCCAATGGCAATTTATCCGCTAATAATCTGAATTCAGAAAACTTAAAAGAAATGACACCAGAACAGGCAGGCCAGGCGTTAGGTCAGTTTTTCAAAGGATTGAATGAAGCCACTAAGGATATGAAATCAGCTGAGAATGGTTCGCAATAAATCTGTCTGTACTTGGCTGAATATCAGGTTGCATGAGTACCTGGCTTAATCATTGGCTTGTACTTTCAGAACGATATTATCTGAATAATGTAAGTTTAATTATCCAATTTAGTGTTTTGAATGTCTGATAAATTGCTCGGCCGCTTTGACAAGCTCTCTTCAGGTGAACAGTACATAGTACTCGCATTATCAGTAATTTATGTTCCTATTGGTCAAACCCGATTGCAACAATTATTGAAGCAGTCAGATTGTGTGCCGGTTGGCGTCAGTCATATTGTTGGCAAACAGTTACGAGAAAATCTGCTCCGGGAGGAACTGATTGAAATAACCCACGAAGGTTGGATTTGTGCGCCTGCTATCTCAGAAAACCTGATGAAAAAAGCAGTCAAGATACCCTCTTTGTTTGATAAATTGGCCGCGGTGACAATCAATGAAACTTACCAATATTCTTACCGCACTGTTCATTTGAAAGCGATTCAGGTTTTAAGAATCTATTTGTACCAGGGTCGTGAACAAGCTTTCCTTGAAACCCTGGAACAAATTGAACAACAACATTTCGGTTATTTAGTCGACACTCTCGATACCCTGTTTTTTCAAAACTTTGATGCTGTCTGGTTCGCTCAGCATTCTATTGTCCTGAAAATGACGGTTTTACTAAAGTACCAGATGTTAATGCGATTTAGTTTTGAGTCTTGCACCCTGCAATACCAATTAATGAACGAATGCTTCCAAAAAACCGAAAGTCTGCCAGTTCATATTATCCATCAGTATGTTGAACTGCATTTGATTCGCGGTGATATCGCTAACATGGAAGTTTTATTGGCGGGTGACGAAAATATCAAGGCTTATGTGTTAATGGGTATGTTGCGATTCATGCAGAATCGAATTGACGAATCGTTGCCTCTTTTTGAGACCGCGATTAAGCTGATTAAAAAACATACCCGCAAGCGCAATGTTTATTTAGATGAATTGCCCGGTTATTTTTCAAATTTGGCACTACTACACAGTCAAACACCGGGAAACTTATTAGCTTTGCGTAGTCAATTGAAAATTTCTATAAAGCAACGTAACTGGCAGGATCCCTTTGCAATCACCGATGAACGTTTGTTGAATGGGCTTGATGTCTATCTGGCGAAAACCAACATTAGGGACGATAAGAATCATCAATTGTTTCACAACAATAATATTGGTTATGACCTGTTATTTCAGGGATTGCTGCTTTATTGGCTGGGAGAAACTGAACAGTTAAAAAAAATAGACCCGAGCTATACAAACAGCCTGAACGAACTTTGTCGGCAAGCGGAGGCCAATGACTACTATTGGTTTGCAGCGGTCAGTGCTAATTTACTGAAAAGAATCTCAGCAGCCAAGAAATCTATTCTGAAAATAGCTGAAAAATATAGTGATTCAGAATTTAACGCCATAATTGATTTATTGCCTCGTGTGGAATCCTGGCAACGCGCATTGGATGCCCTGACGCGATTGGGTGGTGTCGAAGATCCGGATACAAGCGGTGTGGCAGGAGAGAGCGAATTAAGGATGATCTGGACAGTCTATGTGGAAGATCAGCAAGCTTACTTAAACCCCAGAGAACAACGTCTGGGTAAAAATGGCCGCTGGACTAAAGGTCGTCCGGTAGCAATTAAGCGCTTGCATAAAAACCTGGAGGATTTCTCCTATTTAAGTGAGCATGATCGACGTATTTGTAGTCGAATAGAAGTCGATTATGAAGATGTATACTACGGTTATCACCATAAAGAAATCTATCTATTAGGGTCTGCCGCAGTTATTGAGGCGGTCGGCCATCCGCATGTTTATTGGGCCGGCGCAGATCATTTTAATAACCCGATTAGTATTAATACTGCAGAACTGCAGTTACTGGTTTCTGAACGAAAAAACAAGCTACTGATTCAGTTGTCACCGGCACCTGATGCAGATGAAAAATATATCTCCGAAACAACAGCCAGCCACGGTCTTTTGATCTATAAAGTTGAACCGCAACACCATCAGGTGGCTGATATATTAGGTGAAAAGGGTCTCACTGTCCCGAAAGCCGCGCGGCAACAGGTGATTAATTCTATCTCATCCATTGCCTCTATGCTGACGATACAATCTGATATTGGGGGTCAATCCAGTCATGCAGAGATGGTGTCCGCCGATAGTCGCCTGCATATCCATTTACAGCCAGTGGATGAAGGCTTGCAGGTCGATGTATTTATTCAGCCTTTTGTTGATGGTGGCCCTGTCTACAAACCGGGCTCTGGTGGTAGTACAGTGCTTGCGGAAATAGGTGGCAAGCAATTACAGACCTTGCGTGATATGACTGCGGAACAGCAGGCATTAGAGCAACTGTTGGATAACTGTCCCGGGCTATACCAAAATACCGAGACCAAATGGTTATTCGGCGACGCCGAAATGGCTCTGGAAGTGTTGTTGCAATTGCAGGCACTGGGTGATTTTGTCGTATTGGAATGGCCTAAAGGCAAAGCAATCAAAATCAGTCGGGAAACTGGCTTATCCCAGGTTCAGTTTTCAGTACGCAAAGAGAAAGACTGGTTTACCGTCGCTGGAAATATTCAGGTTGATGACGGTCGGGTTATGGAAATGCAAAATTTGATGAGCTTACTAGCAGCAACATCAAGTCGTTTTTTAAAACTACAGGATGGACAGATCATTAGCTTAACCCAGGAGTTACGACAACGCCTGGATGATTTATCGGGGCTGGCTGAAACTCAAGGAAAAAATATACGCTTTCACCCCCTGGCAGCTCAGGCAGTTAATGAAATTTCTGAGGGTATGGCTCTAAAATCCGGTAAACATTGGCGGGCACAGTTAAAACAGCTGGATGAAATGGCCGATCTGGAGCCGCAATTACCCACTACTCTGCAGGGAGAATTAAGAGAATATCAAATCCAGGGCTTTCAATGGTTGGTTCGATTGGCGCATATGGGTGCAGGCGCCTGTTTGGCTGATGACATGGGCCTGGGTAAAACCATTCAGGCATTGGCCTTGATATTAACCCGTGCCAGCGAAGGCCCGTGCCTGGTTTTGGCGCCCACCTCGGTTTGTAATAACTGGCTGGAAGAATCCCAACGCTTTGCGCCGACTCTCAATGTTTGTTATTTCGGTAGAGGTAATCGCCAAAAACTACTGGATAATGCTGCTGCGTTTGATGTAATTGTTTGTAGCTATGGTTTATTACAAACCGAAGCCGAAAAACTAATCGATAAACCTTGGCATACAATCGTTGCCGATGAAGCTCAGGCGATTAAAAATCCACAGACCCAACGCTCCAAAGCCGCCATGGCATTGCAGGGTAATTTTAAAATTATTACCACAGGTACGCCGATAGAAAACCATTTGGGTGAACTATGGAATTTATTTAATTTCATAAATCCGGGGTTACTGGGTTCTTTAAAAAAGTTTAATGAACGCTATGCGTACAAAATTGAGAATCAGAAAGATCAGGGAACTCAGCAGCGTTTGAAAAAACTACTGCAACCCTTCATATTAAGACGCTTGAAAAATGACGTATTAACCGAGTTGCCTGCGCGCACCGAAGTGACTCTGCACGTAGAACTCAGCGTCGAAGAACGCGACTTGTACGAAGCCTTGCGTCGTAATGCCGTGCATGCAATGAACCAGTCACAACAAGATGTGCCACAACCCGGACAACAGCATTTAAAAATACTGGCGGAAATTATGAAACTTCGCCGTGCTTGTTGTCATCCGTGCCTGGTTATCGAAGACAGCGATATCAGTAGCTCTAAAATGCAAGCCTTTGAAGAACTGGTAGATGAATTAATTTCCAATCGTCATAAAGCGCTGGTCTTCAGTCAGTTTGTTTCGCATTTAAGTCTGCTCAGAGAATTGCTGGATAAAAAAGGTATTAGCTATCAATATCTGGATGGTTCGACAACCATGAAAAAACGTAAAGAGGCGACAACTGCTTTTCAGGCTGGCAAAGGAGATTTGTTTTTAATTAGTCTAAAAGCCGGGGGTTCAGGCTTAAACCTGACTGCTGCCGATTATGTTGTACACATGGATCCCTGGTGGAATCCGGCTGTTGAAGATCAGGCTTCTGACCGTGCTCATCGCATGGGTCAAAAACGCCCTGTTACCATATACCGACTGGTCGCTAAAGATACCATTGAAGATAAAATCGTCGAATTGCATCGGCACAAACGCGATTTAGCCAATAGTTTACTGCAGGGAGGAGATGTCAGCGGTAAAATGTCGGTAGAGGAAATGATGGAATTGATTCGGGAAATTGATTAGCGTTGAAGGTACTGAATTGATGTTGGAGTTTTAAATGGATAAGGGCCACATAGGATCTAGAATCCTGCTGGATAAGCGGTTGGGTCGATATTATGCTTGAACGCATACTCATCGTTGGGCCAAACTGGGTGGGCGATATGGTGATGGCGCAGAGCCTTTTTATACTGTTGGCCAAGAATAATCCAGGCTGTAAAATCGACGTCTTGGCGCCTGCCTGGACCTTGCCATTACTACAACATATGGCAGAAGTTTCTCAACCGATAGAAATCCCTTTGAAGCGTGGTGAACTGGGGTTCGCTGCACGCTATAAATTGGGCCGAAAATTGCGAGAAGGGCAGTACCAACAGGTAATCTTGCTACCTAATTCATTGAAATCTGCACTGATTCCTTTTTTCGCAAATATTCCTTTGCGAACCGGATACATTGGGGAACAGCGCTGGGGTTTATTAAATGACTTGCGCCGACTGGATAAACAGAAATTACCCATGACGGTACAAAGGTTCGTGGCGCTGGGTCTGGAAAAAAATACGCAAGTTCCTCCCGTTTGTCCCGAACCCCGGTTAAATGTCAAAAAGCTGGATTTAACCAGCGTTGCAGACCGTTTTGAATTGGATATTCGCGGAAAAAAAATATTGGGTCTATGCCCGGGTGCCGAATACGGCGAAGCAAAAAGATGGCCGGTCGAACATTTTGCAGCGGTGGCACAACAACGAAAAAAACGGGGCTGGGAAATTTGGTTATTTGGTTCACAACGGGATCAAGCAGTATGCGCCCAGATTAACCAAACTGCCGGAGATTGCTGTATTGATTTCAGTGGACGTACCAATATGAACGATGCTATTAATCTTTTGGCATTAACCCATTGTGTGCTGAGTAATGACTCCGGTTTAATGCATGTCGCTGCGGCTTTGGATAAACCACTTGTGGCAGTCTATGGGTCTTCTGATCCCGGTTTTACACCTCCGTTGAATAAGCATGCCCGAATATTGTCTTTGGGCCTGGATTGTTCGCCCTGTTTCAAGCGGGTATGTCCTTTCGGACACACTCGATGTCTTCAGGATATTACACCGGATCAGGTGCTGGATTTGTTGCCGCTTGGGTGAAGGTTCAATGAACATGAATTGAAGGGACAGTTCGCTTCTCTTCAGAATTTTTCTCCCACGAGGGAAAAGAACAAGCGACAGCTAGTCTGACATACCGGGATAGTGGCTTCTTGAGCCCCCCAGCTACTTAAGACTGCGCCGTGCCTCAAAGACTCACCGGCAACGCAAAATTATCTGCAACCGGTTCAATTTGAAATATACGATTGGGCAAGCGGGTTTTGAATGTTTTTACATGTCCTGCCTGGTTTCGTTCGCGTAATTTAAAGGTATTACAATCGGCGATCAATTGTGTGTTGAATGGCGTTTCGATTGCATCCTGTACCCATTTTACCGGGAAGTATTTACCGGTAGCCTGAATTATTTCGCGCAGTTGAAAATCGATATCAAATAGTAATACCTGGCCTTTCCGCGAGTTTGATAGCATATAGCCTTGCGAATGTGGCCGTATATGGTGGGGACCGCTTAGTCCGGTAGCGACTATTTCGGTTTTAAGCGAAGCACGGTCAATTTGTGCTAATGCGCCCTGGTAGAAAAGTAGGGTTAAGATTTTATCGGGGTTTTGCGGGTCGATGATGGCCGAATTCATGTGTGTGGTTTGCAGACGACCTGGATAACACTTGAGCCGATGGTCAATTTGTTTATCAATAGTCCGTGTGCCGCCTCCATGAGCCTGGTCATATCCATGTTCGGTGGCCCACCATGACCATAGAATTTCTCCGTTGAGATCGACTTCCAAAAGAGCATCAATACCGCTGGATGTAACCAGCAGACCTTTCTCGGTGCGGCGGGTGGATCGAAGTTGAGAAAATAGCGGACTGCGAATTTCCAGATCGATCTGGCCGCTGTCATTGAGTCTGACAATATGCTCGTTGGCTGGAACTCCGTCCTCCGGGCAGGGTAAACCAGTAATAAAATATAAGCCTTCTCCAGCTACATACTGCATTCCAAAAGGTTTATCCGGATACACTTCTGATACGGAAGTGATCTGTCCCAGTCCTCCACTGTGTTCAAATAATTGTAACTTACCCCCCATGGAGCCTTTAAATACGTCATTTGATCGGTCTTCTCCGCGTATAATCCGATTTAATCTGAATTTTACGTAGTCCCAATTAGTTTGCGGATAGGAAACAACAAATTTCATTTAATACTCTCATTGTGTCGTCAAATTATTCGCGGCTATCATATCCTATTCTTAACTAAGTGTCTGTCGGATATTTATTTTGAAACCGACTCCCGGCAGCAGTGCCACAATAGTGTAGGGGTATAAGTAACGAAGAACTGCAATAACCGAGAATAGTTGATTTCGTTATTGTAGCGAAATCAACAATGGAAGCCGGTGTTGAGGTATGTATGAAGTCTATACTTTAAGCGATAGTGAGTGGGGTACTTTAACTTCAGTCTCTTGTTTTGGCCAAATTAAAATAGCGATAAGTCTCTGTAGACTCCTTGAGTGCTTCCAGTCGATATTTAACCCTGGACTTAGCCACCAATAGATCGATGTGATCGCCAGGCTTATATTTGTGTGATTGAAGTACAATACTTGTTGTCGAGTTTTTTTCGAATCGATCAAGAAATACAAAGGCATGGTTATGTTGAGCTGAATTTCCCTGACCAATTATAGCCACCACTTTGGCTTCATGTGATAATAATTCCAATCCGATGCATAGTTTATCGATACCGTTTCGAATCCAGCGAACAACACCCAGTTCCAATCGATTATTTTCTGCTTCTAATCCAATTAGCTCAGTTATTTTTAATTTAATGGCGCAGGGTTTGGGCCACATAAGTTGATAACCGGTAATACTGGAATCAACGAGTTGTCCGATCACATTTTGATTTTCGCTGCGACCCTGTTCAGTGTCATATCCGCTGGATGAGCCGGCAGGGTTATTCCAGATGTTATCACTACTGGTTTGTAGTTGCGATTCATTAGCAAACCAATTGATAACAGAACTATTGTTACGAGCGTCATTATTGCGCACGGAAACATTATTTTTCCGGGAAGAATCATTAATAAAACCGAAATCATTTTCAATTGGGATTAAATTATACTGCAAAGAATTTTCAGTCGGCTGACTTGATTCGGTATTATTCGATCTCGCTAAACCATACAAATGAGTATTATTTAAATTACTTTTAGTCTGTTTGGCATTAGAAATAGATTTATCGGGTGTTTTTGTAGATTTTTCAGAATCTTGATTTACGAAGGCTTTAGCGATGTTAGACATGCCGATTGACATTTGCATTTGCTGATCCTCGGCAACACGTATTGCTTTACGCCGCGGTGGTGCACCGAGCATGCGGATAACATTATGCACAAAAGAAAGTCTGGGAAGTTGGCTGCTTAGGTCGCTTTTATCCCCGGATGCGATTGTTTGAATTTCTGATACGATCGCCTCTGCCATACCACGAGTGTAAATAAATAATGGTTTTTGAACAGTTTCGAGAGTTGCATATTGCACCTGTCCAGGTGCTTTTTCAGTTTTTAGGTCGACTAAAAATAGAGCTTTTCGTCCATCAACAATGGCTTTATTGTGCAACGTGCAAAATTGCGCAAATTGTAAAATCAACCGATAAATTTGATAGTGGCTGCGTTGCTGGTATTTAAATGGATTGATTAATGAAAATAATACGATCGTTTTGAATACAATAGAGATTGTGATTTCACCTTCTGATTCGGAATCAATATCTTCTATTGATTCGTTTTCCAGTGCCATGCTTTGCGCAAGAGAAAATACTTGATAAATCTCTGACCAGAAATCCCGACTGGTCTCCTCGTATAAATTTGACGCGCGTATCAATAACATACATTGCGTATGTAAAAACCGATACAACACCGTTGATTGCATTGTCGGGTTGAATTCCTGGTTTTCTGAGAATTGTGGTGTATCACTTATCAACCTGTAGCCCGTAGCGATTGATAAGCGACAATCCAGACAAAGTTTTGCAAAGGTTTTGGATCGGTCACTTAAAGGAATGCCTCTGTCTATGAATTGCGCATCCAAAGAAGGTAGTAATACGATAAGAGCGGGTCGCAGGCATTCAAGTATTTCAAAGCGTCGGACTGCCTCCAGTTCTGATTCATTGACCAGTTGTATAAAAGACAAAATCATGCGGCTGGATTTTGTTGTATTCGCCATGGGTAATTGTGTCAACCAAGCCTTTATTGAGGAAATATCCAAATCGTTTGGCAGATCATCTCCAGGTTTGAAAGCCGCATTCGAATTGACCATTGTCTGATTGATATTCATAGAGTTTTTCTTTTCAATAATCGTAATCTTTCAGTCTGGCTGACTCAGCAATTTCAGGTCATTGATCTTTTAAAGTTGTGTAACAATGGGTCTTGTAACGACACTTTCAGGCACGGCTTCACCTGATTTTAAGTGATCAATGCGAAACAGTCCGATCATAGGAATGACTGACTTGAAACAATTAACATAAATTCTTTACATAAAATTATCCTTTAGTTTAGTTCATATTCTTCATAATAATCATGAGGGCTGTGCTGGAATTATGGATCACCCATCCTAAACAGTATGTACAAAGGGTTATTTGATTCAATGCGGATCATTTCGAAATGAGCAGTACACTTTCGTGTAAATCCTCAGGACGTTGTTCTATCGCTGAATTGACTATTTTTTTGAATGGTATTCGACGTTGCCAGCGCACCCACTCAAGACGTTGCCTGGTATGTTGACTAAGGTCATTTTTTAGTGCCAGGTAATCTTCGGCCCGAAGGATTATATATCCACCTTGAGCGAGAGATCTTGCTACATCATCCGGAGCTGATAATTCGTCAACCTTGTAGTCAAGCGCATTTTTGAATTTCAGTGGCGAGAGCTTATAACTGTATAAAGGTTTTTCTTCTATAAGCGCCAGGGTTTTCTGAACGGGTATGATTTCGAAATTAATTGCAGGAAATATATGCGTGTATAAAGGGATCAATGCTACACCAGAAAGAATCATAGGGATTGTTTTGGATTGAGACCTGATTAAGACCAACCCGGCGGCAAGTAAAAATAAACAGGATGCCAGCGTAAAAGGCACCGCAGAATCGAGCAAAAACACTATTACTGCGAAGACCAGTCCAGCCGAAATCAATATCGCAGCGGTCAAATAGTCCCAAGATTTCCCCGGAGCAAATGTCCCTGCCAGTATGCCACCGGTCATTAACCCACAATAGGGTAGGAGAGGGATTGCATAATAAAGCCCTTTTTGGTTAGGAATCATAAACACTACCAGGAAAAGGCCCATAATGATCAACAAAAGTTTGTATTGCCAATCCAGGTAGATTTGCCTTGAAAATATCACCCATGCGGCATAAAAAACATAGCTTGTCCACGGCATCATATACAAAAGTAATCCAAACCATACACGCAAGACAAAATGCGGCACGGCTTCGAATTTATTGACATGTTCATTCATGTAAAAATCAGTGAATAGATGACCGTGTATTACTACCATTGCAATGTACCAGGGAATAGCAATCAATAGTGCAATGCTTGTTGCGGAAACCAGTTCTTTGCAAAATAATCGTTTCAGGCTTTTTTCACTCAACAGAAATAAAACCATAGCGGTCAAAGCGATTGCAGAATAAATGGGGCTTTTCAGTAAGGCTGTTATACCGAGCCACACAAAACACCCAATCAGCAAGCCATTGGAACGTTCTCGGTAAAATCGTACGAAATAATAAAAAGCTAATAGAAGCGTCAGAATTAACGGGCTCTCCATAAGCACGATTTTCGAGAATTTCACCATCCCAAAGGATGTAGCGGTTAGTAACGCAGCGAGCCATGCAGCGTCTCTATTAAATAACAGCCGGCCCAGACGAAATATGAATATAACTGTCAATACCGCGCAAAATACACTTGGCAGGCGCGCAGAAAAAAAAGAAACACCGAATATTTTGTAGGAACTGACAACCATCCAATAAAGTAACGGAGGTTTGGTAAAACGAAGTTCTTCACGCAATGTAGGTGATAACCAATCACCGCTGGAGTACATTTCCTGAGAGCTGCGAATATAGTCGGATTCGTCGCCCTGCGTAAGAATGCTGGAGCTACCAATACCTGCTATGAAAACCACAAATGTGAATAGGGCCAGGACTATTTGCAGTGATCGATCGGTAAAATATTTCATGGTAAAAGACTTGTAGGTTGTTAGATTTTTTTCCAGATTAAACTAATATTGGTGGTATGCAAAACACAAAAACAATCGAATGTGGACCAACTGAATTAGTTCGTGGTGTAAGTAATCTAATTTCATTACCTGAAATTTATTTACGAATCCGGGAATTAGTCGACGATCCATCTGCAGATCTTGAAGATTTCTCCAATGTTGTAATAACGGATCCGAATTTGTCCTCAAGTGTATTGAGAGTGGTGAATAGTGCCTTTTTTGGTTTTGGTGGTCAGATTGATACGATCAGTCGTGCGCTCAATTTTTTCGGAATTGGTCAATTACACGACTTGGTTCTGAGTATAAGCGCAGTGAATTCTTTTTCGGACATATCGAATGAGTTCATTGATATGACCGAATTCTGGCGCCGTTCGGTTTTCTGTGGCGTTTTGACACGTATTCTGGGTAGTGAATGTAATATTCGAGGCAGTGAACGTTTATTTGTTATTGGTTTGCTACACGAAGTGGGTCAGTTGATTCTTTTTTCGGAATTGCCCGATCAGTCAAAAAAGGCATTGGTGCAATCAGAAGGAGAGGCTCAGTTATTGTGTGAAGCTCAACGAGAGATCATCGGATTTGATTACGCTCAGGTTGGCGCTGAATTAATGCAACTTTGGAACTTACCCAACAATTTCCAGGAAATAACTGCCTGTCATACTGAACCGAATAGTGCGGATCAATGTGTTATTGAGAGCTGTTTACTGCATATAGCGCATGCCTATGGAATTGCACTGGCGCTTGAAGAAGAATCAGAAAATTATTTGCAACGAATCGATCCCTTTACTTGGAAATCTACCGGATTGGATGCCGAAAAAATTAACGCATTGCTACCCGAGGCTCAAACACAGGCTCAGGAGGTTTTTGAGCTGATCTCAAAAAAGAGCACCGCTTAAGAACTCTTTAGAAAAAGAGGATTAGAACCTGACGAGAAGAAAACATAGACCCGTTGGTGTTCTTTAGTCTTGCCGCTTTGGGATGGCTATATTTTGCTGCTGTTTTTTTGTTGCTGTCGACCAGACAGTAATGAGTTTTAAGATAATCATAGCAATTGAAGTCCCTGCTAACCAATACTGAAAAAATATGACCTTATTGCGTACGTTTATACGGAACACTGCGGGAATATGAGACCACCCCCAATGAAAACGCCCTCCCGGAATGGGGAGGGCGCAGGGGTATTGAATGATAACAGTTTTTAAGCAGCGTTCTTACGGGAACTGTAACCTAATCCGATCATACCGAGGCTGAAGAGAGCAATGATTGTAGGTTCGGAAACAGATGTGGTTACTGTTCCCCAGCCCGCATTGCTGAAAGCCGCCCAGTTTCCATGGCCACTATTGATTAAATTGAAGCCAGCGCCGACGTCCATTAAGAATGGGCCCGTATTAAATGCGTAATCGACTCCATAGTATGTTTGTCCGGCCGTACCTGTGTAGCCCGCATTGGTGAACGCTGCCAGGACAGCGTTCATGAAAGTGGCGGCAAAGCCTGCGTTGCCTGTAAACAAATCAAAGGCACCCGCAGGTGGTGTTATGGCACCAAAATTCCACGTTACATCGTAGCTCGTACCACTGACATCCAGATGGGTGATATTACCGGAAGTATCAACAATGGGTGTTGCATTGGCTGTTGTGCCAATGGTGAGAAGGGCAATTACACAAAGAAATTTTCGAAATGACGAGTGTGCAGCTAATAATTTTTTCATTTGTTTCTACCATCCTGATTATTTGGAATAATAATGTTTTTAGGTGGCTGCCGGGGTATAGAGAAGCGACCTTGATGTGTGGTAGAGTTTGCCCTGTAGCGAGAGCAATAAAATTATACTAATAACAATAGTTTGAGTGGTTTATAAGATTTTTATTAAGCTCGAAGCAGACAAAAGTGCATATAATCTTGTCATCTTTTGTTAAGCTTGAACAACTCAGAGTGTAGTTGAAATTAAAATAAAAACATTCTGAAATATTAGCGGGGACTTGCAAGCGAATGTCCTGAAAATTCCAGTATTACTCGAAATTGCTGATAATCTAAGGGCTGGCAGTATTCGATTCCAAAGCTGTAAGAGTTCGCCTTCATTTATCTAAATAGAGTGTCTCTACTCAGAAAATCTTGAGGCTCGCACTCTCCAAAAAATGACACCGAATAGTTACAATAGAAGCAGTCGTGGTAAAAATATTTGTTATTATTGCCCCATGGTTCCATTAATATTTGCAAAATTCCGACTGTGATTCAGAGTCGACAAACAATAGGCTCGTTATGATAAAAATTTCAATAAAGAAAAAATATGGTTGGCGAACCTTGAATCTAGCTGCTTTTTTTCGAATGTTTAGTATGTCGCAGCGAAAGTCGTTGGTCAGTAATACGACAAAAGCGCAAGTCGTTGATACCGGACGTTGTTTGGAATCTCGTGATGCGTTACTTTTTCTTGAGAAATTAGAAATGCAATGGATTCAGTCTTTGCCCGATCATCAATCCTTTTTGGAACTGTATGGAGACGGTAAATATAGAAATCACGTTCTAATACGGCAAAATCAACTAAAATCAGAACAATTTGGCGATTCTATTTCCATACAACTAGATCACTTTGAACAGTCTACTGGTGAGAAGGGGGTTAGATTTGAGGGTCCTTTAGCTGAAGCGATGAGTAATGTTGCCTTGTACAAACAAGACTCATCAGTTTCAGGCTATTTTGTCCTGATTCCGGAAAGCCGTTTAATTTGTGACAAATTTGGCAATACGCAAATCGTTTCTGAGTTTTTCCTGGATTTAGCTCCGGTCACCAATCAGGAATATGCTCGCTACGTTGCAGATAATGATGTGCTGCCTCCGGATTCCTGGGGTAGTGACACACCGCCTGAGGAATTATTGAATCATCCTGTTGTAAATGTAGCTCTCGAAGATGCGCAGGCTTACGCAAAATGGTGTGGCTGTCGTTTACCCACATCTATGGAATGGAAAGCGGCCTCGCAATGCGGGATTGGAGGTGATTTTCCATGGTTCAAAAACAACTGGAACGAAGATCGTTGCAACAATCCGGAAACAGGCCCAAAAACAACAACACCGGTTAATGCGTTTCCTGACGGCGTTTCACGATATGGTTGTCTGGATCTTGTTGGAAATGTATGGGAATGGACGTTTGGAGAATCGCTGCAAAAGGAGCTTGAGGAGGGCTATGCCTGGGTATATGGCGGTTCGTACAAGCATTCGGTAGTCGGCGATGACGGCATTGCAGAAACCCAGGTTCTTGTAGGTAATAGTTATCCGTACCTGGGATTCCGGTGTGCGGCAGATTCTTTATCGGCGGGCTGATATTGCAAATGGGTAGTGATTCATATTGTTAAATGAACAGTCGCTGCTTAAAACTCAAGGGTTCGAAATCTATCCCAAAGAATTGGCGATGATCTCTGGTCAATTTGTTCAAAGCTGTCTTTTAAGACAAAAATCCAATTGGGACACTCATGTTTGTCGGAACTTATTAGTAAACCAAAAGTTTTCTGGAAATATTGAGGGAGGGCGTTTTGGGGCAAAAGAACTTAATGATGATTAGATTATTCATTGAAAACCGCAGACAGCACCGTATCTTTTGAACAGACAATACAAACGGCTATCTGCCCCAAAGTGATTATTGCCAGTTTGGCGTCACTGCCCACCACCAGAATTTGTTGCACATTTCCGAGGCGCAGGGTTTTTTGACTTTTGCTTGCGGCGGATAGATATTCTTGTGTAACAGCAGCAACTGCATCAAAATCGGGCAAAGATCCTGCTTCCGCGATAACCAGGCCATCATGGCATGATAAACAACCCGATATTCCGGATCGTTTTGCGACAGCCGCAACCAATTCATTTACATTCTCCATTAAGTGTAAACGCATCTCCCGTTCTTTGCTACGGTAGGTTGATTCATCGTTTGCAGCCAGGTCGCGCACTGCACGATAGTCACTCTCCACCTGGTCTAGTTTATTAATCTGGGATTCAAGCCACTGCATGATTATTATTCTTGTTCAGCTCAGCGCGATTGTCAGAGCGGGTTAAAATAGGACTAATTTTCCGCAAACAATTCGTTTAGTTCCGGTACGGTTTCTTTGATTTCAAAGCGTATGGCGCCTAATAGTGCGTCCCGGTCAGCAATAACTGCGATTAGAAAATTAGATTTCAGCGGAGCCAGTAAAATGTAGCCATTGTTGTTTTCGCAAATTACGATGGACGAGCTATTTTGTTCTACATGAGTTGCCGCTTTCGATGCGGCCCCAAAAACAATCTGTACAGATGCGCCAAGCGCGTCGGTGTCGATATTAAAATCTCTGCGGATATGAGTAACCAGTCCGTCACTATCTACGATTGCTGCTGCCGTTACACCTTTCAATGTAGTTAAATGACGAAGTATGGCATCAATTTCTCCGCTCTGAGTGGCGCGTTGCTCGATGCGTGTGACATCGTTCATTTCGATTCCCCTAATTGATAGCATTTCTTAATCCAGTATTGCCTCTATCAAGATCCTAACATATTTTTCGGGTTTCGTACGGGCGTTTTGCTTAACAATTGGTGCTTCGAACCTGCAACATAAGCAACTAATTTTATAATAGATAGATGAGTTGGCTGCTAATTGATATCAATCCGCTTAACCGTTGGAATAAAGTTTTATCGTGTTGATTGTCAATTTAGACGGCGCATAGCAGGGGATTGAAATGCAAAAAGGCACCAATACGTATTAAATTTAGTGTGTTGGATTTCCAAGCCAATAAGTCGTCATTGCCAATAAGTCGTCATTTGTTCGATTTGTTCAATTCACACAGATATTGGTTCTGTACTTGTGCAGTTCACAACCGACCATTTTTCGACCCAATACAACCGCCAAACCAATCTGGAAGAAGCATTAGTACTCCATCATTGTTGTATTGACAGGTATATCAGCCGATAAGCAGCCATCTGCGTTGTTGCACTCGCTTGAATTAGTGCGACTAGTCCTGCGCTCGTGCGCCTAGCAGCTGACCACTTCTCGACATAACCTACCCCCCAACACAACAATGATGGAGCACTAGCCTGGACATATAATGGTAACCCTTCGGTTTTCGGCTTGTTGCTTAACGGTTTTATTGGCGTTAATAGAATCTTGAGATCCTTGTGTGTGTATCGATACTGGATGCCCAGGTGGAATTTCTGTTTGGAGATATTCCTTTACTGCCGTTGCTCTGCTTTTGCCCAGGATTCGATTAAAATACTCTGGACCTGTATTGTCAGTGTGGCCAACAAACCGGATATCATGTTTGCATTGCTTCAGGAACAATGATACCTGAGCCTTCTGTTCTATGGTAATTGTTTTGACCCGGGTGGATCCAAAAGGAAACAGGCTTGGAAACAGGTACTTGGTAGTCTGTGTTTTGGCGGATGAATCTGGATTGGTATTTTTTGAATTGTTCGTAGATATATCCGCATTATTTACTCCATTAGCCCCTATATTGGAGGTGGCTTTTTCAACGGGTGGTATCATTTTTGAATAACGGGCGGTTGATTGACGTGCTTCATCTAATTTAATTTGCAATTGTCTTGATTGCTCCGTGAGGGCAGCTATATCGCTTTTTTCAACTTGCGAAAGATTACCAGAATAGCGACTTAATGAGTCTGCATCGGTCAGCGATTTGTCATATATTGCTCGATAGGTAAATAAACCGATCACAAAAATAGTGACTATTCCCACGCTGAGACGAACGCCAATGGGGGCGGTAAATTTGTCCTGCACGGGCGATGATTTCGGTGCGGTGTCCGCAGTCAGGCCCGCAGGGGAATTATTATAAATGGAAGGGTCGGTTTGGGTAAATACACCGTCTAATCCATCTTTATCGAGTATGAAATGTTGATTCACAGGGTCTGGCGACTAGGTTAAAATGTTCGGTCTGATTCAGACCATTTTTATAGCTAATCGTTTTTGTTGCTGTTTGTCAACAACGGAATACTATCATTATTCCAGATTTCATGATGCTGTTCTGGTAAAAGGAGATTTAAGTGGAAAAAATTGCCCAACATTCAAAGGTGGTATCAGCGTTGGTTGATTTTGACCAAAGTGATCGCGATTTACTATTACAGGAAATGGAAAATATTGTTGAGTGGATCCCGGATATTGTCGAGATATTTTTTGATACATTAAACTCTTGCGAAGAAACGCGGTCTGTATTCAGGGAAGGTGAGCGGCCACTGTTGGAGAAAACTCTGGCAGCCTGGATATTTGATATCCTGTCTGGCTATGAAGATTCTGAATTCTGGGAGTATCAGTGGGTGATTGCGTTGGTGCATATGAAACGCAACGTAAAAAATATTCATGTCGTCGGAATGATGAATCGCCTACAGCAGGTGGTATTGCACAAGTGTTTGCAAACCTACGATGTTGACCAGGCGATGAGCGTATTCGCCGCATTTTTGCGAATTACAGGTATTACTACCGCTTTAATAATCGAGTGTTATACAGAGTTACAGGAATTTATAACCGATGAAGGCCTGGAAAGTGTTGGGGTACGCCCGGGTATCGTATCGAGGCTTCGTAAAATAAAACTTGACGCAATGATGAATGAATTTATGGGCTCGAGGAAAATCACACCTTCAACACCGGCATAGACACAATAATACACGTTTTTTTGAATTAGCTTTCGAGGTGAATATTGATGAATTTTCGTATCCAGGAGTTGTTTTCTTACTTTAGAGATCAATGGATTACGGTATTGGTGGTTGTAGGGGTGATAACAACAGGAGCCTATCTGATCATTATCTCCGATATCAGAGACCAGGAAGGTGATTCTGTTCAACTTAAACTAAGCACTCGTCAGGCGGTTTATGTTGAAAGCATAGCTTTGGCGGTCAGGGAGCTTCTGGATGCAGGCGATAAAAGAACAAAAAGCCAAATTCGTTCACGACTTCTTGATGACATCGGACGCTTTGAAGATATGCATTTGTCACTGGCCTCCGGGGACAAATTTATTCAGCAGGGAGCCCGCTTTATTCGTAAACGCGGTAGGTTGCCTGCCGAACTTGGTGAGTTGTATTATGCCTCTCCGCACGAACTGGACAAACAGGCTAAAGGCTTTATAAGAGAGGCTAAAAGAATCCTGTCTTTGAGCCCTAAAGAAACGACAATAAAAAACCCTCACGTCGCGTATATATTTTCAAATGCCCGCCGAAGGTTACTGGATAGTTTGGATTATGCGGTAGCGCTGTCGCAGAATGAAACCAATTATCGGTTTCAACGTACTCAGGATTTACAGACTTTCATGTATTTTCTGACCATCGCAAGCCTTTTACTTGTAGGTAGTATCATTCTTCGCCCTTTGGTCCATAATCTGAATGCCAGTATGGGTAGATTGCGAGAAGAAAAAGACTTTACCGGGAATATTCTGAATACCTCACAGGCACTCATTGTCGGTTTGGATTCGGAGGCTCGAATCGTTATGTTTAATGCTTTCGCAGAAGAAATTACCGGTTGGATGGAAGATGAACTCAAGGGCGAAAGTTTTTTTGATCGGTTTTTGGTGGGAGAGGACCGCGAGAAAATGCAATCGGCGTTTACGGCTTCATTTAGCGGTCAGGGAATCCAGCAGGAAGAACTCGAGACTCTATTTAATATTCGCAGTGACGAGCAACTCAGTATTATCTGGCATACGGCTACCGTGCGCGATCCCCATGATCAGCAGCCCGTGTTGTTTCTGGCAACTGGAATTGATATAACCGAGAGGAAACTGGCGGATCAGAAATTACAGACTGCATTATCCGAATTGGGGGATTTAAATCTAAGATTACAGGAGGAAATTCAATTGGCCGCAGCTTTGCAAAAAGTTTTATTGCCAGAACCCAATTTTGAATTGCCGGGTTTGCAGGGACAAACATTGATGCGTACATCCAGTGAAGTGGGTGGTGACTATTACGATTATTACAGAACCAGTGAATCCAGTGCTGTTCTGCTGATTGGCGATGTCAGTGGTCATGGTGTTGCGGCAGGTACCATGGTTAGCGCGGCTAAAGCGGGTGTTTCCCCATTGGTTACAGGTGGGATTGTACAGCCTAGTGAAATTCTTCGTTCGTTGAACGAAACGATTCGGGAAACCGCGCAGGAATCGTTGCTAATGACCATGCTATGTCTTAATTTTGATGCCAGTCAAGGTCGCTTGGTAATCGCCAATGCAGGTCACGTGTTACCCTTTTATTTTAGTCAGGCGACTCGAAAATGGACGATGTTAGAGTCATTTGGATATCCGCTGGGACAAAACCCTGATTTTGATTATGCTGCCGCGGAGCTGCAAATCAGTATGGAAATTGGAGACCGACTATTTCTCTACACTGATGGGCTGGTCGAAGAGGAATCTTCTCTCGGAGAGCCATTCGGATACGAACGCCTTGAAAATACATTAAACGAATATTGTGATGCCGAGAGATCAATATTAGAGCAGGCAGTACTGAACGAATTAAGGAAACACACCGGTCGCGACGGATTGGAGGATGATGTCACGATTCAGGTGGTCGACCATAGTGATCGAGTTCAGCAGGTCGCAAGCACGCGCCTTGAGTCAGGTGACATTGTTAAAATATCGGAATCTGTTTACCGAACCCAGGAGCACGCTTTACCCCGTGTATCGCGACAATTCGTAGTTTTTCTGGCGGAAGATGATTTCGCCGATCTGTTATGGCGTTTTACTGAGGATGGAATTCGTAGAGTACTTCCTGCACAAAGTTCGTTTTATAGACAGTTGGGATGGGATCAACTGATTATGCAGCATCAGGAACCTGCTGACGATGACTTATACCATCTGGTTCCTTCTCTGTTATTGCAAAGACAATTGCAATTAACGGATTCAGAAGAAAAAGGATTCATTATCGAGGAAACTCAGGCTTGGTTGACAGATCAGGGATTAATTAGCCCTGAGCATGTCGATAGCTTGATCGTTGTGTTGGATGAAATGATTGAAAATGGCTTGTACGCTGCTCCCAGGGACGGACAAAATAAGCAGTTCCATGAAAAAGGCAGTGTTCGTCAGTTGGATGATAACGAACAGATAACTATCGACATTGCCATCGGTGATGGCGTATTGGGACTGATGTTAACGGATAATTGGGGCACCTTTACGCCAGCGATATTTTTGAAGTACATGAGCCGAACATTAAATCAGGGGATCGAGCCCGGAATGGGTGGCGGCGGCCTGTATATGATGTGGTTTCTTTCCGATTATTTACAAGTCAGAGTACGTCCTCACCTTCGCACACAGGTAACAGCACTTTGGGATCTGAACCAGCCACTAAATGCATCCTTAAATTCCGGGTTTCAGTTTTTGTATCACAGCGAATACGATGAGGCCACGAGCTACGATGATCAGTGACACTATTGAAATAAAACCGATTGCGACTGATCAAAAGGACAGCTACCAGTTTGAGTGCAAAGGGTGTATTGATATCAGGGCCGATCAAGTTCTGTCAGTACTACGAGAAGTTCCCGCCAACAGTCAGGTTCTTTTGAACTTTGAAGCCGTTGAGCGTGTTAATTCAATGGGTCTTTCGTTGCTTTTGAAAATCTTTCAGGAATGGGAGCAAAATGGAACGCGAGTTGAAGTCATCAATCTTAATCGCATGGTTGGAATGCTGTTTAAGATAACAGGACTGGGAAGTTATATTAAAAAGGCTGCCGCTGTAAAAGCGACTAAGCCGACCGCAAGTGAACAAAAACCACTTTCAAAGCCTTCTGTATGGAAAAAGTTCTCCGCGTCGAAAAGCGTCGAAAAAAACAAAGCACCCGAGGTGAGAATACCTCAACCGATGCGATCATCAGGTGCCCCGAGATCAGGAACACAACTGCAATTTCATGCCAACTTTAGCAATAGCTTTCATAGAAGTGGTTGGTTAGCCTTAAGTACATTAATGCAACGGCAGCTGCGCACAGCCATTCGATTTGAACAATGCAGAAATTTGCCGAATACCAAAGATCAATCGGTTGATTTCTTTTTCGCGAATGCTCTAAATGCATGTTCGATGATAAAGACACGCGGAATGATTCCGGTTTTATGTGCAGAGGGCAGTGCCGAACAAGTGGTTTTATTGTCAACATCTGAAGATTCCAGACCCTTGTCATTTTGTTCCGGAGCAAAAGTCGCAACGGCTACTGAGACCAGTATGGTTCATATTCTTGGGCGAGATTTATGCGATACGAACGGTTTAAATTCATCGAGTTTGAAATACATAACCGCGGGCAATGAGATCAAGGCGCTGCAGATGTTAATTAAGAAACAAGTGGATCTGGCGTTTATTATGAAAAAGACCTATATGGGGCTATCATCTTTTAGTCGTGATTCGACTCGCTTGCTGAACGAAAGCAACGTATCTTTTTCTACACCATTTTTTTGTATGGCACCTCAATTGAGTGCAATGAAGCCGCAGATTGTTGATTTATTTACAAGCATGACTGAGAACGACGCAGAACAAAAAATTCTAAAAGACATACAGATTAATAGCTGGCAAGAGGCTGATCCGCAAGAGCTGAAAAAATTATACGATTTGGTTGGACGGTATTAGGAAACAGCCTGAGATCTGGCTGATCTGTTGCGGACGATACTTGTTTGTCAATTGAAGTGGGCAGAAAATGGCGATGTTTGCAGGTTCTGCGATCCTATTAATAAATTTGAAGTAACAGATCCCTTGATTAAAATAGACTTAGTACGTATTATTATACGTACTAATTAAATAGAGGTGATCCGTGCAAGTCACAATGGCTGACCTGAATAAGAATGCAAACTCGATTATCAACCAGGCGCATTCGTCCGGCGAACCCGTGATTGTCCTCAAACATGGCAAACCCATTGCGCGTATCCTACCAATCCAGGATCGATTACCGGTTGACGATGCGCTTAAATACCTGGTGACACTAAAACCTGTGGACGTCCGGGAAACAATAGAGTCGGTCATTAGTAAAGGCCGGCAGCGTGGTCTTTAATACCTTGGCGAAAGATCAAGTTATATCCGACGCGATTGTTGTCGATAACAGTGTGATGATGCGCTGGTTGTTCAAAGACGGATCACAATGCGATCAATACTATGCGCAGCATGTTCTAAGCCATATTGATACCCAAAAGCCTCAGGTCATGGTTCCATATGTTTGGGTTTACGAATCGTCTTTCGTGGTGAATTACTACGCAAAAAAGGGAACTGTCTCACATCAGGACAGTATGAAATACCTGGCAACACTGTTTGATTTGTGTTGGGTGATTCGAGGCGAAGAAACACCCTGCAAACTTTTTGACTTTGCAAATTCGCACGGATTATCAACGTACGATGCATCCTACGTGATTTTGGCATTGCAGCAAAAATGTGCTCTTGCAACTCTAGACAAAGAAATAATCCGGGCCGCTGAAAATCTACCTTTCAATATTTTCGGTGAGATCGCCTTATAGGAAAAGAGTATTGAAGGTTTCGTAAGAATTTTCACTTATATTTAACATAATATACATTATGCGCATATATTTACTTGGTGAATCCTCCAAAACCGAATCAGGACGAAAAAGATCTGGAATTGGGGGTTTCTGGAGAATGGCTTTGTCAACTTACCGAAATTTAGATAAAAATATGGCAGAGAAATTATCCTCCTTTATCAACAGGCGCACGCCACCTGCTGCCATGTATCAAGCGAGCGTGCACGGAACATCCGATAATGACGAGCTTTCAAAAGATGACGACCAACGTTAAACAAGTTGTGAACTTGGCTGTGCACGGAGAGAAATCGTTGCGCCTGTCCGGGTGATTTGAATCGCCGCATTTGTCGCTCTTGCTGTCGGGTATGGCGGTGTGAGGCTTCCGCGCGATTATTGGCATATTGATCCTGACAATGCCCGACCGAAGACATTACTTCTTTCCAGGCGGCACCATAGCTTCGTAATTTATCTGTCACGATTTTTCTGGGTGTACCCTGACTTTTCAGCATCTTACGGAAAAACCGCAGAGCGGCCCGCTTGTCACGTCGGCTCTGAACCAAAATATCCACGATGTCGCCATCTTGATCGACAGCACGCCAAAGGTATTGGCGTTTTCCATTGATCTTGATGAAAACCTCATCCATGTACCACGTATCCCCTAATTTACCTTGCCGTTTCCTCAACTTTTTCGCATAATCGAGACCAAACTTTTGACACCACTGTCTAGCCGTTTCGTATGTTACGACGATGCTGCGTTCGGCTAACAGGTCTTCGATATCTCGAAAGCTTAACGTGAAGCGATGGTAAAGCCAAACCGTATGGCTGATGATCTCGGGTGGAAAGCGATATCCATGATATTGTGATCGGCTATTCATGGCGATATTGTGAATGATCGGTGCTGAAGTTGACAGAACAGTTCTGAGGGCACAGATTCAATTTGAGGGGAAAGTGTAAGACGACAATTTCTCTACATAACAAAATCCCTGTCAGAAAACACCTGTTTTTTAGCATCTCAAAGATCAATGATAACATCGGTTGATTGCCTTCCCCGGTTATGCATGTTCTCAATTATACCGTGATCGTTATACCGCGCAGCTTGCCTTCGTCATTCACATCCTTGAGAAACGATTTGTCGGTTCCGCCGTCTCGCGATTGCACCAACGAGAAATCGGTCGCGACAACGCGGTCCCCGAAAAACAAATAACCGTCATCCGGGTCACACTGATTCGAAGTCCAAATAAGTCCTTCCGCATTCGGAAATTCATGGTGAATGGTCTCGGCCCATTCCGCAGTCTGCGCATATAGTTTCGGGCTAGACGCAATCAACTCACGCCGCGTGATTCCCCAGGCGTTGAGATTGACGTTGCGAAGTTCGATGAGTTTTAGCGCTCGAACTGTTTGCACCTCCGAATGGGATCGGATCAGCACGTTTTGCCGAGGAACCGTTTTAATGCTGGCGTTAGCTGGGATGTCGTGAAAGATCGTCTCATGAATTGCCGCGCGCACGGTCGATCCAGCATATAGGGAGGGCACGCAATTTCCGGTACTGTCTTTGATCGGCGCGAACCGGGTTGGCTGCCCCGCGCAAGGATTGAAACTCGATGCCGCATACGCAGTCTGGTGGACCCGGTGAAGTATCTTGTTCTTTCTCAGTATTACATATTGCGGCGGCGATAGCGGCAATTGCGGCTTTTTGATCGACATGCTTAGCCAATCGCCGTTTCACGCATCCTGTCTGCGGCACCTAAAACGCTCTTTACATCACTCAGAGCCTCTTGCGGTGCTTTCCCGTCAAGCCAGCCATTGCCGGAGGCAAACCAGAACGCGATTTGCCACGGAGTCATGTCGTCAGGCAGTTGGGTCAGCACTGTTTTTATCACTGGCAAGGGCGATCCATCTGCGAACTGAAAACAAGGAAAAAAATCGCTACCTCTATGACGAATAGCGAAGATCTTTTTTTCGCGTTTCCAGCGTGACGCTGGCTCGCTTTTGTTTTTGGGTTTGGCTTTTAGCGAGAGCGACCTGATCTTAGCAGCCGTGTACGACTTGGTTTCCGAGAGATACTTCGCGCGTAGTCTTGCATTATCGAGTTCAATTTCCTCGTCAATCTCGGCACGTTTCTCGCCTTCGAGATAAAGATCGACAAGCTTCTCGATATTTCCTGCACTCAAGGCCGCACGACGCTGTTGTGTGATCTGACCTACGGCCTTCACGGTCTTTCGCATGATCGTAGCCTGCTCGGCGGTTTCGGCGCCAACGAGCACCCACCTTTTGGGCTCTTTAATTTGATCACCGAGCGCTACTTTGATTTTTTCGCGTAGTGCCGCAGGTAGATTACTGATTTCGTCGACAGTAAGATCGAGAGTCGGAAAAGCTTGTTGTTGCACGGTCATCATTTGTCTCTTAACGTGAATAAGACGAGCTATTGCAATATAGTTATTATCATGCTTCTTGTCAATATCCGTACTTATTGGCCCAGTGCCCACGAAGCTGTGCAAAACGGCAAGATTTTGTTTGAGAGACTTGTTTTGACCTAACACTACAAGTTAGACTCGTTCCGCAAATATGTTCCGTTATATTTTCTGCGGGGAGTTGCAAGATGAAACAGGTCTGGACAGAAGCTGACCTTAGTGAACATTGGCTATTGAGTGATAACGACCGATCTCTTCTCAAAGGTAAGGCGGCGCTGGGTCGTTTAGCGCTTGCTATCCAGTTAAAACATTATCAACTTTACGCTCGCTTTCCAAAATGTATGCAGGAAATCGCGAGTACGATCCTAGAGTTTTTAAGTTTCCAAGTTGATGCGCCAACAGACGGTCTTGAGGACTACGATTGTAATGGCAGATCAGGTCGCCAGCATCGACGAGAAATATTTTTATATCTCGATATTGAACCGTTTGGTAAACGCGCCGAAGTCGTTTTCCGAAAATGGCTGATTGAAGAGATATTACCAGAGGTGCCGAATAGGGCCTATCTGGACGAGCTGGTTACGGCATGGCTTCTTGAAAATCAATATGATCGGCCTGGAGGTTATCGATTAGAACGAATCATTAAATCCGCTGAGCGTGAGTTCGAGGAACAGCTATTTCAAACCATTTGCAATCGTTTAAATAAAACCACCCGCGCAAAACTTGACGGTATTCTTGAAGACAAGGAAGGTGTAGTCGAATTTTCCCAGCTTTGCGCTGATATGGGCGCAGTGAGTCTGAAAAGCGTATTACAAACCATAGATCGACTTGAGGTCCTCCGCGCCATTGGAATTCCAAATGGCATTTTGCGTGGCATCAACTCAAAACTGATCAAACGTTATCGGCAGCGAGCGGTCACGGAAAATTCTTGGGAACTTCGCCGCCATCCCCAAAAGATACGCTATCCACTGCTCGTTTTTTATTGCGTCCCACGTGAAGGCGAGATCATCGATAGTCTTATCGATCTGCTCATCCAGGTCATCCATAAAATTTCAGCCCGGTCAGAACGCAGAATAGTCAAAGAGCTGGTTAACAGCATCACCAAAGTACACAGTAAGACCAACATCCTATTCCGCATAGCCGAGGAGGTATTGGATGATCCAGATGGCACTGTTCGAGATGTCGTATTCCCCGTTGCAAGTGAGCAAACGATCGAACAGCTGGTGAAGGAATTTCGCTCAAGCGGGCCAGCCTATGTGGAGAAGATCTATAAAAAGATCCGGTCTTCCTATGCGCATCATTATCGGCGGATGCTGCCACGTATACTCGATGTATTAGAATTTCGTTCAAACAATGCGGCTTGGCGTACGACCCTGGATGCCATTGAAGTAATCAAGGCCTACCAGGATTCTCGAGAACAATATTTTACTGTTGATGCGGTTCCTATCGAGGGTGTTGTGCGCAACAAATGGCGTGAGATCGTCATCGAAAAAGCGCCAGACGGAACAGAGCGGATCAATCGCATCAATTATGAAATTTGTGTGTTGCATGCGCTTCGAGAAAAGTTGCGCTGCAAAGAAATTTGGGTAATAGGTGCGGGTCGTTTCCGCAATCCAGACGAGGATGTACCCGGCGATTTCGAGACAAACCGAGACAGTTACTATGCTGCGTTAAATTGGCCAACCGATTCAAAAGCCTTTATCGCGCAAACCAAAGATAAAATGGCCGAGGCGTTGCGTCGTTTTAACGAGAATCTCCCACGTAACCCTAACGTAAGGATCAAATACAGAGGGAATAAACCGACTATTTCCGTTGCGCGACTGGAGGCGCAGTCCGACCCGCCTAATCTGGAAGTCTTGAAACACGAGTTGAGTAACCGATGGCCAGCAACAAGCTTGCTCGATGTGCTCAAGGAAACTGATTTCAGGGTTGGCTTCACAAAAGCCTTCTCCTCCGCTGCCTCGCGAGAGGCCACTGAACCCAACGAGGTCTTGCGACGTTTGTTGCTCACACTGTATGGTCTTGGCACGAATGCAGGATTAAAGCGTCTCGCATCCGGGCGACAGGGAATAAGCTACAAAGAACTCCTGCATACACGTCGCCGCTATATAAATAAGGACAGTTTACGTGACGCGATAAGGCGGGTTGTCAACGGAACATTTCAGGCACGATTACCGGAAATATGGGGCGAAGCTACGACAGCTTGTGCGTCTGACTCCACACAATTTGAAGCTTGGGATCAAAACCTCATGACTGAATGGCATGTACGTTATGGCGGGCGAGGTGTCATGATCTACTGGCATGTCGACGAAAACGCAGCGTGTATCTACTCCCAACTGAAACGTTGCTCATCATCAGAAGTCGCCTCGATGATAGAAGGCGTACTGCATCACTGCACCGAGATGGAAGTCAATCGGCAATATGTCGATAGTCATGGTCAGAGTGTCGTTGCCTTCGCCTTTTGCCATCTTTTAGGTTTTTCTCTGATGCCTCGTTTTAAGGGAATCGACAAACTAAAGCTGGCGCCGATTAATACGGGTTCACGAGAGGTTTATCCCAATCTTGAGCCAATTTTCGCCGCTAAGGCCATCAACTGGGAACTCATCGCTCAGCAATATGATGAATTGATTAAATTTGCAACGGCCTTAGGGAAGCGCACGGCAGAACCCGAAGCCATCCTGCGGCGTTTCACACGTAGCAACATACAACATCCAACTTATGCCGCGCTCATCGAGCTCGGTAAAGCAGTGAAAACTATCTTTCTGTGCAATTACCTGTCGTCAGAAGCGTTACGCCGGGAAATTAACACAGGTCTGAATGTTATCGAACGTTGGAACGGCGTAAACGGCTTTATCTATTTTGGCAAGGGCGGCGAGATGGCAACCAATAGACTAGAAGATCAGGAAATCTCGGTCCTCGCTCTGCATTTACTACAAAGCAGCCTTGTTTATATCAATACGTTGATGATCCAACAGATCTTGAACGAATCGGACTGGCGAAAACGCATGACCGAACGTGACATGGCTGCGCTTTCACCCCTTCCGCACAGCCACTTCAATCCTTATGGAATTTTCGAACTCGATATGGAACACCGATTGCCGCTAGATGAAATACCTTTGGCAGCATGATATTCCTGATAACACAAATGGTCGAGAATCTTTATAGCGCCCGTCCCGCTAGCGACATTGGATGTTCCGGATTTTATAAATTTCGGAACGAATTTTTAAACAAGGGAAATCAAATGGTTGTGGTTTCCGTTATTCCGTTCCGTAACTGGGCAGTAAAAATGAAGGTTTTGACATGATAATGGGTTATGCACGTGTCTCGACGACTGGGCAGAATTTGTCGGTCCAACGCGATCAGCTGTTGAAAGCCAATTGCGAAAAGATATTCGAGGAAAAATTGACCGGTGCTAACCGGAAACGGCCACAGCTCTCCCGCATGTTGCGGGAGATCGGCAAAGGAGACACGCTCATCATTACCAGTCTTGACCGATTGGCGCGTTCAACACATGATCTATTTGAAATTACAAAGACGTTGGAAAACTATGGCGCTGAGTTCCGATCACTGCGAGAACCTTGGGCAGATACAACAAGCTCAATGGGAAGGTTCTTACTGACAGTGTTTGCAGGGCTTTCCGAACTAGAACGTAGCCTCATCCGCGATCGTACTGAAGAAGGCCGCATTGCTGCGAAAAAACGAGGCGTCAAATTCGGCCGCAAACCTAAGCTCACTACCCATCAGCAGAACGAAGTTATGCGGATGTTGGATGAAGGGGTTAGCATCCGAGCTATCGCGCGCCATTTCAATGTCGGTGTCGCAACTGTTGATCGATTAAAAAACGGTGGTATTTCGGTTCATGGATAAAATCTTGCCGTTTTGCACAGCTTCGTGGGCACTGGGCCATATTGCGAAACACCGACCATCGGAGGGTACAACCAAATATTCTTTTCAGGATAGCCGCTACGAATATTTTATAAAGATCCGGTGTTTATTGCACCCCTTGTTGACGAGCCAATACTGTATAAACTTCGTTCGCATTCATCGGCTTGTGAAAGAAATATCCCTGCTCAAGATCACAGCCAATCTCTTTTGCAAGTCTATGCTGATCTTCTGTTTCGACCCCTTCAACGACCACTTTAAGTCCAAGGCGGTGACCGACCGCAACAA
>CAZGQY010000022.1:0-34151 GCA_964528035.1 uncultured Methylococcaceae bacterium | reverse complement strand
GTATTTACGGCGTCTTCCGGAACAGATCACCCATAGAGGGGCGAGCAGTTACGATCAAGCAAGTATTTATTTATATTCAACCTATTACTTTTCGTTTTTTAAACTGTTATTTTTCCATAATTACCCTATAGAGGAGCATCTAATGTCAACACATATTCATATGCGGGATCAGGTAAGAAACCGGATTGAAACATTTATGCAGGAAGAGCAGCATTCAAATCTGGATGATTACGCACAAACCGCCGTAACAGTATTAATCGTCTTTATTTTTATGACTTTTGGACTAGCATGGTAAGGCTTAATCGAGAAATGGTTAACTGTCTGACGGACCGCCTTATACCCGACAGTTAGCCATTTCTCCACTCATTCTACCCGCCAATACTAGACTGCAGAATTACCAGCAACTCAACCTCCGACTTAAATCTACTGACCATTCCTATTTCCTGTTTCGTACGACCCTGTATCGGTCAAAGGTCATTGGCATCTGCAATAGTGCCATCATGATTAATGCAATAACTTCCATATTCAATATGTAATCAGGCCAATCCCCATAAATAAACGGACTGGCGCTTAGCGGGCTTTTTCGTAAATACATGTAATTCGCCCCAATCGTCGAATCAACTGCATACACCAAGATCATAATCAAATTCGTCGCCAGTAAAACTCGAATCACTGCCCAGCGCCTGCATCGATATCCCATAACAAATATCAGCCAAAATATTGTGAGTATAAGTAAACCATGATGGCTAAAAAATAAAAAAACTGACAACTGGCCGCCAAAAGCATTAAAGTCTGGTGTTAACATGGCCTGTAATGCGCCAGCCAGACCCCAAAAATAAGTTATTTCGAACAAAAGTTGCTGCCTATAAAACAAAAGTATCATTGACCAAATCTGCGCTAAATGGCAATAATGCAGTGGTAAATCCAACAGCAGGCTTAAATCGCGAAGTCTTAATCGCGCCCAATAATCAACACCTTCCTGGAAAACAGTGACTACACACAGAGCCAACGCAAGCTTTTTCAACCCACGCTTATCCATAAATTTTAATGCGATAACCGGGAACAGCACCCAGATAGTCAACCAGGAATAAAGATAAGCCAAATGTAATGACCCGAAAAGAACAATTATTTCCATTTTTCCAGTGTTTGCATATAACCAAAGGGCATCCTATGTACCCAATATACTCTCTACAACCAAGCCAATGTAAACTTCGATGCCAGACTCCATAACTTCCCTATTCAAATCCCTGATACCTGCTGTGGATTTTTGTTCGATGCGTTTAGTGAACCAACGCAGGCAAACAATTTCAATGCGACAAAGCATATTTGAACCGATAGCAAATTTCTATAGTCAGGGCGCCTACATATCGGTCTCCGACGGCAACGGCACAGGCTATGCCGCCACTAGCGATACAAGCCGATCCGGGTTAAAAAAAGCCATACAACGAGCGCAAAATTGGGCAAATGATAATTCCCGTTTTCAGTTAATTTCACCCACCACACTGCCCCGCCCCAAGCTTTCCGGTCAATACCATTCTCCCATTGCACAACCCTGGGACAGTATAGATCTTGAAACCAAGCTTGAAGAGATGCGTAAAATCGACCAGCGACTAAACATCCATGATGTAATCGTCGATTGGTGGGTGGTTTTTTACTCATGCCAATCCGAAATAATTTTTGTTACACCTGATATAGAACTTCAACAATCCTTTTCTTATCTCACACCCTATCTTGGAGCTGTTGCTAACAATGGCCGAGAAACTCAAAAACGAACATTTGGAATAGAAACGGGATCACAATCAGGCTATGAGAGCATTCTTAACGCCGACCTCGGTTACCGAGCAAAAATAATAGCCGAGCAATCTTTAGCCCTACTGGAGGCACCCAACTGTCCCGGTGGAAACAAAGATCTATTGTTGATGCCAAGTCAGATGATTCTTCAAATTCATGAAAGTATTGGCCACCCTCTCGAACTCGATCGAATCCTCGGTGATGAACGCAATTATGCGGGCACCAGTTTTGTTACATTAGATATGTTTGGTAAATATAAATATGGCTCGAACCTATTGAACATTAGCTTCAACCCAAATCAACCCCAGCAAATCGCCAGCTATCAATACGATGATGAAGGTAGCCCGGCGAAACGTGAATTTCTAATAAAAGACGGTATTTTATTACGCCCGCTGGGCGGTATAACATCACAGTCCAGAGCCGGGCTTTCCGGTGTAGCCACCAGCCGAAGTTGCGATTGGAACAGACCGCCTATTGATCGTATGGCGAATATTAATCTGGAACCTGGAGAAACCTCGTTCAACGATATGGTCGCATCCATTGAGAATGGAATTTTAATGGACACCAATCGATCCTGGTCCATAGATGACAGCAGAAATAAATTTCAATTTGGCTGTGAACTGGGACGCATCATCAAAGACGGAGAACTTAGAGGGATTATTAAGAACCCAAACTATCGCGGTATTTCGAGTGATTTCTGGCGCAATCTAAAATCAGTGGGCGACCCAGCCAGCTTTGCCGTGCTTTCCGTACCCACTTGTGGGAAAGGGGAACCCAATCAGGCCATTCGAGTTGGCCATGCCTCGCCGGCCTGTGTATTTGCTGATACAGATATTTTTGGGGGCGGTGAATGAAGCAGATCAAACAATCCTTTTTCGATTTATTCCAACAACTTTCCGATGGTTTGCTGGATGACGAAATATTGCTCGCAAATGCACTCGCAGAAGATTCAGATTTTGTCCAGATGAATTACGGTAAGATACGCAATGCCGGTTCCGTACACCAAATACAAATCAGTTTACGTCTGATTCTGGAAAATCGTCAGGCCTCGGCTCAATTCAATATTGGTGGCAATGAAAAAGATGACTTAAACAGAGCCAACCACGTTATTGAATCGTTACGAAACCAGATTAGAGTCAGTCCGAAAGATCCATTTCTTTTAATTAATACAGAAATCCATAACAGCGAGCTAATTGCTACAGATTCGTTTTCGGAAACTCATTTGATTATAGAGGAGATTATTTCCAGCTCAAAAGGCCTGGATTTAGTCGGACTGTTTTCAAATGGTATCATTTATCGCGGATTCGCCAATTCATTGGGACAACGGAACTGGCATTCCAGATCAAGTTTTAATTTTGACTGGAGTTGTTATATCCATACTGACAAGGCGGTAAAATCCCGATATTCCGATTTTAACTGGAACAGTGAACGTTTTCTTGCCAAGATCGAGACAATCCATAAACAGCTTGAATTTCTCAGTAAAACAGCGTTGACGATAAACCCAGATAATTATCGAGTCTATCTTGCCCCTGCTGCTGTTAGTGAATTGATGATGACCCTGGCCTGGCAAGGGTTTGGTGCCAAGAACCACAAGACCCAACAAACCCCACTACAAAAACTTGCCAGTGGCCAGGTCAATCTCCACTCTGGGGTCTCGCTATTTGAAAACAACGCCGATGGTCTTATCCCCGGTTTTACCCATAATGGCTTCAAAAAACCACCGCTTGTCACACTCATTGATAAGGGTCAGCTCTGCGACATGCTAATCAATTCAAGAAGCGCAAGTGAATATAATTTATCAGTGAATGCCGACATCGAAATACCAGAATCTTTGGATTTTTTAGCGGGTGACCTGGCCCGATCCGACGTATTCCGCAAGCTAGATACAGGGCTATATATCAATAATTTATGGTACTCCAATTTCTCCGACATGAACCAGTGTGCCATTACGGGTATGACCCGTTTTGCTTGCTTTCTGGTTGAAAATGGACAGATTAAAGCACCCATAAACCCACTACGCTTTGATGACAGTCTATTTAATATACTTGGCAACAACCTCGAAGCTATTAGCATTGATCGAGAATGGATTCTTGATACAGACACCTATGAGCGAAGATCTCTAGCCAGTATGAGATTACCTGGATTACTTATCGACAATCTTAAATTTACCTTGTAACGCTAAATATTATCCGGTGGCAACCATTCCAATCTCAGACTCAAAATTTTCGCTATGAAACCAACACGATCACAATACGCGTATATCTGACCATGCGCGAGGAAACTCATGAAACCAAGCGCCCTCTTAGAACCGGTTTTACCACCGGCGCCTGTGCAACTGCCGCGGCAACTGCTGCGGCAGAATTACTATTAAGTGGTCATAGCCCTAAAGAAATCAACATAAACTTACCAAAAGGACAATGTGTCCGATTTAATATATCCTCCTGTTTTCGAAGTAATTCCTTTGTAGAAGCCTGCGTAATAAAAGACGCAGGCGATGATCCGGACGTCACCCATAAAGCCTTAATCATTGTTCAGCTTTCACTGAAACAAGAGCCAGGAATTGCATTTTTTTCTGGAGAAGGTGTCGGTACTGTGACTAAACACGGACTGAGTCTGGCTGTCGGAGAACCAGCGATTAACCCAGTACCCAGACAAATGATCTCGGCACATTTAAAACGTTCCGCTAAAGCTTTTAACTATCAGGGCGGGTTTAAAGTCACTATAGGCGTTAAGAATGGGAAACAACTCGCTCTTAAAACAATGAATGCAAGGATTGGTATCCTAGGTGGACTGTCCATCCTTGGTACCACGGGTATCGTACGACCGTTCTCCTGCGCTGCTTATATCGCTTCTATCCATCAAAGTATAGACGTAGCTCTTGCGAACTCCATTCACCATCTTGTCGCTTGCACAGGATCGAGTAGCGAAAATTTCGCAAAAAAAAAATTGAAGGTCGACGAATCAGCGCTCATAGAAATGGGCGACTATGTCGGCGCGGTACTCAAATATTTGAAAAAACACCCCGTACAAAGATTAACTCTGACCGGTGGGTTTGGAAAAATCAGTAAATTTGCCGGAGGTGCACTGAACTTACACAGCGATAAATCTTCCATTGATTTTACCTTTTTAGCAAAAATAGCCGACGACTTAAATGCTCAGCAATCACTGGTGACCGCAATTAAAAGATCTAACACCAGTCTTCAAGCTGTAGAATTGGCTATCGACGCGAACATCCCATTAGCGCAAAGAATTTGTCAGATAGCCTGTAATATTGCAGAAACCATCCTCCCTGCAACTATTGAAATCGATGTATGGGTTCTGGATCGAAAAGGAGCTGCACTGGCGCATTACCCAAATACCTCATGAAAATCCTGATCTTAGGCGGGATCGGTGAGGCCTGGATGGCAGCAAAAAAACTCTCTGCACAGGGCTTCGATATTAGCTATAGCCAGGTTAAACAAAAGTGCCTGGTTGCTAAATCAATGACTATTCGAAGTGGTGGGTTCGAAGGAATTGCGAGTCTCAACCAATACTTGATATCCAATCAGATAGAATTAATTTTGGATATAAGCCACCCCTACGCAAATATTATCAGCAACAACGCGGTAAAATCGTCTAGTGAGACGAATATCCCCGTCTGGCAGTACCGGCGACCCGCATGGCAGCCTACTGGAAAAGATCACTGGGTGGAAGAAACCGGAATTACCGAAGTAATAACCAGCATCGTAACCTTTAAAAATCCATTTTTCACCATCGGTGCATCGGCGCTAAAATACGCGAACCAGATTCCTGAGCATCAATATTGGACTATTCGCTGCTTAACACAAGCGCATCATCAACAATGGCCAAGGATTAAGATACTCGAAAATAAAGGCCCTTTTCAGTTAGATGATGAAATAAGGCTATTTAAGAAAAACAATTTTGATGTGCTTATCAGCAAAAACAGTGGTAGCCAATCAGTCTACGCAAAGATACTCGCAGCCCGAAAAATGCAGTGTCCAGTAGTAATGCTTGCCCGTCCGTCTCCACCCACAGCAGATAAACAGTTCGACAGAATCAATGATCTGATTGAATCTTTAGCATCAATTTCGTAACCAGGTAATATTGCACCCAATTAATTCTTGTTGCCTTGATAAATTCAGAAGACCAGAATGCAGGCCATTGATGACTCAGATCATGCACCCCACCTCTTTAGGAGCGAGGATTCAATAATATACGAATCTTGACTTGTCTTATTGTCCGTCTTCTGTGTTGTAGCAACAGTTGCGTAGCCCTGCTATGCGCCTGTTGCTACGCCTTCAAGACAAACAATAATCCTGCGTCAATCTTTCGCATATTATTAAAACCTCGCTCCTTAGCCTTTGTTGCAAAATCCCGATTACCCATCCGGTACAATCAGAGAGGCTAAATTACCACTCATACTCCCCTACCTATTATTGCTCTCCAAATGAAGCGATCGCTTTGTGTACAGATTTAAGTTTCCGGGGCCAGGCTTTTTGTAACTCTGCAGGTAACTGTCCGGCCGCTTTTTTTGCAGCACTCAAGGAATCATACTGACCCTGAATCAACGCGTACCAGGCACCGCCACTTTTCCTGGTTCTAAAAACCGCTAATTCACTTAAGCCAGGATGTTTTCTAATAAATGTCTGCATGGACTTGGAGTCTTTTACAGCCATTAACTGTAATGTGTAGCTGTTTGGCTTTTGTTTAAGTATCCACTGAGCGTCTCTAAATCCAAGCGAGTCTTTTTTAGGCTGATGACTAGGATCAGGATCCGCGGTCACCTGGACGCTATGTTCATGATCAGTGGCAGATAGGCTTTGGTTTTCAATTTCCACCGCATCAGCAATCAATTCGTCCCTGGAAAAATCATCGACGCTATCAGAGGTTCCAGAAGAAAATTCCAGCATTGCCTGGTCTGAAGGTGATTGCTCCAATGATTGATTACGATTCTCTTTATCAACACTCCGGATTAACGCATCTGCGTCATTTTCAGGTAATAGAGAATTATTAACCAACATATTCACTGTTTCGTTTACAATCCCCTGATTCATCGGATTGATCGGTTCATCAATCGGCTTAACTACTTTGCCAGGAGTCAAAACAGATTCCAATTGTTTATCTAACTGATCCCCATCACCCAATTCCTTCGCTAAAATCGACGAGTTTTCATTTGATGAAAGAGAATCCTGATCTACTATAAGCTCCTGATCAGAATCCACTTCAATTTGCGTAGTAAAATTTTCTGACGATTTATCCTTCGCGAGAACGATTCTTTCACTGTCTGCATCGGCAGTCGCTTTAGGCTCCTTTTTCTGTAACTTCAAGCCCGGTAACCCGATGTTTGCTACAGGAGAATTCGAACCGGTAATCCCCCCCCCCGGTACACCGCTGACTAAAACGTCAGAATCTAATGTGGAACCATCCCATAATAAATACCCGGCCAATACAGCAATACAAAATATTAACAAAGAAAAGATGGGGAACGGTGTCTGTCGCACACTCATGCCATCGCCTTTTGCAACCTCTGGCAACAGTCCCAGTATTCGCCCCGGAACTCCATGACTCTCTCGATAAACTCTCTGTATCAAATGTGGCTTTAGTGTTTTCAGTGGTATCAATGAGTTCGGATTTGCCGAAAGCAGCTTTAAATAATCACCACATTGTTGTTCGTTCAACGGCGGAAGTTCAATAACTTGACAATTCTCCACGTCAGGATCCGAGGATGCCATTAGGTGCAGACGATCCGCCGTCAGCGAGAACACCACACGCAACGCGGGACAGGATTCTACGAACCTGCAAACTGACGTCAAAATACCTGGGGCTAAAACTCCGGCATCATCCAGAAGGAGTACCAGTCGCTGATTGTTTTTTTGGATTCCCTGTAATTTCTCCCGCAGGGTACTGGCGATAACCATATCAACCTGATCACCCCCAATAGAATTGAGTAAATTTCGCTGAATCCCCAAAAAAGTTAAATCGCGGGATGCAGTCAGTCGACAAACCGTCCATGATTCCGAATTACGATCCTCAGCCAATTGCATGAGCTTTGACTTACCAATTCCTTCTGGCCCGCATATGACCAGCACTTCCTGACTATTTGCGATCAAATGCACCAATAGATCCAATTTTTGTGAACGCTCAGGCGTCAGCATTGCAGACAAAACCGCAGGCTCATTTTGTATGCATTTTTCAGATTCTTCCGTATTCATTCAGTGTCTCGTCCAGTAAGTTTAAATCAACGCTACAAGGTAGTTTTGCCTGACCAATAGTTTCAAGCAGTATGAAACGAATATTGCCATCAATATTCTTTTTATCAATAGCCATCAATTCAAGAAACTTACTGGCTAACAAACTTTCAGGAGGTGCAACGGGCAACCCGGCAGAACTGAGTAGGCTAATAATTCTGTCAACATCCCCGTCTGATAAAAAACCGAGCCTCCGAGAAAGATCTGCCGCCTGACACATTCCAATGGCCACCGCTTCACCGTGCAAATAGCTCCCATACCCCATACCGGCTTCTATGGCATGGCCAAAAGTATGCCCAAGATTGAGAATCGCTCGAATCCCAGCTTCGGTTTCATCTTCAGAGACTATATTTGCTTTGGTCAAACAGGAGATCTCTATTGCATAAGCAAGCGCGTCTGCATCTCTACCCTTTAATAGCTGGATATTTTGTTCCAACCAACAAAAAAAATCAGCATCGCGGATAAGTCCGTATTTTATAACTTCAGCAAGTCCAGCACTCAGTTCTCTATCAGCCAGTGTATCGAGCACACTGGTATCTGCGATAACACATCGCGGTTGATAAAAGGCACCAATCATGTTCTTGCCCTGCGGATGATTAACGCCTGTTTTACCGCCTACCGACGAATCCACTTGTGACAGCAGCGTTGTCGGCACTTGAAGAAAGGCTATCCCGCGTTGATAACAGGCCGCCGCAAACCCAGCTGTATCGCCGATTACACCACCTCCCAAAGCAATAATAGTAGCATTACGACTGAAGCGAGCTTCGATTAATTGATCGAATAATTGTCCTACTGTTGCTAGATTTTTATACACCTCGCCAACGGGTAATACAATAGTTGACACTTGGTATTCTGCTAATTGCTCAACGACATGCTGCAAATACAGCAGCCCAACGGTTTCATCGGTAACCACCAGAATCTGACTCGAACTGATATGTCTACGAAACAAATCTGGCTGACCTATAAGATTGGGGCCAATATATATCGGATAACTCCGATCCCCCAATTCCACATGAAGTTTTTTCATTTACAGATTCAATAGAATTAGTTAGGTTTAAATTTTTTCAATATTTGTTTTACAGCCACTTTACTGGACGTACTACCCGTATCGATCGTGGAATCCGCGCATTGTGCGTACAATGGATCTCTGATTTGATTCAGTAATTCCAATTTTTCTCTGGGATTATCATTGTTCAGCAATGGTCGATTATTGTCGCGAGTGGTGCGTTCCATTTGTCTATTCACCGAGCATTTCAAAAAAACGACAAAACCATTTTCGGTCAAACGCTGTCGATTAACCACAGATAATATCGCCCCGCCACCCGTAGCCAATACGATATTATCAAGCTTTGTCAGTTCAAAAATCACCTCGCTCTCTCTCTTTCGAAATCCTTCTTCACCCTCATATTCAAATATCGTCGGAATATCAACACCGGTTCTGGATTCAATTTCCCAATCACTATCATGGAAATCCATGCCAAGAGCTCTTGCCAATTGACGACCGACAGTTGTTTTCCCTGCTCCCATTGGCCCAATCAGATAGATATTTCTGGTAAATCTCATACACACTAAATAATACTTGATCAAGTAATGAATTTTATCACGAACACGACAAGCTTGTTCGGATCAGGCTACAGAGCTTTTGAAAGAAAACAGATCCCTTATTTCCAGCCAAGTTGTTTCCCTGATTCAATCGCCCGTTTACAATAGTGGACTACTGATATCTGTTTACAGGACTTATAGTATGATATTCAACGAACTCAATAATGGTATTTGCAAAACATACCTGGTTGGTTGCAGGAATAGTAATAAAGCCTTGCTCGTTGATCCCATATATCCAAATATCGACCGTTATCTGGCTATACTGGGGTACCACGGGCTCACTCTCGATGTAGTATTAGATACTCATACCCACGCCGACCACCGCTCTGCCTGTGCAGAAATATCACGACTAACAGGTTGCAAAATCTCCAGACATGCAACCGCTCCACAACCAAATGTCGATATTCATCTGGACGATGGAAGCATCCTGCCAATTGGTGAGCTAAATTTAAAAATCCTTCATACCCCAGGACATACGCCAGACAGCATCAGCATTGTTGCAAAAGACAGAGTTCTGAGCGGAGACTGCCTGTTAATAGGCGGTACTGGTCGAACGGACTTTGCTGCCGGAGACGCGGGTATGCAATATGACAGCATCAGCGAAAAACTTTTCAAACTCCCGGATAATACCCTGCTGTTTCCAAGTCACGATTATCGAGGTAATACTCAGTCAACAATTGGCCACGAAAAACTACACAATCCACGCGTAGCCAACAAAACTCGTGACGAATATATTCAGATCATGACGGAATTGGGACTGCCTCTTCCGGAGAAAATCCAGGAAGTATTGCAAATTAACGCGACTGACGCCGACGATACCGAAATTCAATATCCATCGATCGCTGAACTCAACAAAGTGTATCAGCTGAGTCCACAATCGATTTTCGACAAAACTAATAGCGATAACCCACCATTAATTATTGATGTAAGACAGACGCAGGAATTTAGCGGGGAACTGGGACACATACAGGGCGCGAAGCTAATTCCGCTACCCTCACTTGCAAACGATATTTCTGAACTCACTGCCGACAAAGACTGCCAGATTATTACCGTGTGCCGAGCAGGCGTCAGGAGTACGACCGCCGCCGCGATACTGACCGCGCTGGGTTATACTCGAGTGAATAATCTAAAAGGAGGTATGATGGAATGGAGAAAAAACAATCTTCCGGTCGAACGTTAATTAAAAAGCATCTTGCAGCAACTATACCATTCGCGTTCAAGAATACTCACTTATAGCACGCATCTTTTCGCGAAGGGCGTTGTTGTAGAACCTTGAAAGAGATGACTATTCCTGCGATTCTACGCCTAGCCCTTCACGAAAATCCACGCACTCAAAACGGGCATTCTTGAACGCGAAAGGTATAAAAGCGTTACAGAGTTTACTGGACAGCAAAAGTCGTAGTTGTCTTATGTAGCAAGAAACCTGCTTCCGTTTGGCCATCATTTACTGTCTGTTACTAAGCCGCCATCGCCAGCTTAATCTTCTTCATTGCATTCTTTTCCAATTGTCGAATACGTTCTGCAGAAACCGAATAACGATCCGCCAAATCATGCAATGTCAGTTTATCTTCATCCAACCAACGGCTAACCAGAATATCGCGACTACGCTCATCGAGTTGAGTCAGTGCTATTTTCAAACGTTTTTGCTCATAACTTTCCCAGTCAGAACCTTCGATAGCAGTCGCCGGATCGTTGTCGTTATGACTTAAATAGCTTGAAGGAGAATAACTTCCTTCACTCATTTTCGAATCATCCACCGGCGTATCGAAAGCCATATCTCTCGCATCCAAACGGCTTTCCATCTCGTACACAGTCTCTACTTTTACACCCAAATCCTTGGCTACAGCGTTCGCTTCATCCACATTCAGCCAACCTAAATTCTTTTTCGATTTTTTAAGGTTAAAAAACAGCTTTCTTTGAGCTTTGGTCGTAGCGACCTTCACAATTCGCCAGTTACGAATCACAAATTCGTGTATTTCAGCTTTTATCCAGTGTATTGCAAAAGAAACCAGGCGCACCCCCACATTCGGGTCGAAACGTTTAACTGCTTTCATCAGTCCAACATTTCCTTCTTGAACCAAATCCGGCAACGCCAATCCATAACCTCCATAACCTCGCGCAACATGGACAACGAAACGCAAATTTGCCATAACCAACTGGCGAGCTGCTTCCAGATCATTATCATCTCTGAATCTGATAGCCAGCGCTTGTTCTTCTTCTACGCTTAACCTGGCCATCTGATTCACACCGACAAGATATGCGTCGAATGATCCAACGGATAGGTTAATAGGTAAAGCCAGCGCGTTATTCATAAAAGCCTCTTTTTAATAAATTACATGCTCATTTTAGCACTCAACGAGTTAGAGTGCTAAATTTTAATTTAGTTCGATGCAGGAAACTAACCTCAGACACCAATATTCTTTCTAAAGATCGTAGCAATGAATCAGAAAAATAGCTTAAACTCTGCCATTGCACAATGAATATTCATAGTTCACGAAAGCCCTGCCACTAAAGCGCATCGACATGATTCATTCTTTATGAGACTCCCATTCGACACTAATAATCGCAATCAGAATTCAACACCAATAAAAACTATTTTCATTCTAATTCTCTTTTTTTTCTCGGGCCTGGTAACACTCATCTATGAAGTGTTATGGATGAAAGAACTGGGATTACTTTTTGGTAATACGGCATTTGCCACGGCAACAACGCTGGCTACATTTTTTCTTGGCCTGGCCACAGGAGGTTATTTCTGGGGCCAACGCGCTGCCCGACTGGATAACCCATTGCAAACTTATGGCCTGTTGGAATTGGCTGTTGCTATTAGCGTTCTCGGCTATTTCCAAATACTGGACGCATACCATGCACTCTACCCCTCAATATTCGAACTGTTCGGCAATTTTCGCTGGCTATTTATTCTAGTCAAATTCCTGCTTTCTATATTGCTACTATTCCCTGCGGCTTTTTTTATTGGCGGTACTCTGCCCGTCATGAGTGAATACCTTGTAAGTGGCACCCAAAAGCTCGGGCAAAAAATTTCGAGCCTTTATGCCATCAATACATTGGGGGCCGCAGCCGGAACTTTGCTTGCCGGATTCTATTTGCCCAAAAATCTTGGCTTTACGGCTTCATACTGGCTGGCAATTTTCTGTACTGTGAGCATAGGCTGCGCAGCATTGATTCTAGCTCGTCGGTGGCCCTACAGTCGAGCCAAGGCACTGGAGACTCCATCCCGGAACAGTAACCGACCAGACACCGAATTGATATCGCTCAATACAATTCGCGTACTGGCAATTGTATCCGGATTTGGGACTCTCTGCCTGCAAGTTCTGTGGACGCGCATGTTTGCTCAGGTTCTGCAGAATTCAGTTTATACCTTCGCGACAATTCTATTTGTTTTCTTATTGAGTCTGGCCGTGGGCGCAACTGCGGCCAATAGGATAATGAAGTACAGGCTATGCCCAAAGACCGTACTATTCTGGCTTTTTAGTATCGCTGGAATATTTGTAGCGACAACGCCTTTTCTGTTTAATTTTTTGACCAACGAGCTACATTATATCGGCTCGAAAGCGGGATGGGATGAATACCTTTTCGAGGTTTTTAAACTGGAATTTGTAATCATGGCACTTCCTGTAACGATACTGGGTGCCATTTTTCCGTTTCTCCTGAAAATTGCCGAACCCTGGGAAACAAGTTCCGGTCGCCTGGTTGGCCAGCTGGTTGCCTTAAATACTGCCGGATCGATCATAGGATCCATCGCCGCCGGATTCATAATACTGCAATTAATGGGCGTTTGGGCCGGAATTCGCTTGATCGGCATCATTTATTTGTTAGCTGGACTCTATGTAACCAACCGTCAGGGCAAACAAAACCAAGAAGCAATCATCATTCCCATGACAGGCATCATTCTATTGGTTTCAGTATTAGACACCACCCGCCTTCCGCAACTGAGGATAGACCCTGTTGTCAACGAGGAAAGCTTATTGGAAGTCACTGAATCCAGTAGCGGCACAGTGGCAATCGTGAGGCGTCGAAACTCATTAAAAATCAAGGTCAATAATTATTACACTTTGGGTGGATCCGGGTCGAAAAATTTAGAAGAAATGGAAGGCTATCTACCCGTACTTTTGCATCCCAAACCCCATTCGGTATTTTTTCTCGGACTGGGCACTGGAATTTCAGCAGGCGCAGTGTTGCATTTCCCTGTAAATAGGCTGGTGGTCGCAGAATTGATTCCCGATGTTGTATACGCATCTGAAAAATATTTCGGCCGCTTTAATAACAACTTGTTTTTTGATCCGAGAGCCCAGGTGATTGAAGAAGACGGACGTAATTTTTTGGCGGGTAGCCTGGAAAAATTCGATATTGTAATTTCCGACCTGTTTGTTCCATGGCGCTCCGGAGCAGGTAGTTTGTATTCTTTAGAGCATTACCAAACAGTAAAAGACAGTCTGCAAAAGAACGGATTGTTCATGCAATGGTTACCGGCCTACCAACTATCCCAAACCGAATTCGGCAGCATTGTCCGCACAATGGCTGAAGTCTTTCCCCAGATCACCCTGTGGAGAGGCGACTTTTCATCGAAGAAGCCCATAATAGGCTTACTGGCACAATCCGAGAACAAGCCTCTTTCGCTTGACGCGTTAATATTCTCCGATAAAAATCAGCAAAACCTTGCAGAACGTGTACCTATACTTGCTCACTATATCGGTAATATCGGGAAATCCCATAACACATTCATGACCTACCCAATCAATAGTGACGACAAACCGGTTATCGAATATCAGGCACCTATTACACAACGCCAGCAAAAAATTCACGAGAAAAACTGGATGACGGGAATGGAGCTAATTCAGTTCATGGAGCATATCGAGGAAATCCAAGCAGCGAAAACCGACCCTTACTTGAAGAAATTATCGGAGCATGCGCGGAATCTTCCCAAAGCTGGTATGTATCTCCATCGTTCTCAGGTTCTTAAAAATTTAGGTCAGGTGACAGGCGCCAAAAAAGCTTATGCAGGTTATGAGGAACTACTACGTTGAGTGGTTTATTCAGCCCCAGGATTTCGCAACTGGGTTGTCGACATTGGATCAGTGAGTAATATGGCTGGTTACCCACCAAGGGCGGACACCACCTGTAGCTGAATCTGTTGCAGATAGGAAGAAATCATCAATACAAGGACTTGGAACCATTGATTTTGTTCCCAGACTATCAGTTTTTTCACTAATCATCAGTAGTCTTTTGCGTCGTTACACTCACTTCATTCGTCCTCTAGCTCTGCGATCGTGCGCATAACAACTAAGCACTTCTCGATTCGCTTCACCCGTCAACACAAGATTTCAGAAGAGCAGAATGTATTAAGATACAACGCTTGATATAATCGGTTTCATAACTATTCAACGATAATTTTTCCGAGGGTGCAAGCCTTTGATTATTCGGGCTTCTGCAACAGGGACGTTGCAGCAGAGCTTACATGGATGTATTCACGCGTCCCGAACAATCAAAGGTTTACACCCTAACCATAAAACTCGCTGAGCAGATACTCGGTTTCATACTAATAACAAATGATTTGGAGACAAACGATGGTTTCTGTTTTAATCACTAATTATATAAATCGAAGTTATATCCGTAGCGGTGGAGTTGCGCTGCTAAGTATTCTTATCGTTTTGCATTCCAGCGACCTTGGGGCACAAACTTCTTCACAATTCCAGACCTGTGCGACAGAAGGCGAGCGCTGCGTATTTGAGGGTACCCGGGAAGTCTACTTTGGCGCGGACAAGCGCTGGAAAAAACAGGTCCATACCGGTGAAGTCGATTGTAAGGTTTCCGTATTTGGTGATCCAGCACCCGACACTCCAAAGAGCTGCACTGTTAGGACCACTGCATTAAGCCAAATTTCGGTAACCAATGGCAGCGCCGACGAAATTGGGGTATTTTTTATAGCACCCTCCGGAGACCAGACATTTCTGCGAGTATTGGATGCTGGTAAGACCTTTGTACAACTTTTATACCCCAAACAACAGCTCGCTTTTGCACAAAACAAAGCCTGGCTAGGCTCGATGTTTGTGGCCGGCACTGCTACTGAGCAAGCGATCACAGTCCCCTACGAAGCGACTCAAGGTGCCAAAGCCGCAACCAAGGTAATTTCTGAATCCGATGACAGCAGGTCGGAAGTCAATGTGTCTATAGAGAACACAACGAAAGCTCAGGTCGAGGTCTACTACCTTGACACCACTAACGAACCCTCTCACCTGCGTTCTTTAGCCACGGGGGAGCATTATGTACAGAGGCTACATCCTATGCAGAAGCTTGCATTTGCGAGAAAGAGCAACTGGGTCGGCGATGCTTTTGTCGCCGGAACCGAAGCCAATCAATCAGTGAGTGTGCCGTTTAGTGCACCGACAGATCGAGCCTACGCCGCCAGGGGTAAACTGTGCGCCAAGCAGGGCGGTCGCTGCGATTTTACAGGGCTTCGCGATGTTTACTTTGGTGCCGGCAATCGATGGGTCGTGCGGCGCGCGAACGGTGGCTCTGATTGTACTATCGATGCATTCGGTGACCCGGCGCCAAACGTATCCAAAAACTGCTACTACGCAGCCAAAAACGAAGTCTCCGTAATGATGAAAAATCGCAGTGACCTGACTTTGTTAGCAGTTCTGTTGGGAACCAACGGCGAAGACCCCGTGTCCCTTGCGACCCTCGATCCTGGTATGAGCTATTTCGCCGTCATAGAAGCAGGACGCAAACTGGCCTTCGCCAACAGCAGGAATAGCCTGGCCCTGGGCGCCAACTACACTGCCAGTCCTGATGCGCCAGCATCCATCGATTTACCCTATATTCCCACCACCGAGCAACAGACAGCCCTCGCACCTGTTACAGTGACCCTGAATAACCGTGCTAAAGAGAATATCAGGGTTTACCACTACGTTGATCCGGCAGAACAATCCTTGCTATTGCGTAATTTAGCACCAGGCCAACAGTTCACTCACACGATGTATCCATCCCAAAGGTTGGCTACCCAGCAAGGCAAAGCCTGGAGCGGAGACTTTTTTGTTGCCGGTATTGAGGCTAAACAATCGATTAATCTTCCATTCAGCGCCCCTGCTGATCACCCCTACATCCCTCGTGGTGTAAAGTGCGCCGATGAAGGTAAGCGCTGCAAATTCAAAGGCCCGCGTGAGGTCTATTTCGGCGTGGCTAATCGCTGGAAAATAAAGCGCGCGATCAGTGGTGTTGATTGCACCACCCGGAAGTTCGGCGACCCTGCACCCGGGGCACCAAAGCAATGCTACCTCGCGCCCGAAAATGAAATTACAGTCACCCTGCGCAATACCAGCAAAGCCGATGTCCTGGTCTTTGAATATGACAAAAAAGTGGAGGAAGAAACCACAGTAAAAGAGGGTGAAAAAGATCACGAACCAACGACCATTGGCACTGTGGCACCCGGAAAGACTCGTTTTGTCATTATAAAAAAAGAGCATACCCTCGGATTTAGCCAAAATGATGAGTACTTCGGGGCCGAGTTTAAGGCAATACTCGGGGCTCCCGCAATTATTCAATTACCGTACATCGAAAAACTTTCCCAAAAACGCGTTAAGGAACTTGCTGCCAAAGTACTGGAAGAATTGGTTAAAAAGCAAACAGAAGCGGTCAACTCCGCACCGGCCTGTTGGAAGAATAGCTACGGTCGCGGGGTCGGAACCATCCCCCAAAGTTGCGGATCAGGCCAGGCTCGAGCTGGCGTATTGTGTTATGGCAATTGCAAGGCTGGCTTCAGAGCAACTGCGGGGGTGTGTTGGCAAGACTGTCCGACAGGTAGTTCAGATCAGGGTGCTTTTTGCCGATTCAACGAATACGGTCGTGGAGCGGGTTATGCTGCCTGGGACTTCGGTCTTTGCGAGAGCCAAAATGGCGGCTCTGGCTCCTGCGAATGGTCGGGACCCATGGCCTATCCAAAGTGTAAGTCGGGGTACGAACCATTCGGATGCTGCATTTGTCGTCCCTCAAAGGTCGTCTGTAAAGATCCGACAGGCGGAGACATGCTTGGTCAATTCGATCTTTCCTGCACCCGCAAGAGTTACGTCAATCCACCCAAAGTGGGACAATGTGCCGCTGGAGAAACAATGGATGCCGGTGGACTGTGTTACACCTCTTGCCCAAAAACCCACGATCCAATCGGACCGGTATGCTGGGAACAGTGCCCGAGCAGCCATCCGGTAGTATGTGGCGCCGCCTGTGCACGAACGGACGCTGACTGTGGTGCAGTCCTGAGTGAACAAATCAGCTCCCCGCTCATCACTGCGGGTGGCATCGCCATCACTGCTGCCTCTTTAGGCACAGCAACTCCTGGCGTAATTGCGGCCAAAGCAGCAGCCAGCACCGGCAAGCTGGGTGGTAAAATTGCCATCAAGGCCGCCGCAAGATTAGCAGCAAAGAAAGCTCTAAAGGATCAGGTTCGGAGGTCATTGCGTTCCAGTTTGATTAAAGGCGCCAAGTCCATAGCTTCGGATCTGACTCTGGACGCAACCATCGGCGCAGTGATTACTTCGGCGATATATGTAGGCAAAGGTGTCCATGGGATTGAGGTAAGAAAGCAATACAATAAAGCGATTCGCAAGGAGCTGGATAATAAACTTTCCCAAACGATTGACGAAGCCTCCGTGGATACCATCATCGAAACTGCGATGACCGGCGCAGAGAAACGCAATCCCGCCGCCGACTTTCCCTGGGAATCACTAGACCCCGTTGGTATCGCGGAAATCGTTGTTGCCTTTAAATTACCGATGTGCTCAGATGTTAAGTAATCCGTGGCCATTTCATAGGGGGTATAAAATGTTCAAGAGGCAAAAATACAGCCCGATTACTGGAATGATCTTCGCTCTATTCTTAGTCTTGCTCAGTTCGGAATCATTTGCAGGTTTTTTAGACGATATCGTTAAGGCTATAAATAAAGCTGCAAAGGGCGCAGATAACGTTGCCGAGAGTGTAGTCGATAACATTAAAAGCGTAGGCCGTCAAGGCGGCAACACGCCGCCGCCAACTGCGGCCGAGGCTCCCTCCGTGTCAACAACGACTGGTCCAAAAGGCCCTCCACCGGAGGCAAACCCGTTGAGCCTACCACCTTCTTCTGAACCACAACAAAGATCAGTATTCCAATCCCCACCAATTGGCGGTGTGATGTCCGGCAATGACGGGCCAGTACCTAGCACCGTAGTCCGAACAACACCAATAAACGGATCGTCACCTTTACCTCTAAATGGAGCGCCATCTTTACGTCCACGCAAACCGGCACCGCAATTAGGTTCTCGGAATTCGGATATGCAGATAACTCTACGTCAAAACGGATCACCACCAGTAAGTTCGACCACTACTTCTTCACCTCCATCTTCACCACCCAACGAATATGGCAGTGTCCACTTACCACCCCCTGATTATGAAAGTGCGTCGGGCGCATTGAACAGCAGCAGTGGCAAATATGACGCTACTGATATCCCAATTCAAGGGCCGCCCTCATCTGCCGATCCTAGTTCTATGGATCTGTAACGCTGTTACAACAACCTAACCGGTGGCATATGCCCGCTTGCTCCCAATTCAGAAGAATTGAAAAAATTATTGATAACAGGGCCTCTATTAGGAGACATTCAGTGTTGACCTAAATTCCATGTATAATCGGGCACAAAATTGAAATGATAATGAAGGAGTATTATATGTTTTATCTATTCTCTGGACGAGCGATCAAATGGTGTACAGTCGCTCTCCTGATCATCCTGACCGGTTGCGCCAGCGCTCCGGAACGCAATCCATTACCTCCTGAATATACCCTTACAGCAGTTGTCCCGGGTATCCCGGAAGCACGTTTCTGGGGTGACGAGTGGCCCAAATTTTCTCTGGAAAAATTTGAATCGTATACAGATGAGGAATTTCGCAGCAATTTTTCCGGTGTTTACAATCAAGCTCATCACTATCTGGCGATCTCCGGCGGTGGCGCCAACGGAGCATTCGGTGCAGGACTGTTTGAGGGGTGGACAGCATCCGGTACACGACCAAAGTTTATGATGGTTACCGGTGTCAGTACCGGTGCGCTGACAGCGCCCTTTGCGTTTCTTGGTTCTGACTACGACGATGAATTAAAAAAGGTCTACACCACCACAAGCACCAAGGATATCGCAGAGGATAGAGGCATTATCTCTGCAGCATTCAGCGATTCCATGGCCGATACCCAGCCACTTCGGGAACTGATTGCCCAATACATTAACAGTGATGTCATCGAAGCGATTGCCCAACAACATAAGCGCGGCCGACGTCTGTTTGTAGGAACAGTTAATCTTGATGCGGGTCGTTCAGTTATCTGGAATATCGGTGCCATTGCCGCCAGTGATCATCCTGAAAAAGCGGATCTTATACACAATGTATTAAGGGCTTCGGCGGCAATACCTATCGCATTTCCTCCGGTGATTATCCCGGTCGAGGCTGACGGCGAACACTATGACGAAATGCATGTCGATGGCGGCACAGGATCCCAGGTTTTCATCTATCCTGCTGCGGTTGACTGGCCAAAAATAACCGCCAAACTGAAAGTTAAAGGTAAACCGAATGTTTATGTAATCAGAAATTCATTTCTCGATCCCGATTACCAGGGCATCAAACGCAGTGTCCTACCGATCGCATCCCGAACCATTGATTCTCTCATTAGAACCCAGGGCATTGGTGACCTGTATCAGATCTATGCGTTGTGCCAGCGCGACGGCAATGATTTCCACCTGGCTTACATTCCTTCCAGCTTTACCGAAAAACCGGCCGAGGGTTTCGACCCGGTGTACATGAGTAAGCTCTATAAATTGGGTTATGAAATGGGCGTGAACGGTTACCCCTGGAAAAAACAACCGCCAGGATTTATCCCTGACTCCTGACACTATGAGCGACCGCAAAGTAGTATTCTCAAATGTCCCGGCATCCGCTTTTACACACGAGGTTAAAGCTGGTGTAAAAGCATATTTTCATGACAACGACCTTTCGGACAAAGCCAATACCGAGATGCGGATAAAGACGGCAATCCTTATTAGTGTAATCTTTGGTTCCTATTTGCTCATTTTGAGCAATCAGTTCGAACCAGCAACCATGCTGCTACTGGCCGTCAGCATGGGAATAGGCTTTGCGGCGATGGGTTTTGTCGGCCACGATGCACTACACGGTGCTTTCTCATCAAAACCACAAATCAACAATCTGCTGGGTATGTCTTTCGATATCCTCGGTGCCAATCGATATCTTTGGAAGATTACCCATAACGGCATCCACCATACTTTCACCAACGTCATGAACATGGATGAAGATATCCAGGTGGCTGACCCCATGGTTCGTTTATCACCAGGATCCAAACGTTACTGGCATCACCGCTTTCAGTATATCTATGCCTGGTTTCTTTACTCACTGACAACCATCAATTGGATATTTGTAAAAGACTATCGCTATATGTTCGTGACTCAGTTGGGACCGTACCAAAACCCCAGACGCCCGAAATCAGAAATCATTCAAATGTTCGGCTTTAAAGCCTTTAATCTACTATGGACGATAGTGTTACCATTAATTCTAATTGATTTACCGTGGCAACAAATTATCTTTGGCTATTTAGTCATGAATATGGTCGCAGGATTCATATTGGGGGTAATATTCCAAATGGCCCATGTCGTCGATGTGACCGATTTCGTTCAGCCTGACAACAATGCCCGGATCGAAGACGAATGGTTCATACACCAACTGAAAACCACCGCAAACTTTGCCACCCACAATCGCTTATTGACCTGGTACGTAAGTGGCTTAAACCATCAGATAGAGCACCATCTATTCCCCAAAATCTGCAGTGTTCATTACCCGGCGATTCGCGGTATCGTCGAAGATGCCGCCCGTCATCACGGAATCCCTTATCATTGCTTTCCCACTTTCTCTGCTGCAGTCGGGTCGCATATCAGGATATTAAAACAACTGGGTTCATCAGAATCTGCCGAAATCATTAAACATCGAAGTGCTGTGGGTGTTTAAAGCAGGTTAAAAATAAGAGATTAGACTAAATGCAAAGCAAAATAGTTAAGCCCAAAAATCAACTGGAAGCATTTCAGTTTGAGCTTGACCAGTTATATATCAACACCCTCGGACAAGTCGGTGAGACCGACGCAAACTATATCCGGCGTGTGGTTTCAATTAAAAACATACTGGAATTCAGTAGTCGTATTTTGATTCTCGGCGGTGCACTATTATGGAACCCTGTTGCGCTGATTATCGGAGTACTGGGCCTATCTGCGTCACAAATTATTGAGAGCATGGAAATTGGTCATAATGTACTACATGGCCAATATGATTTTATAAACGACCCTGAATTAAATTCAAAAACCTATGAATGGGACGTAGTCGTACCCGCCGAACAGTGGAAGCATTCACATAACGTCGTCCATCATGACAATTCAAATATTATTGGCAAAGATTACGACATCGGTTACGGATCTATTCGCGTCTCTGACGATATAAAATGGAACCCCTCACACCTGTTGCAGGTCTTTACCGCAATATTTATGGCTCTGGACTTTCAACACCTGGCATCATTACATGACGCCAGAACCCCCGAATTCGTGATGCCTAAAGCATGGCGCCCACCCGCAGTTGAGCCCCGTCCCCCGTGGTCAGAATTTTACAGAAAAATGGCTCAATACCGACGTAAGGCCGTTAAAAAGATTTTTCGCGATTATATATTTTATCCCGCAATGGCGGGTCCGTTCTTCCTCACTGTACTCATTGCAAATCTGATCGCCAGAGCACTGACGAATATATGGCAATTTTCAATTATATTCTGCGGGCATTTTATAGAGAATGTAAGCTTCTTCAAGCCTGAAGAGTGTGAAAATGAAAGCCGTGGACAGTGGTACGCTCGACAGATATTGAGTACAGGAAACATCGAAGGCAGTTCATTGTTCCACTTTATGACCGGCCACCTCAGCCATCATATCGAACACCATCTATTCCCTGATGTTCCAGGTTATCGCTATCCACAATTGAGTATCGAGGTTAAAAATATATGCGCGCGCTATGGCATTCCCTATGAATCAGGATCGTTTACGAAACAATTTAAAACCGTATGGATACGTATCATTAAATTTTCTTTTCCCAACGCAAAAGAAACGCTTCGACCAGAACCCTTTGATCTATCATCTCTTTACCAACCATTGAACGAAGAAAAAGATAGCATACAAATGGATACCAATTATTCGCAGCCAGACTCTGAAAGGTCTCCGATAAACAATGAAGTAGAAATAGTATTTTCAGAATCAAAGCAAACAGTAAAAGCCAGTACTTCCGAAAGCATCCTGATCAGCGCCGAATTAAATGGACTCACACCGGTTTACGGCTGTCGCAAGGGTATTTGCCATACATGTAAGGTAACCAAAACATCGGGACGCGTAGTGGATAACAATACCGGTATTGAATCTGGTAATGGCCGGGAAACTATTAGGGTCTGTGTCAGTTTGCCATTAACCAACCTATGTATCGAGTTGTGATTCGAGAGCTGCAAATATTTAACAATATCAAGCTCAGTCAACACTTACAACATTGGTAGCATTGTTGGGATAGAGGTTATTTTAATGCAAGTATTTTTGACGTTCACCTTTTTAGGATAGTAGTAACAGTCGTTTCCCGCTCAGCTTTCGCTGATTACTCACTACCCAATAACAATTTTTCATCAGCCAAACGTAAACGCTCTACAGTTCCCATATCCATCCAAAACCCTTCATGAATTTCTCCACTGACCTGTGTATTCATCATGGCCTCCCGCAATATCGGAGCTAAAGGATGCCTCCCCGGTTCTCTATCGAAAAACATTTCGGCACGATACAAACCCACTCCGCTAAAGGTATAAAAAGGATCACCATCGCTGCACACCGAATCACCACAGAGGGCGAAATCTCCGCACTGATGATGCGCAGGATTGGGCACTAATACAAGGTGTGCTAACTTGATCGATCTTGTTATCAGGTTTTGATACGGGTAATCGGTGACAATATCACCGTTCACGACAAGGAAAGGCCCTTCCCCCAACAATGGCAATGCATGAATAATTCCACCCGCTGTTTCCAGTCCGGTTTCACCTTCATACGAATACTGCAATTGTGCGTTAAAACGACTACCATCACCCAGAGTCGACTCTATTTGCTCGCCCAGATAGGCTAGATTAATGACCAGCTCGGAAAACCCTGCTTTAACCAATGATTCTATAGTGTGTTGAATAATAGGTTTCCCTGCCACTTGTAATAAAGGTTTGGGGGTATGATCTGTAAGCGGTCTTAGTCTTTCACCTCGCCCTGCAGCCAGAATCATTGCCTTCATTCAGAAGTGACCTCACCGATACGCCCAATGATTTCGGTATGCAGGAATTCATCAAATTCGTGTAATTCGGAATATTTCTTAGCCACACAAGAAACATAATTCATAGTACGTGGAATATCAGATAAATAATCTGCCTTAGCGTCACGAATATGCAGGCGCGAAAAGATACCAATCGCTTTCAAATGACGCTGTAAGCCCATCCAGTCAAACCATTTTGTGAACTGCTCCAAACTAATAGACTTAGAACAAAAAGCCTTATGATATTCAAATACCCAAGCGTCAATCATAATTTCCGGCCACGATATATAGCAATCTTTTAGCAAAGAAACCAGATCATAGGAGAACGGCCCTACGACTGCATCCTGAAAATCCAGTACGCCTGGATTTCCTGACTCGACAATCATCAGGTTCCGAGAATGATAATCCCTGTGAACACACGCGCGAGGCTGCTCAAGTGCAGATTCAATCAGAATATTACTCAGTTTTTGCAATATTGTTGCATCCTTGTCACTGATAAACATTCTTAACCTTCCCTTTAAAAACCACTCATTGAAAAGACTCAATTCGCGCGACAACAGCGCTTCATTATATATAGGCAATCCAGTTAAACGGGTATCAACATTAAGCTGTAGTCTATTAATAACCCGAATAGCATCCTGATATAAAGGAGATACCGTTTCACTATTCAAACCCTGCAGATAACTGACTGAACCCATGTCGCTCAACAGCAAAAACCCTTGTTTCTCGTCTCTTTCCAGAATATTTGGAACATTTATACCCGCCGCAGCGAACAGATCACCCACACCTATAAACGGGCGGATATCTTCTTTAGCTGGAGGTGCATCCATCACGATCAGCGAACGCCCTTCAGTTAAAACACGAAAATAACGCCGAAAACTTGCATCACTGGAAGCCGGTTCTATAGACTCCACTGCCATATTTAGATTTTTCAACCAACATTGCAGGAGCTTGAAACGAGTGTCCGAGGAATCCGGTAAACTAAGCACACTCATCAGAATATTTGCCTACGACCTGTAAGCCCTATGACATTCAATTTATTGACACTGATCATGTAGAATATGCTCACAGCTATACAACTTTAGATTTCTTCAACATTCCTGGCGTTTAGTGCGCTATTAAAATTAACTTATAATGTCGCCTCAACCACCCGGAAGATTCTACACAATCGTGCGTCAATTCGCTTTAACTTTAGACAACACCAATCGGATACTTGTGTTTGTTGCATCAACCATGGTTATGCTATGTCTATTGTTTATATCAACGGACGTAAAATCTGGCTGGGATTGCCAACAAAATAAAGAAACAAAGGAATGGGACTGCAAATCAGGTTTACCTAAAGCAGAAAAAACGACAGAAGCCAAAGATGAGCAACCCTCCCCTCAAGAAATTGAAAAACCAATCGCCAGCATGCATACCGAAACTGAAAAAAGTAATCAAAACACAGTTTCGGATTCAACACTTCCCAGAAAAAACGACTCTGACATTAAAGCGTTACCGGTCGATACAATTCCCGCTGTGGCGAAACAACCTGGATGGTCCTGTAAATCTGACGAACACGATTCAGGATGGAATTGTAGCTTAGTCGGGCCGGATCCTGCAGGAAAAGCTCACCCAGTGGCAGGTTCGGGTGAAGCAACATTAGGTTCGGCTACATTTTCGAATCAGGAAGAACTGATTTTCAATGACATGCTATCGAAAACTCCCAACGATCCCTGGGCACAATGCACATCGCAACTTGGCCCACCCGCTGCCAAAATTTCAAATGAAGCACGAGACAAAGCACCCATGGTCGCTGACGCGAATTTTAGTGATATCTACGACAAGGAAATTCTTACCTTTTCCGGAAATGTAGATGTCACCCGCCTGGACCAAAGAGTTCTTGCTGATCGAGCAACCTATAATACTGTTTCCAAAACCTTAAATGCGCGAGGTAATGTACATTATCGAGACCAGGATCTCTCGCTTTACAGCGATAGTGCCTACCTTAACCTGGATAATGATCAGGCAAGAATGCGAAATACCCAATTCATCTACGGAACAATACCCGCCCGTGGACGGGCAAATTTAGCCAATATTGAAAATAAATCCAGAAGTCAGTACTTTAATGCAGCCTATACCACCTGTGCGCCCCGTAATCAGGATTGGACACTAGAAGCAGGTACACTTAGACTTGATCGAGAAGAAGGAATTGGCACAGCAACCAATGCCTGGCTAGAAGCCTCAGGTGTACCTGTTTTCTATAGCCCCTACCTTGAATTCCCTATCGATAACCGTCGAAAATCCGGTATTTTAGTTCCGTCTTTTGGCTTAAAAAACGACACTGGTTTCGATTTAAGCATCCCCTATTACTGGAATATTGCGCCGAATTATGACGCCACAATTACACCGCGTATAATGAGTAGACGTGGTCCTCTTCTTGGTGGCGAATTCCGATATTTATTTCCTTCGACTCAAGGTAAATTTAACGCTGAACTGATACCCTACGATTTTGTTTCAAATAGAACACGGGGTGCATTTTCTGCGCTCAATACAACAATATTCAAACGAAATCTAAGGGGAGACTTTGATATTAATCTGGTTTCAGATGACGAATATCTGGATCAAATTGGCAACGCAATCAGTATTAACACTGCCAGACATCTTCGCAGCCAGGCAAACCTACGCTATAACATCAGCGGCTTAAACCTGCTGACCCGCCTGGAAAGCTTTCAAACAATTGATCAAAATATTTTAGACACAAACAAACCTTACCGACGCTTACCGCAGATTCTGGCAACCGGACAAAAACGAATAAGCAATCTGGGCGGTCGTTTCAGTTACAGAGGAGAATATGTGTATTTCCAAAGAAATAACACAGTAACAGGTAGCCGTATCGATCTGAAACCAAATTTTAGCTGGCCCATTGAAACTGCTGGCGCTTATATCGACCCAAAAGTAGCCCTTAATTATACTCAGTACTTTTTATCTGGTCAGGAATCGGGAACACCTTCCTCTATAAGCAGAATTTTACCGGTCTTGTCACTAGACAGCGGCTTAACATTCGAACGGGACTTTACACTGGGAAGCACTGAACTTGTTCAAACGTTGGAACCACGAATTTTTTACCTGTACGTACCTTTTTCCGACCAGGACGATATTCCATTGTTCGATACTTCTGAATTCGATTTCACTATACTTCAATTATTCCGTGATAATCGTTTTAACAGCGCTGATCGGTTTGGAGATGCTAATCAATTATCAGTGGCACTCAATTCGAGAATATTGGAACCGAAATCAGGACGGCAGCGGCTTGACGCCACGCTGGGAACTATCGTCTATTTTGACGATCGCAAAGTTCAGCGAACTGCCGCAACTCCAACCGCAACTGATCAGACTTCAAGTATCGTAGCCGAGCTTAACGGTCAAATCAGCAATAATTTGTCTTTCCGCTCAGGCTTACAATGGAACCCCTATCGATCTGTATTTAATCGCGGCCTGGCATCAGTTCATTATGAAGACGAAGAAAACAGAATAATAAACCTGGCTTATCGATATCGGCAAAATTCACGAGGAATTACAGAAATAGATCAAGCCGATGGCTCGTTTCGATTACCCATCGCTAACGGCTACGCCGGAGTTGGACGCTGGCAGTATTCATTTCTTGACAATCAAACATTAGAAAGCTTTATCGGTATTGAAAAAGAAAGTTGCTGCTGGCGCTTTCGAATTATTGGGCGATACTGGATACAGACTTCACGCAGTCGTATATTGGGGGATGGAAACCCCAATACGGGTGTTTTTGCGCAATTGGAGCTCAAAGGCTTCACCAGCTTTGGCGACAGTGTAGATAGATTTCTTGAACGCAATATTTCAGGTTATGTGGCACCGAAATAATTTTCAAAAACTACCCATGCTATTAGTTCCAGGCAACCATTTGATCGACTTAGGAGTGAGGATTAAATAATATCCGGATAGTTTGGCGCAGGATTTTTGTTCGTCTTCAAGGCATAGAAATAGACGCATAGCTGGCTACGCAAATGTTTCTACAACGCAGAAGACGGACAAAAAGACAAGTCAAGAACCGGATATTATTAAATCCTCACTCCTTAGCTTCGTTTACCCAAAAATCCTGCAATTGTGCGCCTGGCAACCAACCGCTTCCCGACATAATCTATCCCACAATACAATCTTGACAAAGTGCTGGCACTAACCACTCCGCTTTATTTTCCCTTATAATCTAGAATTTGTTTTACATTGAACAGGATTCATTACAGGCTTTACCGTAAATATCTTATGCGCAAACAACAAAATATCAATTATTATCCGATCAGACTCCTGCCTTTTCTTTTCGGGCTATATATCGCTTCTATGCAAAGCGTCGGGGCAATGGACGTAAATCGCATCGTAGCAATAGTTGATGACGGCGTCATATTGAACAGTGAATTGAATCGCCAAATTGAAATAATCAAACAAAATCTTGGCTCATCCGGCACCCAACTACCCCCGGAACTGGTCATCCGTCGCCAGGTACTCGAGCGAATCATTATTAACAAACTGCAACTGCAACGGGCCAGCCAGGTTGGCATGCATGTCGACGATCAAACATTACAACGATCAATGGCTCAACTCGCCAAACAAAACAATATGTCATTGGAAGAGTTCCGCAATACGATAAAAAACCAGGGTATGGACTACGCAAACTTTATGGAAGACATGCGGGACGAAATCATGATGAACCAATTGCGTAACAGAACTATTGCCGCTCGTATCAAGGTTAGCGACCAGGAAGTCGACCATTTCATCAATACTCGCGGCAAACTTGGCGTAAATCAGAACACACAATATCACCTTGGCCATATTCTGATCGCTACACCTGAAGCCGCATCACCCACACAAATACAAAGAGCAAAGCAACGCGCAACAGATATTATCGACAAACTACGTGCAGGGAAAGATTTTAAAGAGACAGCCGTGAGTGTATCGGATGGCGCACAAGGTCTTAACGGGGGTGACCTGGGATGGCGGCGGCCAGAAGAAATACCTACCCTATTTGTCGACCTTGTAAGCACTCTACAGGAAGGTGAATTGGCCGGCCCAATCCAAAGTGCCAGTGGCTTCCACATCATCAAGATACTCGAGATGAAGGGTGCAGAGAAGCATGTAGTATTTCAAACTAAAGTTCAACATATACTGATAAAAACCAATGATCTGTTAAGTGATGAAGATGCCAGAAAAAAACTGCTGTTGCTCAAACAGCGAATTGAGGATGGCGATCAGTTTTCAACACTTGCACAGTCTCATTCCGACGATAAATCTTCCGCACTTAAAGGCGGAGGACTCGGTTGGGTGAGCCCCGGCGCCCTTGTTCCGAATTTCGAAGAAGCCATGAAAAAACTGGAGCCTGGCGATATCAGTGCTCCGATACAAACCCAATTTGGCTGGCACCTGATTCAAGTTCTGGATCGTAAAGAACGGGATAACACCGATGAATATCGTAAAGAGCTGGTTAGAGACGAAATTCGTAAACAAAAATTCGAAGAAGAAACTGAGCTTTGGTTGCGTCAGTTAAGAAATGAAGCTTACGTGGAAATAAGACTCGACCAAAGCTGATCATTTAAAATATTTCAACTCAATTTTCGCCCACTAAAACACTGGAATCAAGCATTGACGAGCCTGCCACGCGTCGTATTTACGCCCGGAGAACCTGCCGGAATTGGACCGGATCTTTGCGTATTGCTAGCACAAAAAAAAATCCCCTGTGAATGGATAGCGGTTTGCGACCCGGATCTATTAGAACGACGAGCCAGAATTCTTAAGCAACCGTTGCAAATTACACAATTTGACCCAGGCACACCGCCAGGCAGACATATTCCGGGACAGATCAAAGTCATTCCTATCGGTTTGTCCGTTGTCGAAAAAGTCGGCACTCTGAATCCGCGAAATGCACCCTACGTAGTCGATTCAATCGATTACGCTACGAATCAGTGTCTTGATTCAAGTTGCGATGCATTAGTCACTGGCCCTGCGCATAAAGGAGTCATCAACGATGCAAATATTCCATTTAGCGGCCACACTGAATATATAGCAGACATTACCGGTGGACATCCGGTTATGATGTTAGCAACACCCAGCCTTAGAGTCGCATTGGCAACGACACATCTACCGGTTGCGAAAATCAGCCAGGCGATCACTCAACAGCGACTCATGTCAGTCATTACGATTTTACATCGTGATCTTAAACTTCGATTCGGATTGAACCGTCCGAAGATCCTGATATGTGGCCTCAATCCCCATGCTGGCGAAGATGGTCATCTGGGACGTGAGGAAATAGAAGTTATTACACCCCTGGTTGATAAATTGTGCTCGCAAGGCCTCCTTCTGACAGGACCCTTACCTGCTGACACTCTGTTCACACCCAAATACCTCGATTCGGCAGACGCAGTTCTTGCGATGTATCATGACCAGGGTCTCCCGGTACTCAAATATTCTGGTTTTGGCAAAGCGGTCAACATCACATTAGGTCTGCCTATTATTCGAACATCAGTAGACCACGGCACTGCTTTGGATCTAGCCGGTAGCGGGCAAATATCCACCGGTAGCCTTGAATTTGCAATCGAAACCGCTATTCAAATGTGTCGAACTGAAACAGCAAACAAACAAAACTAGAACTATTGGTATATTGACCATGTCTCATCGCGCACGAAAACGATTCGGTCAGAATTTCCTTCATGATAAATCAGTTATTTCAGAGATTATTGATTGTATCCAGCTAAATTCTGACAGTCACATTGTCGAGATTGGACCGGGAACTGGTGCATTAACTGAACAGTTGGCAGGTAAATGCATGAAACTGACTGTAATCGAGATTGATCGAGACCTTGCCGCCGAATTGGAAAAGAAATTTTCTACTGTGAAACAATTGCAGATTTATTGTCAGGATGCATTGAAATTCAATTTCGGAACTCTACCCAAAGATCAAGGACATATTCGAATCGTAGGTAACCTGCCCTATAACATATCAACTCCACTACTGTTCCACATACTCGATCAGAATAATTGTATATCAGACATGCATTTTATGTTGCAAAAAGAAGTCGTAGAACGTATTTGTGCCAAACCAGGCAGCAAAATATATGGTCGATTAAGTGTCATGACCCAATACAAATGCCATGTAGAAAAACTCTTTGACGTCGCTCCTGAATGCTTTACACCCAAACCAAGAGTAATTTCCTCAATGGTACGACTGACCCCACATTCGCCCGAAAACCTTTCGGCAGACGACTACACACAATTTGAATCGATTGTAAAACATGCGTTTTCCCAGCGCCGCAAAACTCTCAAAAATTCTATTAAAGAATTTGCGGGCAAACATACATTCGCTTCACTGTGCATAGACCCGAATGCCAGACCAGAAACTTTAACTGTGACTGACTTTGTCAGAATAAGTAACTATTGCTCAAAACCTATTTGAACAATTCTCAGCCGACCACGCCCTACTCATAGTATAATGATTGATTAGCTTTGTAATATTTACAGGCACTGATCCTGCAATTAAAAGCAGGTATTAATATTTAGACGAAGAAGCAGGACAAACCATGAAAAACATTATTATTCCCTTTATCGCCATTTTGTTTCTTGCCGGCTGTGAAGGCAAAGAAAAAACAGAATTAGTCGAGCGATTAACGAATAAGTTCAAAGCAGATCAGGATCTCATAGACTATAGCATTGACCCGGAAGAAATGGCCAATTGTGTTGTCGGTAAAATTTTAACTCAACTTCCCGGATTTCCGGGCTCCCCGAAGAGAACCAAATATATTGCTGCGTACCTGAAACTGGCTTCAGTAGAAACCCCGATGGATGTTAAGAAATCACTGGATGAAACGACCGAAGTATTCGGATCCATGCAGAAAGCCCATGAAGCGGCTTCATCCATTACAGAGCACAACTTTAGCTGCGTAGGTGATTTGGTAAATGCTAATCCAGAGACAATTCGCAGCCAGGAATAGCCTCAATCAAAGACAGTTAAGTATATGCTTACAATCGAGTTCTCCGCCAAGCTTGTATTGACGGAGTACTCAAAGGTGGGTTTCACCACCAACCACCACTTTTTTTAGCGCTTTCCTTGAATTGAAAACGTGTCACAACACCAATGCTCGGATCCTTTACATGGACGGTAAAGGTCTTGGCCGATATACCCCCAAGAGCAACCTCCCCACCATCGAATGGTTTTATATTCTTCTTGTCCCGCTTTTCTCTCTCATCAGGAAATAACGGAGACGAACTAAATGACCCATTCACTTTTGCCGCCAATGCTTTTTCTATTTCTTTAGTCGTTTTATTCGCAGTCTCTACACTGACCGTTTTACCATCACCCATTGTCACATCGATACCCCCACCTTCAGCATGAAAAGTTTTCAAATCATCTGCTGAAAAATTCAATACAATTTTTGCCACCGCAGCGCCTTCAACAAAGTCCAACGCGACTTTAGTGCCATGCGAGTTAAAAGACTTGGCTCCGATCTCAGCGGTGAATTTCTGGTTAGTAAAATCTCGAATTGTTATTTTGCTTAACGGTATCCCTTCTTTATTCCTTATCACATATTGCGGATCCTTCGGATCTTTTACAAATTCCACGGCTAATCCACGCAGTGAAATCCTAAGATAAGCCATTCCCCGCTTTGCAGATTTAGCCACTTTTTTCGCTAAAGAAAGAGCTGAATCTGCCTTAGCTTCATCAGGACCGTTAATAAATGTTAATGCAGTGAATCCTGTTTGCAAATCACCTTCTGCTAACCAACGTCCAGAAATCGAGACAATAGATTCACCTTTTTTTTCCGGTGTTCCAGTATGTATTCGCAATTCATCCCGGCCCTCTGGAATTTCTGCAACCACTGAATATGACCATCCCCACAGCAGAGCACCTATTACAAAAGTAAATCGATTGGTTATTTTTGTTTTCATATTTGTCCTCATTCCGAACAGAACCCGGATATCTGAATACCCACAGCAAAATTGCTATCTACGCCGTATAAATAGTTTAAACTTTCAACCTAACCAACGCCACCTGGTTATTCACCACCAGAGCGGTGATCTCCTCTAAAAATTTCAGTCATAGAGTACCGACACCAGAATTCTACCTTTAATTGTGTGCAAGAATACAGGTATCCAGTAAATTTTAATTGAATTCTAGCCCTCTACTCAGATGTTCTTCTACCGAGGGGTTTAATTGTACTGTAATATAGTGTTAAATGATCGGTTAGCTGTGATCATTGATTCAGAGAATTCCCTTAGTCGCTAAGATTAATCTGTAGTAATCAAAATCGCACATTATTATTACAGATACTATCTACACAAAACACAGAAAAAATAGAATCTGTGTTTGTACTGTAAAGCCACCAGACCAATGGCGATATAGCGGTTAAATCGACCTATTGAAACAATAATATAAGGCTTACCATGTCATATTTCTACCACCTCTTTAGCAAAGGACTTTTCACTGTACTACCAATTACGCTAACTCTTTATCTGCTCTATTGGTTAATTATTTCTGTAGAAAATCTTTTTAACCACAACTTAGTCACTTATTTTCCCGATTTCCTTAATTTTCCTGGTATGGGAATCATCAGCGGTGTGGTTATCCTGGCTAGCGTCGGATTCCTGATGAATCACCTCATTTCAGATAAAGTTTCAAGTTATTTTGAATCACAGTTTAACAAAGCACCTCTCGTCAAAACAGTTTATCGCCCACTTAAGGATTTGATGCATCTTTTTGCAAAAAAACCAAATCAAAATATGAAACGTGTGGTTTTGGTTACGCTCCCGGCACTGAATATAAAAATTCTGGGCTTGGTTACCAGAGATCAGTTTGACGATCTGCCAAACGGCAGCATTCCGGAGAATCATATTGCTGTTTTCGCACCGGGTAGTTATTTTTTTGGTGGTGTTACCTTAATCGTTCCCAAAGAACAATTATTAGAATTAGATATGCCGGTTGAGCAAGCAGTTAAACTTGCGATTACAGGTTGGATCAAAGGTGACCTGGCTAACGGCGACCTTGAGAAAGCATTAATAGAAAAAAAAGCATGATAAGGAGCGAGGTTTTAATAAAATGCGAAAGATTGACGCAGGATTATTGTTTGT
>CAZGQY010000021.1:0-35599 GCA_964528035.1 uncultured Methylococcaceae bacterium | reverse complement strand
GAAGACAAACAATAATCCTGCGTCAATCTTTCGCATATTATTAAAACCTCGCTCCCAAGAGTAGTACTAGCGGGATATCCCCACCATATAACGCAACGGGGTAATTGGCATCAGGATGTATTTTTTGCAACGAATGATTACTAAGTACAATCAGTTCAACCGAAAACTGCTTTACCGATTCGTCATCACTGATGATCCAGATAATATCGGGATAGTACCTCTACTTACCAATGGGATGTCCTGGTCAAGGTTAACTTGAACAGGAGCCCCCTGTTGGTTGACAATTTAGTCTTCGTGGAATATTGATGCTGATGATCAATTTGCGAAAACCCGTGTTGAATTGGAGAGGAATGGTACGGTACGCCTATCGGTGCTATGGATATGATGATTGCTGCGCGCACAAGAAGTATTGAGACGGTATTGGTAACCAACAATCCGAAGCAGTTTACGAAGGTAAATGGGCTGAAAATTGGCTATAAGTAAATTCAGATAACGGGTTGTTTTTTGATTCGAGGATGAATTGGTTGCTTCGAAAGTTTTTTCGATTACAGACTTGATTGAAATTTTCAGGATCATATATTGGACACACCACATAAAAAACAACAAGAGTGGGACCGGCAAGCGGTGAGCTCAGAGTGTTTATATAAACAGGTGTGTCGCCCAATTGATGAAGGTCATTGGTGCTCCCTGGTTGAGGATATCAAAAATAAACTTGAATTGGATCGTCCTCTTGATGCAATCCTTGATGTGGGTTGTGGAAATGGGCTTTTGTTGTCGGGATTGAAAGAATATTTTAATCGGTTCAACGGTATTGATTATTCGAACAATATGATTGAACAAGCAAAAAAAGTATTTCCTGAAGCAAATTTCAATCAATCAGAGGCTGCGCAATTAGATTTTCCTGATCGATCATTTGACCGCGTAATATCGTACAGTATTTTTCATTATTTCGAGGGCGAGAGTTATGTGCTGAGTGTTCTCAGTGAAATGATGCGTGTTTGTAAGAAAGGAGGAGTGGTTCTTATTGGTGATGTATTAGACCAGGCGTTTGAAGACCAAGTTAAATCTTCGAGTGATTTCGAGTATGAGACGAAAATACCTGAAATTCAGCGTTATTCACAATGGTATTTTTGTGATTTATTGAAGTTGAAGAAGAACGCATTGAGTAATGGGGCAGTAAGAGTAGATATTATGGATCAACCGGAAACGTTTCAGTGTCGGCAATATCGAAAGGATATTAGAGTTTGGCTTTCATGAGATTAGAAGATGAAATGCGAACGATTACTGAACGTTCATATGTGCTGCCTACAAATTCAGGCAGTGCAGCGCTTATTGTTGCGCTCAAAGCAGGTCAGGTACCGAATGGTGCTGATGTGATTTTGCCAGCGATTTGTTGCCCGGCTGTTTTGTTCGCCATTCAATTGGCAGGATACTCTCCAGTGCTTGCGGATATTTCTTTGGATGATTTATGCATGAACGTCGAACAAATAAAAAAGGCTGTTACAGACAATACAAAGGCGATCATTGCTGTGCATGCTTATGGGCACTATTGCCAGATTGATGAGATCGAACGCTTCGCTATCGAGAACAAACTTTATCTAATCGAAGACGCTTGCTTAACGATAGGCGGTTCATTTGGGAAAAAATTGTTAGGAAGTTTTGGGCAAGTGAGTATATTTAGTTTTGGTTATGACAAGATCATTAATTGTGGTTGTGGTGGGGCGCTTGTGACTGATAATGATGCTGTTTTTAACAAAGCACAGCAGATAGTTAATAACAATTCATTATTTGCATGGGATATGATGAAGGAGAAACAAAGAGATCTTTATTACAAATTATCAATAAGAAGCGATTTAATTGCAACGCGGCAAACATATTCAAAAATGTATGATGAATTATTGGATGCAGATAAGGTGAAAAAATTCCAACCAAGGTCTGACGTTGTTTATTGGAGGTATCCTGTTCTGTTTAAAGGCGAGCGTGATAAATTCATTGAAGATGCAAGAAAGGAAGATATTATTTTTACAAAGCATTACCTGGCATTAAATAATCTTATGACCGGTGTTAGCCTGGCAAACGCTGACTATGTTTCCGATCACATTATTAATTTATTTGTGCGACCTGAAACATCAAAAGAGCAATTGGACAGGAGTATCGCATTTATAAATGACTATCAGTTATGAAAAAAAATGACATCTATTCAGCAGGTAGGCTCTTAGGGTGCTAGATCTTTTTATGCCGGACGCACACTACCCTTGGGTAATCTAGGCTGCAACATCCTTGTTGTAGCAGCCCAAACAATTAATGTTGCGACCCTCTAAATAAATCTTCGCTGAATAGCTACGAAATAGTCCAATAAGCGGCTATTTATATTCCCTGAGAGTTTACAGATTTAAGCAATACTAACAGCGTCCGAAAGATAAACATCCTGAATTGCATTGAGTAGCTCGACGCCTTCGGTCATCGGTCTTTGAAAAGCCTTACGGCCGGATATGAGTCCCATTCCTCCGGCTCGTTTATTGATAACTGCAGTTCGAACTGCTTCAGTCAGGTCACCGGCGCCGGAGGATGCACCCCCGGAGTTTATTAAACCCGCGCGGCCCATAAAGCAGTTGGCAAGCTGATATCGAACCAGATCAATCGGGTGATCTCCGCAAAGTTCTGCGTACATTTTTGGATGGCTCTTGGCGAAGTTAACGGCTGTGAATCCACCGTTATTTTCAGCCATTTTTTGTTTAACTATGTCAGCGTCTATAGTTGCAGCAAGATGGTTGGCCTGGCCCGTTAAATCGGCTGCTACATGATAGTCAACGCCGTCTTTCTTAAATGCCGAATTTCGCAAATAAGCCCATAAAACAGTAACCATTCCCAGTTCATTGGCTCTGGCAAATGCATTACTTATTTCCTCAATCTGACGGCGCGAATCTTCGGAACCATAGTAGATCGTTGCGCCCACGGCAACAGCACCCATGTCAAACGCCTGTTCAACGCTGGCAAACAAAGTCTGTTCATACTTTTCCGGATAGGTCAGCAATTCGTTATGATTGATTTTCATAATGAAAGGGATTTTGTGGGCATAGCTTCTGGCTACAGAACTTAAAACACCGAGTGTCGAAGCCACTGCATTACAGCCCCCTTCTATTGCCAATTCCACAATCTGTGCAGGGTCGAAATAAATCGGGTTCGGCGCAAATGACGCGCCTCCGGTATGTTCGATACCCTGATCAACCGGGAGTATAGACAGATAACCTGTGCCTGCCAGTCGACCCTGGTTATACATGGATTGCAGATTTCTCATTACGGAAATTGATCTGTTTTTCTGCGAGACCACACGATCAACATAGTCCGAACCGGGTAGATGAAGCTGATTACTGGGAATTGTATTGCAACGGTAATTCAGTAAGCTGTCAGCATCCGTCCCTAATAGGGCTTCGATATCGGTCATTTTTTTACTCCTAAGTTATTTATTAAAACAGTGTGGTTACTCAGTCGTTTTATTTCTGAGAATAAAACTTGTTGATTGTTTGGACTTTTGCATTGCCGAAGAGTTTATATGGATAATTATACCTGTTCCAAACAATTGATGATTTGTACACAGAGGCTTATATAAGCGGCACTATGGGTTTCAACTAAAGCATATCTCTTGCGACCTTGGCTAATGCCAGGGTTCCATTACCACTGCCCAGTTTTTGTTGTATATCATCCAGGTTTTTAATCATCGTTTTAGAATAAGCCTGATCAGTTAATATTCTAGCCATTTCGTTGGAAATTGCATCGGGGGTCGCGTCATTCTGGATGAATTCCTGAATTATTTGCCGTCCCGCGATGATATTGGGTAAACCGATATAGGGAATATTAACCAGTAGTCGACCGATCCAATAAGTAAACAGATTGACGCGATAAGTAATTGCCATGGGTATACCCAATAAAGCCACTTCAAGCGTAGCGGTTCCCGAAGTTGTCAATACCGCGTTACAACACTGTATTGCGTCATAGGTATCGTTTTTGATGATGTTCACTGAAAGGTTACAGTGATTCAGGCTGTCTTCAATTTGTTGGTCTTTTATTGATGTGGCCTGCAGTAGAATAAATTGGATATCGGCATATTGTTTACTTAACCTTTCAGAAAATAACAGCATCAGTGGCAATATTCGTTTAACTACGTTTATGCGACTGCCGGGCAATAAACCGATGACGGGATGGGATGAGTCCAAAGCCAATTTCTCCATGGATTGGGGTTTGGACAGGGAAGCGTGAACCTTGTCCACAAGCGGATGCCCTACGTATGAAACAGGTATGCCATGTTCTTCGTATATTGCTACCTCAAAGGGGAATATGACTGCCATTCGATCAATTGCTGCGCCGTATTTGGTAATCCTTCCCGGTCTCCATGCCCAAAATTGTGGGCTGACGTAAAACAAAACTTTTATCCCTGCAGATTTTGCGTATCGGGCCAGTTTATAGTTAAACTCTTTGTAATCCACGCAGATCAAAAGGTCTGGACGCTGTTCGCTGACAATCTTTTTCATGAGTCGCAACGCCCTTAATATTTTCGGGTATTGTCGGACGATTCCATCCAACCCGATAATCGCGATCTCTGAAGAATCGTAACAAATTTTTACTCCCGCATGGCGCATATTTTCACCGCCCATGCCAAAGCCTTTGATTCCCGGTACGAGGCGTTTTAATTCTACGAATAAATCGGCCGCATGCCGGTCGCCTGATGCTTCTCCCGCGACTAACATCAGGCTAGGATTTTCTTCAGGCACTGAAAACGCCCTTAATCGTGTTAGTGATATGCATGATATCAGCCTCTGACAGCTCAGGAAAAATTGGCAACGATAAGCAGCGTTCAGAGATGTTCTCTGTTATCGGAAGTTTTGCTTGTGCTTGTTGTTGCGTAAATACATTTTGCTTATGTAGAGGAACAGGATAGTAGACTGCGGATGCAATATCCTGTTGCTGAAGCGCCTGGATAATCTCATCCCGACGGTCAGTCAACAATGTATATTGATGATATACATGTAAACCGATACCATCCTCATGTGGTGATTGGAGTGGTAATGATTCTAATAATTGGCTGTATAATTCAGCAGCACGTCTTCGCCCCTGGTTGTATTGATCGATTCGTTTTAACTTGACGCGCAGGATCATTGCCTGAATTTCATCCAGGCGACTGTTGTATCCAACCAGTTCATGATAGTAACGTTTTTTTGAGCCGTGATTTCTCAGCATTCTGGCTTTTTCAGCAATGTTGTCCGAATGGGTGGTGATCAAGCCTCCATCGCCAAAGGCTCCAAGGTTTTTACTGGGAAAGAAACTAAAGCCGGCGCAATCGCCGATGGATCCTGTTTTTGTGTTGTTGACCGATGCGCCAAAGGATTGAGCGCAATCTTCAATTAACTTTAAACCATGTTTATCGCAAATGGCCTTTATTTGTTTTGTATCCGCCGGTTGTCCAAAAATGTGTACTGGCAATACAGCAGTGGTTTTTGGGGTTATTGCCTGCTCGATCAATAGTGGATCGATATTAAATGTTTGGGGGTCGATGTCGACAAAAACTGGAGAGGCGCCAACGTGGCGAATGGCTTCGGCGGTTGCGATAAATGTAAATGCGGTAGTAATAACTTCGTCTCCCTGTTCTATACCAGCCGCCGCGAGTGCTAAATGAAGGGCATCCGTTCCGGAAGCTACGCCTATCGCATGTTTGCTACCGAGATATTCGGCTGCCTCCTGTTCAAAGCCTTTAACATTAGGCCCCATAATAAAATGGCAATTCTCTAAAACCGATTTTATTCCAGTTTCGATCTCTTCCTGGATTTCAGCGTATTGGGATTGCAAATCAACCATCGGGATCATTGTTTTTACTCGCAGTGTTAAAAATATTGTGTTCTAAAATTCTCATCCCTGCGTGACTTGATAGACAAAGGACAAAAATAAAAGACCTGGTGAATTCGGTATTCAGTATTAAAAGTTTGCAGATCGATTATCAATTCAAAAGTTTTGTTATCTCTATTGCGGTTTCCAGTGCGCGTTTTCCTGCTTCCCCGGATACCAATGGTTGCTTTTTGTTCGCTATACAATCCACGAAATGACGTATTTCTTCCATCAGTGCGTCACTGTTCTCAAACTCGGTTTTTTCTGTTTTAATTTCTGGTATACCTGGAAACATTTCCCGGTCACCTGTTTTAAGGCATACCAGGCTGCGGTTTTGAAAATCTACCGAGACATAAGACTTTGGCCGAAACATGCGCATCTTTCGTTCGACCTTCATACTTACGCGGCTGGCGGTTACATTGGCTACGCAGCCACTTTTAAAAACGATCCGGGCATTGGCGATATCGATGCCGCCAGTCAATACTGCTGCACCACTGGCATCAATTCTATCCACTTCGGAATCGACAATGTCCAGTATGATATCGATGTCATGGATCATCAAATCCAGTACCACGCTCACATCGTTTGCTCGGGGACTAAACGGAGACAGTCGATGGGATTCAATAAATCGCGGTTTATCCTGACTGAAGTCCAGGGCGAGCAAAGCAGCATTGAATCGTTCTAAATGACCAACCTGTAAGATAAGATTTTTGTTATTGGCGATTTGAATCAGTTCTTCTGCTTGCTCAGTTGTTACAGTGATGGGTTTTTCAATCAATACGTGTGCGCCAGTATTCAAAAACTCTTTGGCGACTTCATAGTGCAGACTTGTCGGGACGACAATGCTGACGGCATCGACCTGACCGAGTAGTGTGTGATAGTCCTCTACAGGGTCTGCCCCATATTTGTCCGCAATAGCCTTGACTGCTGAGTGATCGACATCAACGACTGCAACCAGTTCGCAGTCGGGTAACTGACTATATTTTTCTGCGTGAAATTTGCCAAGATAGCCAACTCCCACGACGGCGACTTTAATTTTTTTCATAGTGTCATTACGAAGCAACTAAAAACGAACTGAGTCCACGAGTAGAATCTTCTGCCAGCCAAGTGCGCAAATAATCGATTTCCGGGCTGCTGTCTAAATCGTCCAGGCTTTCTTTGTTTTTCATGCGGCGAAATGCCGTGGAAATTAATTTATAACGCTTTCCTGTAATTCCTGCTCGCCTTAAGCCGACAACATTTAGTCGGTAGTGGCGGGCTGGGCTGTCTCCAACCATGGTGTAGGGTATGATGTCCTGCAGTACGCCGACGGTACCGGATACCATGACCATAGAGCCAATTCTACAAAATTGATGCACCATGGCTCCACCGCCCAGGAATACTTTTTCGCCAATGGCTACATGCCCGCCAATTGCAACACCACTGGCGAAGATACTACCGTTGCCAACTGAGCAATCATGCGCGACATGGCTGCCGTTCATAAAATAACAATCAGACCCAATGACAGTTGATGCATCCGTCTGAGTTGCTCTATTAACTGTTACACCTTCTCTAAAAGTATTATTATCGCCAATTTTCACGTATGTCTGTCGTTGCCGGTCGAAACTCATATCCTGTGGTAGTCCGCCCAAAACCGCATGAGGGCAGATCTCATTAGCTTGCCCCATGATTACATTTGAATGGATAACTGCGTGTGCAGAAATTACACAATCGTCACCAATTTCGACACTGTTATCGATGACAACATAAGGGCCAATTGTAACTCTGCAGCCAAGATTTACATTGTTGCCGATTTGGGCGGTCGGATGGATTGGCATCAATTATCCTCTGGGATGTGATCGAGCATGAAGATCTTTTAAGCGTTCGCGGGCAATATGTGTATATATTTGTGTGGTGGATAGATCGCTGTGTCCGAGTAATAATTGAACAACTCGCAGATCGGCTCCGTGATTCAACAAATGCGTCGCGAAAGCATGGCGCAGGGTATGCGGAGAAAGCTGTTTTTGAATGTCTGCAGATTTTGCATAGAATTTGATACGGTGCCAGAAAGCCTGGCGGGTCATTGAGCGTGCTCGACTGGTAATAAAAACAGAATCCGTTTGTCGCTCGGACAGGACTTGTTGACGAGCACCCACGATATAGGACTCTAACCAGGATATTGCTTCTTCGCCAATGGGTACCAGTCTGTCTTTGTTTCCTTTTCCAATGACGCGCACAACGCCCTGGCGTAAATTGAGTTGGTTGTTTGTCAGGCCAACGAGTTCCGAAACTCTCAAACCCGTCGCATAAAGTAGTTCTAACATTGTTCGGTCACGAACGCCCAGATTTGTTGAAACATCGGGTGTTGCCAATAGTTTCTCTACATCGCTTTCAGTTAAGCTGGCAGGTAAGACACGTCCGGTATGTGGTGACTCAATGGTTAGGCATGGATTAACGGACAGTTGGCCCTTGTGTACCTGAAGAGTATAGAAACGCCGTAGACTGGATAGTAATCGAGCACTTGAATGAGCGCTACGCCCCTGTCGAAATTTAAGCGCCAGATAGGCAGAGATATCCTCCGTTTGAACCGACAGTAGATTTCGAGGTAACAGCCATTCGGAAAATAGAAGAAGATCAGACCGATAAGCCATGAGTGTATTCTCACTGAGTCCGTTTTCAAGCCACAAGGTATCTTGAAAGTTGTCGATCAAACTTTCAGAATGTGTATTGGCGTCACCAGAATCCACAGAAAATTTCTACAATTGGTTATGGGGAATTAGATCCTAATCCCCATTATCACGCTTCACAGTACTAAAAACCAAATCAATTGTAGATAAGGTCGTTAATTGGGAAGGGCAAGTTACCTAAAACGGAAAAGCGGGTTTTGATCAGTTTTCCCGGTAAAAATAGTTGTTAATACCCAGTGATGCATCAGTATGAATGGATAATTGATCTTAGTACCACGAACTTTTTCCTTAGTGAATTCCTCGGAGGAATTGTCGCATCGGAATGTGGTTGAGAGGCTAAATTTTTTCTTTAATTCGCGCCGCTTTACCCGTACGTTCCCGTAGATAGTAGAGCTTGGCGCGTCGAACATCACCACGACGCTTTACGATTATTTCCTGAATAATTGGACTGTGAGTCTGAAACGCGCGTTCAACGCCTTCACCGTGTGAGATTTTTCGAACGGTAAAGGATGAATTCAAGCCGCGATTGCGTTTTCCGATGACGACGCCTTCAAATGCCTGTAGCCGCTCTCTACTACCTTCTTTTACTTTGACCTGGACAACAACGGTGTCTCCCGGAGAGAATGATGGTAGGTCGGTTTTTAACTGTTCAGATTCAATCTGTTGAATGATATTGCTCATTCGTCATTCCTCTTTTTTAGAGTCTTCATTAATAAATTCTGCGAGCAATCGCTGTTGCTCAACATTCAATTTTAGCTGATCCAGCAAGTCTGGTCTTCGTCTGTAGGTACGACCTAAAGCTTGCTTCATCCTCCATCTTTCTATTGCCGAATGGTCACCACTTGTCAGTACATCGGGTACATTGAGGCCATCAAAAGTTTCGGGGCGCGTGTAATGGGGATGATCTAAAAGACCATTCATAAAAGAATCCTGCAAGCAGGATTCCTGTTTACCCAATACGCCCGGCAATAACCGGGTGATGCCATCGATTACAATCAGGGCAGCCAATTCGCCGCCACTAATAACATAGTCGCCCAGGGAGCATTCCTCATCGATTTCGGTTTCTGCAATTCTCTCATCAATACCTTCGTAGCGACCCGCGACCAGAATCAAGCGCTCAAAATTTGAGTACCGAAGTAAATCGGATTGCTTTAATCGGCGGCCTTGAGGACTTAGATAAACCACTCGGGCTTGTCGATTATCAATTCTCCGGGCTTCGCGTATCGCGTCGCGCATGGGCTGCAGCATGAGTACCATACCCGGCCCACCACCGTAGGAGTGATCGTCCACAGTGCGTCGCTTATCTCGGCTAAAATCTCTGGGGTTCCAAACTCCCAACTCGACGATTCCCTGGTCGATCGCTTTTCCAGTGACTCCATACCCGGATGCGTCCTCTATCATTTGCGGGAACAGCGATACTATATCAATCCGCATAGTTCAAATTCAGACAATGATGCCTAAAAGTCCGGATCCCAATGTACCGTAATTTTCCCCTTGTTCAGATCAATGTCAGTGACATACTCGCCTTGTACAAAGGGTATGGGTCTTTGTTTGTCGCCCATACAAACCATTACGTCATTCGCGCCCGTTTCGATCATAGATTCAACGCGACCCAATGTTTTCCCTTCGTCTGTGAATACCTCAAGACCTATTAGGTCTGACCAATAATACTCGTTATCTGGCAGCTTTGGCAGCTGCTGGCGGTCAATGTGAATAACTGATTCACACAAACTCTGGGCATGTTCGCGATTATTTATACCCTCAAGCTGTGCGGTGATTATCTTGCCGTGACGAGCGCCATCGATGACCTTATATTCCTTTCTATCCTTTTCTTTTGTCAGAATCCAGGGAGAATAGCTTAATATATTTTCTCTGGTTTGTGTGGAAGAAAATACTTTCACCCAGCCTTTGATCCCAAATACGCCACACACATAACCTAGCTCGACTGTGGTTTTGTCGAACAAATTATGCAGCGCTTGCTTCAGTATTCTTTTTCGCGCGCTTCACAATTCCTGCAACGCGATCAGATAATTGAGCGCCATGGGATTGCCAGTATTCGATACGATCATTGTTTAAGCGTACTGTTTCTTCAGCGCCTTTCGCCATTGGATTATAAAATCCCACGCGTTCGATATACCGTCCATCTCGGCGGCTTCTGCTGTCAGCCACAACCACATGATAGAATGGCCGTTTTTTTGCCCCGCCCCTGGAGAGTCGAATTGTTACCATCAGTTTTCCTCGTTATTCCGCAGTATTGTTCCAGATAGCAGACATTAAATAATAAGGCACCCTGTCAAAAGTGATTTCAAGACTATTGTTTCCATGTTCGAGGTAAATTAACCAATCGTTAAGAAAATGGGCCAAAATCTGTTTTTCACAACGGATGCGTTATTTCCAGTCGGCTTCCTGACTAAGTAAACCTGTCCATTCTACGCGATTTATCAGTAAAGGGAAGTAAAATGTGATTTGCACAAAGTTTATTACTCTAAAATGGCATACGACCTGGCATATTTCCTTTTAAGCCACGCATCATGTTCATCATATTGCCCTTATTGAGTTTTTTCATCATTTTCTGCATTTGCTTGTGTTGCTTCAGCAAACGATTAATGTCCTGGATCTGAGTTCCGGAGCCTTTTGCAATTCTTCGTTTTCGCGAACCATTTAATGCAGCAGGGAAGCGTCGTTCGTGCGGTGTCATGGAATCAACAATCGCAATGAGTCGATTAAACATCTTATCGTCAACCTGATTGCGTACATTTTGAGGAACATTTCCCATGCCTGGTAGTTTGTCCATCATTGAATTAATGCCGCCCATACTATTCATTTGCACGATCTGATCACGAAAATCAGAAAGGTCAAAGCCTTTTCCTTTTTTTATTTTTTTTGCGAGTTTTTCCGCTTTTTTCTGATCAACCTTTTTTTCGACTTCCTCGATCAAACTGAGCATATCGCCCATACCGAGAATTCGGGAAGCAAGTCGGTCCGGATGAAATAATTCAAGGGCGTCTGCTTTCTCGCCAATGCCGAGGAATTTTATTGGTTTGCCCGTTATTTGCCTTACTGATAACGCAGCCCCGCCTCGTGCATCACCATCAGTTTTAGTTAATATCACGCCAGTGAGAGCTAAGGCATCGTTGAATGCTTTGGCCGTGTTTGCCGCGTCCTGCCCAGTCATACTATCAACCACAAAGAGTGTTTCCACGGGGTTTGCAACGGAGTGCAGCGCCTTAATTTCCTGCATCATCGTGTCGTCAAGGTGCATCCGTCCAGCAGTATCCACAATAAGGACATCGAGATATTGGGTGCGTGCCTCGTCAATCGCTTTAGATACAATGCTGACAGGAGACTGTGACGTCTCACTCGCTATGAACTCCAGCGATTGTTCTTGTGCTAGTGTTTTCAGTTGTTCGATTGCTGCAGGTCGGTACACATCCGCGCTAACCACGCCGACTTTTTTCTTTTCGTTATCTACCAGCCAGCGCCCTAATTTTGCTGCAGTTGTGGTTTTCCCAGCGCCTTGTAATCCAGCCATGAGGACCACGGCTGGTGGTTCTGTAGCTAAATTAAGCCCCTGATTTTCTTCGCCCATCAGGGTGACGAGCTCATCCTGAACTATTTTGATTAATGACTGCCCTGGTGTAAGACTGGTTTGAACTTCCTGGCCCAAAGAGCGGGATTTCACGCCTTCAATAAATCCCTTTACCACAAGAAGGGCAACATCTGCCTCCAATAACGCCATGCGAACTTCACGCAATGTGTCTTGAATATTGGATTCTGTCAGGCGACCCTGACCGCGTATTTTTTTCAGCGATTCATTTAATCGCTCGCTTAAATTATCAAACATATTTCACCAACAGTGCATAGCCGAGCAGAACATTTATGGCGCCTCGGCAAATTAAATAATACGGTTGTCTAACGGTTAATTGATTTGGAATCAGATACAATGACCTAATTGCTTTATTTAGTGCGTAGAAAATTAAAAAACCAGTTTCATGTGATTGCAACAAACCACTTTTCATTAGACCGAATATCGAAATGCCTGGTTCGGCATGTCGACAGTTCATCAATAATACCCATTATGCCAGACTCATAGCGGGAGGCTAGTTTAATTGAAATATCCAATACTATTTTCGGCGATATCGATTGCCATTTATGTTGTTGTTACATTTCTGGTGTTAAGATCAGTTTCCAGGCAACCGCTGGTTAGCGGCCACCAAAAATCAAGTCCCATTCAATTTTTGCTTCCTGCTTTTTTTGCGGCTTGTTTTCATGGAATTTCTTTAGTAAACAGTATCTGGATTGATTCAGGAATTAATTTTAGCTTTTTGGGTATGCTGTCTCTGGTTATCTTGATCATAGTTGTAATATTACTGACTACAGCGATCAATAAGCCGGTGGAGAAGCTGGGTGTAGTCATATTTCCACTTGCCGCTTTAGTTCAAATCTTTACTTGTATATTCCCTTTGAAAATACATTTGCTTGGAGAAATTGGGCCGGGCATGGAAATCCATATACTGGCGTCGATATTAGCCTACAGCCTTTTGAATATTGCTGCTTTCCAGGCAATTTTACTGGCTGTTCAGGATAGACAATTGCATCGGCGTGGATCAAATCGATTTATTCGATCGTTTCCTCCACTGCAAACTATGGAAATATTGTTATTTCAGATGATCATTGCAGGGTTTTTGATGCTAACAATATCACTTGGCAGTGGTATTGTTTTTATCGATGATCTATTTGCGCAGCATTTGGCGCACAAGACTCTGTTATCAATTTTAGCCTGGATATTTTTTGGTGTACTGTTGTGGGGTCGAACCGTATATGGTTGGCGAGGGCAAACTGCTATTCGCTGGACCTTGGTGGGATTCGTATCACTAATGCTGGCGTATTTCGGCAGTAAAATGGTACTGGAAATCATTCTTCATCGAGGCTAGGGCTAATTCAAGCGAGTGCAACAATGCAGATGGCCGCTTATTGGCTGGTATATCCGTAAATATAAACACGGCGGAGTACTAGAGATTTTTGCAAAGTGATCTGCGTTTGAATATTCCGATTAACATTAAAGTTGGGAAAAATCAGAGTTTTCGATCATTTGCGGAGAAACCCAATCCGAATGAGTAAAATGATCGAAAATTCTGGTCTGTCTGGCTGGTTTCAGTTAATCTTAGCCGACAGCCGAGTAAGCTTCAACTGCGTCCTTTCCGCGTTGAAATTTTTGCAGCGCTGTTTGCAATTCTTCTCTTTTCGCTGACCCAAGCCGGACAATTTCGCGATCTTTTTCGAGTATCTGGCGGATTCCGTCTACCAGTCGTACTTTCTGAAGTTTCATAGGGTGAGAAAAAAAGTCTGACATCAGTTGTTTGCGTTCCATTTCGATTGAAGTGACCTCGTCCCAGTTGTGTAGACGAGCATTCTCCAGCATTTGCTCGCTCAACGAAATGATTTCTGAGAAGTTATTGGGTTGTGTCTTATTCATGATTAATTATTACCTCTTTCTTTGATTGTGTCAGTTTCTAAATTCAACAGGGATTCCATCCCAGCCACCTTTAATCTCAAGAAGAAGTCGGGTCACTTCTTCGAGTTTACTGATATCGGCATTCGTATTCGCATCTGATAAACAGCGGATTATGTAGTCGTATAAGTCCTCCAGGTTTTGAGCAATTTCACCCCCTTTTTCTTTGTCGAGGCTGGCTCGCAGCCCGTTTACAATAGAGATTGCCCAACCAATGTTTTTACCCTTTTCCTGATAATTATTACGTTCTATATTGCCTTTAGCGTAGGCAACTTTCTCCAGGACACCTTCCATCAGCATTTGGATCAGGCGATGCCTGGAAGCGGTTTGCACTTCTGAATGCAACGCATTTTTTCCATAATTATTGATCGCATTAGATTGTCTTGATAATGGCATTATTTTCTCCTGAATTACGACGAGAATTCATGGCTAGTTGCTACCGGAATTACCAACTATCGACGATAACTGCTGTGATAAAAATGATCCGGTTGCGTTTAGGTTGCTTACCAAAGTATCCAAAGCCGTAAATTGTGCTCGAATACGTTTTTCTATTATCTCGAGTCGGAATTCAAGATTTTCTTTCTGATCTTCGTAACGGCTGATAGTGTTGTTCAAGCCATCCTCTCTGGCATCGATTAATCCATCGGTTTCAAGGAACCCGGATGCCAACTCATCCAGTCGGAATGTGAAGCCTTCGTCAGGTGCTGCCAACAAATTGGCGAAGGATCGAAAATCGTTGTCTAGTGCGGTCTGCAGTTCGACGGAGTCAACCTGAATTCGTCCAGCTTTGTCCAGAGCAATACCTACTTCTGATAAATAGGTACTATTAGATCCGGTTATTGCCTGGCCTTTGTTTAATTCCCCTAATATGGCTTGTTCTACTGCCAACAGAGTGCCATCGGCTTCAAGATGTCCACTTCGCTGACTATCGATCTCGTCCCGCAAGGCGTTAAATGCGTCGGCAAATGCCTGTACAGAACTGGTGATAGCTGCATCGTCACGTGCGACGTCCAAGGTTGCTGATCCTTCACCTGTCAGGTTGAGTGAGACTCCCGAAATAGCGTCCTGGATTTGATTGCTGGAGCTGGTAACGGAAAATCCATCGATGGTTAGGGCCGCGTCTTCTGCTGCCCGAATTTCTGTCAAATTCGCTCCATCGAGCTGAGAAAGGTCGCCTGAGCCGCCATTAGTCGCGGTGACGGAGACTGTGTTCGCTGTACCGGTTTCGTCTGAGGTCAATAACAATCGACTACCGCCATTTTCGTTAATTACAGTAGCGGTAACACCTACGTTGTCCACTGCGCTATTGATCGCATCGCGGATGCCGTATAAAGAACTATTGGTACTGTCTATTGCGACATTGAAAGAATTGCCAGCCACAGTGAGTGACAGGGTACCTTCACCCACTTCTGCTTCCGGATCAGCAAAGGCCGCTGAAGCCAATTTTTGGCTTTCTGCCAGATTTGAGACGACAAGATCGTAGTTTCCTTCGACAGCATTTTCGTCTGCAGTCGCGCTAAATATGCTGTCGTTGGAAGATGTAGGCGCGAATACCTGGAATTTGGAAACGCTGCTTAGATCACTAAGGGCACTTTGAAATGTGGAAATACTGCTTTTCAATTGACCAAAGGCACTGAGTTGTGCTTCTGCCAAATTCTGCTTTGAGTCCAGCACATTAATGGGTCGACGCTCGAGTGCAACCAATTGACTGACGATATTGTTAATATCGAGTCCTGAACCTGCGCCGGGTGCCTGAATTTGTGCCATAGTGTTTGTCGCTGTTCGCTATAAACGCAGTTTATACCTGAGCACTCAGCAATAAGCCTGAATGTTCTTCCAGCGACTCAGCAATACGCAGTACTTCTTTCGGCGGAATCTGGCGAATTATTTCCTCGGTTTCCGGGTCAGTCACGGTAATTATTGTGCGTCCACTTTTATCATCGATCGTGAACTGTAATTCCCTTTTCAATGTTTGTGCGAAATCATTTAAGTTGCTGACTGCACTGTCAAGTTGCTCCAGAGCCTGTTTTTCATCCGTTGTTTCTACCGAAGATTTCTCGGTTGGAATCTCATTTGGTTCAACGAGCGCAGATTGTAAATCTCGTTTCCCAGGTTTTGATGTACGCGATGGGTCCGGTATGCGTAATGGCTGTGCTACCTGATTTGCCAATACTTGATTCGACATAGCTTTATACCTGCAAAATTTACTCTAATCGCCCGAAGAGAGGTCTCTTCGGGCGAAGTGTCTTAGTTTTACTGTAACAGCGACAATGCTGATTGAGGCTGCGTATTCGCTTGAGCCAGAATCGATATTCCAGCCTGTTGAAGAATTTGCGCCTTGGTCAGATTGGCTGTTTCCTGAGCAAAATCCGCATCCCGGATTCGACTCCGTGAAGCGCTGAGGTTTTCAGAATAATTCTGCAAGTTCGAGATAACCGCTTCAAACCGGTTTTGGACCGCACCAAATGTTGCACGAAGTTGCGATACATTATCGATTGACGTGTCCAGACCGCCCAACGTGCCTGATGATGCTGCCTGGGTACTTACGTTAACAGTACCGGTAGCTGTCAGGGTGCCATTGTATGCAACCACGCCACCTGAAGCGGTTGCAGATGTAGCCAATGATGTTGTAGCAACAGTAATCTGGTTAGTTGCGATACCATCCTGGCCGACCTGAAATACCAGGCTGCTCGCGCCACTTAACAACGATGAGCCGTTGAACTCAGTGGTTTGCACGATTCGGGATATTTCCTGAGTTAACTCGTCGACTTCTTTCTGAAGACCCGTTCTATCCTGAACTGTGGCGTTAGAAGACTGAACCGCGATTTCACGAATTCTTTGCAGGTTATTGGATATTTGCCCTAACGCACCTTCAGCGGTTTGTCCCAGGGAAATACCATCAGCAGCGTTTCGTACAGCCGCATTCAATCCACGAATGTCCGCTGTTTGTTTTTCGCTGACAAACAAGCCTGCAGCATCGTCTTTAGCACTGTTAATGCGTAAGCCAGTGGATAATCGTTGTAAAGATGTCGCTAGGTCGCCCTGGGTTTTTTGCAGGTTACGCTGCGCATTTAATGAAAAGATATTGGTATTGACATTTAAAGCCATTTTATTCTCCTACCATCGAGGCTATTCGTTCGCCTCTATTTATACTTAGCAGATATATCATGAGTTGATATTCACTGCTTCCATCCTTGTTAACGGCCGTCAATAAGTTTTCTTTAACTTTGTTTTCATTTATCGTGGATTATCGGTGAATTACGAAGTCAGTGCTTGCAGCCATTCGTCCAACTGATTGTCCAATATCCACTTCTCCAATACCCAATTGCGTAATTTTATGCCTTTTTTACGCGTTCCTTTCCTGTCTTTAACATGATCCATGATTGCTTCGATCCACTGATTGGTTTCGTTGGCAACACGGTCTACGGGTGCATTTTGATAGGGATAAATATCCGTACAGACCACGGGCCATCCTAAAATACCGTATTCTAAAAGCCTTAAATTGCTTTTTGCTTCGTTAAATGCATGTTGTTCCAATGGGGCAACAGCCAGGTCGAGTTTCAGTGACGCCATTTTCGCTGGATATTCGTTGGGTGCGACAAAGTCATGTTCTTCGGCGATATAAGGTCTAAGTTCATTCAGACACATACCGAAAAACACCCAGTCGATTTCTCTGTAAGTTGCCTTGATGACATCAATCAGAATTTTTAAGTCGCCTTGATGCTGTTGCGCACCGACCCATCCAACGCGCGGTTTTTCCTGTTTATTTCTTTCCGGTTCGAGGTTTATCCATCGACTCTTTTCCAGGCGATTAGGAACGACAATGACATCGTCTATTAAGTGTTCATAGGCGTTTTTTAACGGTTCAGTCGAAACAATAAGGCGATCACAAAAAGACAGCCCTTTTCGTAAGCGATGCTTGATATCCTTGAATATGAAGGGTTTGTTGCTGCTGGAATCAGGTACCTGTGTTTTCAGATCGTCCAAATCAAATACCTTGAACGATTGACTGAATTGTTTATAGCGCTCCAGAACAATTAACTGGTTATCTTTAAGTGTGCTTTGCAAAAAAACTGTATCAGGAGCCAGGCGTTCTAATTCTTCAATGGACGGTATTCTGGGTTCGACGTGTCGATCATGCTCTGGAACGAAGGCAATCTGCGCGCGTGCATTTTTCTCCAGTGCCCACAGTGGTGCGTATACCCGATAATAACCACAGCCTAAACCATCCAGAGGAAACCCCAATATCCGTGGCTTATCATGAAACTTTGTATCCCAGCCGGGTACAAGTTCTGATTCCACCGAAAGGTGATTGTCCTGTAGACACAGATTCCGATTAATAGCTGGGTCGTTGGCAATTTGCGGTAACCATCTCGATAGCATGGTTTCATATTCTTTAATCGAGCGTTTGATTTTTTCATCCGACGGCCCTTGTGCATTCAGACTGGTCGATGCGTTGTGAGCCAGGGTCGTGTAGGGCGTCCAAACAATTTTGTAGCCACTGTTGCCAACTTTTAGACAGAATTCCACATCATTATATAAGACCCGCAAGTCGACTTCATCCAGGCCGCCTATTTCCTGATAGAGTGTTTTTTTTATTAGCATACAGGCTGCAGTCACGGCCGAGTAGTTTCGATCAACATGCACGGAGAGTACGGGGTTACTCTTGTCCATAGATTCGCCATTGTAGGGGTGTGCAGCAATTGGACTTTGGCCAAGAACCACTCCGGCGTGTTGTAAGCGCTTGTCTGGGTAAATTAATCTGGCACCAACAATGCCAACTTCAGGTCGCATTCCATGATCGATCAGATTATTCAGCCAGTTCTCGTGCAGTACCTGGGTATCATTATTTAGTAACAGAACAAATTCGCCACAAGCCTGCTTTACGGCCAGGTTGTTCATTGCCGAAAAATTGAAAGGATGATCGTAATGAAGTACCCGCAAACGGTCTCCATGTTCGTGTTCTAGCTTCTCATAGTAATCATGAACGTCATCCACTTCGCTGTCATTGTCTACGACTATAATTTCATAATTCGAATAGGCTGTTTTCTCCAGTATACTGTCAATACAGGCGATGATCAGATCGGGTCGGTCTTTGGTCGGTATGATAATTGATACCAGCGGATTGTCATCGTGATTGTATTGAATCCTAAAGGTATCTGCTATCGATCCATTGAGGACTTCGGCATTTATACCGTTGCGTAATAGGTGCTCATAGCGAACGATACGCCCGTTTTCTATGCGTAATTCTGTGTTCGGGTTTTTCCTCGCAAACGATGAACTGTGGAACAGAATATCGGCGATATGCCCAATACCTGCCTCACCACAGGTATCGAGGATTTTAAATGCCATATCTTCGTTGGTGACAAACGCAAGGTTTGTAAAGCCACCGAGGTTTTCCATGACATCGCGTTTAAAAATACATGAGTGGCCGATGTAATGGGAAGAACGCATCAAATCGAGATTAAAATCCGGTTTAAAATTGGCCTGGCCAGACTGCCCATTTTGATCCAGAACGTCTTCGTCGGAATACACAAAACACCAGTCGGGATGTTGATTGATATAGTCGGCGAAAGAGAACAGGCTGTGGGGTTCAAACTGGTCTCCGGGTAAAAGGTACATTACCCAATCGGCCGCTGTTTCATTGATCGTATTGTGTAGAGCTTCCCAGGGTGCTTCCGTATCCTGAATCCATTCGATATTATTCAGCGAATTATTGAATATCCGGGGTTGTGGTTGGGTGCTGATAATCGAAAGTCCCCAACCATTATATAACTGGGTCGATAGTGAATTCAGCGTGTCTGCCAGCATGGATTCTTCGCCGGCATTGATCATCATCAACAAATGAAACGACGGTTGATTGGTCCAGGAAGTCAACATGCGTTCTGCCATAATTTGACCATGTCCTTCGCTGAGTGTTTTGCGATCTTTCCATTGGCTGTATTTTTCGCGTGTTTTTATATCTTCCTGGACGGTAATCGAAGGTGGGTTTTGATGAATATCAGGAGTGTTTTTTTTAATTTCTGTTGAATGGCTAAATAAAGACTTCCAACTACTTAAATACTGTTCTGCTGCTGCTTCTAAGGAATAGGATTGGCGTACTTTAGTTTCTGCGCGAAGTGCAATCGACCTGCAATTGTCCCGATCAGCAAGTAACCCATCCAGAGCGTTAAACCACTCTTCGCTGCTGTTGCCGACCAAAATGCCGGTTTTTCCATCGATTACGCATGAATTGTAAGGCGGTAGATTGCTAAAAACCCCAGTGATACCCGCCATCGAATATTCCAGCCATTTTATATTGCTTTTACAGCGATTGAAGCGATTGTCTACCAGCGGAGCAATCGCAATATCCAGATTCAGGCTTTGCAGGACATCAGGATACTTTTTGTAGGTTTCAAACTGCACAATTTCCAGATTCGGTAGTTGTTTTAGTTTCGATGTAACGAAACCCATAAATATAAACTGTATGGATTCTCCATATTTGCTAGCAATTCTTAGCAGGGCATCTTCGGCCAAAGTCAGGTCTTCACCATGTGTAGCTGTGCCAGCAAAACCGATGCGTATTCTTTGATTGTCAACAGGCGTGTCGGTAGAGTGCCAATTTTCGGTGTTAATCAGGTTTGGCAGTACTTTTACGCACGGATTAAATCGCTGAAATTCTTTTTTTAATTCTTCTGTTGAAGCTGTGATCAGACTCACTTTTGGCAGGATAGATTTTATAGTGGGGATATAATCTTGAAAGGTCTCATGGACGGGATTGCTTTTTGGGATTTTCCATAATAAATCATCTGCTTCGTAGATGACTGGTTTTCCGGATGACAATATTTTGTCCAGAATTTCCAGCGTATCTTTACCCGGAAATATTCTTTGTATGATGATCATATCTGACCATTCAATAACGCCCGGGTCTGCAGTCATTGATTGTTTATCCGGATCAAATTTTAGTGCCCACTTGAAGGAAATATTCCGAGATAAAAATTCCATCGGTTCAATCAGGCGTATGCTTGCACAGGCATGATCTTTAAAATCACGGGAGTAGACTGCGATTTTAAGTTGTGTCGCTGTATCATCAGCAGTGTTTATGGTGAAAGTGGGATTGCCAGGTTGACTATTTTGTTGAATTGATGATAAATCAAACGTACCGTTATTCGTGGTTGGGTTAATGGTCGATTCGTCATCAGGGTTGATATTCAGAGTTTGTTTGGCAGTTTCATTCATGATCAGAACCTGGGAAATGGTTTTTCAATAGTAGTGGGTTATCGACAACCAGTTAACTGGAAGATATGAGCAAGTAAGGGTCTGGACCTGGGTCTCCGATCCAATATTTTTGAATCCAGAGACAGGTGGTTTGCTAATGCCGTTACTTTTGAGCAATTTATGAGCATACTGAAATTATGCAGTATTCATGCCGCTTAAATAGGCAATTAAAAACAGATACCTACGCCGTTGCGTCTTAGGGTGAGCCCCATTCGTCAGTTTATTGACAGAGGTGGTGAAATAGTAGATTGTAAGATTATTGCTATAGATAATTAAACAATGACAATCCCTGCACACGAATATAGGCCTGTTGTGCTGCTTGCAGTGCGGTTGTTTGAATGTTTAACCGGCCCACTGCTTCTGCGAAATCGAGGTCGCGTATTTCAGACAGTGTCGATTCGACGTCCAACACAAGGTCCAAATTCAATTCTTTCTGCTGATCCAGTGCATTCAGTCGTCCACCGACATTCGCTCTTATAGTTAAAACCCGTTCCAGCGCTGCATCTATGGCATCAATGTCATTCGGATCCGGTGTGTTGACCGCGACGCTGATATTGTCCGCGAATTGCGCGATAGCATCAAAGGCACTGGTACTCGCAGACGGGTCACCGAATACACTGATTCCATGATTACCATCGGCAATAAAGCGTGTTGCGCCAATCTGCAGGTTTCTTTGGTTGGTATCGCCTGCATAGCCAAATCCACCCGGTGCTGTATTTGCATTACCAGTAAACGGTATGGTTTGGGAATTGTATCCGGAAAATAGATATTCACCGTTGGAACTTTGAGTATTCGCAATCCCGATCAGTTCATCGAGTAATTGTCGAGCTTCTTCTTCAAGCCCCTGGCGGGCATTCGCAGTCAAAGAATCATTGGGTGCTTGCACAGCCAGTTCTCTAAGGCGTTGCAATACGTTGGTCGCATTTGCGAGCGTGACTTCTTCCAGAGACAATCTTGACTCTGCTGTTTGAATATTCGATATAAATTGATTGGTTTCGTCTATTGATTCGTTTAGATCCAATATTCTTACCGAAGCGGCGGGGTCGTCCGAAGGGGTTAGAAGACGTAAGCCCGATGCAATCTGAAACTGAGTGTTGGTTAATTTTTCCTGTTGGTTCAGAATGGCTTTAATACCGAGCTGTTGACTCAGATTTGTGGTAACTCGCATAGCTATCTCCGGAATGCGCCTAGCAATGTGTCAAATAGAGTGCTCGAGACCGAGATCATTTGTGCTGCAGCCTGATAAGCTTGTTGAAACTTGATTAAATTAGCGGCTTCTTCGTCCAGATTTACACCCGATACAGATTCTCGCGCTTCCCTGGCCTGATTCAACAAACCCTCTTGGGCGGCTTTGTTTGTTTCCGCAGCCTGGACTGTTGAGCCGATGTTTGCTACAGCCTGACCATAAGCGTCCTGAAATGTTGCTGTACCATTCAACAGATTCTGGTTATTTGCCAATCCTGCAAGTGCAATTGCATTTATATTGTTTCCCACTGCTCCAGTCGAGGTATCAGCATCTGCTGCTGCAATTTGTTGAGGTGTTGTCAAAGCGACACTAATTTTACCGGCAATATCATGTGTGGGACGTATGAGAATACTGTCACCCGCTGCAAGTGCTGTAGTTTGGGTAATGGTAATTCCATCTATGGTTGCCGGAGTGCCCGGAAAGCCCGGTGAAATCGTCGTTTGACTATTATCACTCAAACGCGTTAAAACATGGTTAGTGCCGTTGTAGTCGAGACGATAGTCACTGTCGGTCAATTGATTAACATCACTGAATGCGGCACTAATCGCTCCGGTATTCCCCGTTGCTCCAATAACTGTTGGTGTTACTGTGCTAAAGAAGGGGGTATTGGTATTTCCATTGAGGTCGTATCCTGCTTGGTGCTGGGTATTGAAATCAGCGATTAACCCAGCGGCAAGTCTGCCAATCTGATTTTGAGTGGGCTGTAATACATCTTTGGCGAATCGCAGGTTGCCACCCAATTCACCACCACTCAGGTTATCAGTAATGACCACAGAAGTTGAGGGTCCGTTGAATGTGATTTCCTTTAGACTTGGATTCAGGGTCGAATTGACAACGCCAAGTGAGGACGCCGTTGTACCCAATACTATGGCCTGGCCATTGCCTATAAAGACATTGAGTGAACCATCATCCTGAGCAACCGTAGATACATCAACCTTTTCGGCCAGTTGGTTGAGCAATTGATCACGCTGGTCGAGCAGATCATTAGGCGGCTTACCACCCGAAAGGCCGGTAGCAATGACTATTTTTTCGTTTGATTCGGCGATGGAACCGGTTAACGAATTAATCTCATTAATAACATCGTTTAGATTGGAATTTGTTTGTGCCTGTAGTTTTTCCAGACGGCCATTCATAGTAACGAATCGATCCGCCAGAGTTTCTGCTTCAGTCAATAGGACTTGTCTGGCTGGGATCGATGTTGGGTCGTCTGAAACTTCCTGTACAGCATTAAAAAAAGCCTGCAGAGTTGGACTTAAACTGGTACTCGGGGCGGCGATAAAATTATCGATTTGCGAAGTGAGATTATGGAAACTGTCGAGTTCGGAAAATGCAGATGTACTGCTGACGACCTGATTATTCAAAAATTGATTGTAAACACGATTAACTGATACGGCTTCGACACCCTGGCCGACATAGCCTGCACCGGTAATTTGAGGTTCTCTTGTGGCCGAAGTGACTCGCTGACGGCTATAGCCTTCGGTATTTACGTTGGCAATATTGTGAGACACAGTGTCCAGATTTCTCTGGAAAACCCGAAGCCCTGAAATTGCTGTACCTAACAGTCCTGCCATGAGTTTGCCTTGCAATCAAATTAAAATAATAAGTATTCGATAATTAGCCGTAACTATAATTATCGGCATGCGTGTCCTGATCTTTAGTCGTTTCAGCTTTTTTGACCGCTCACCTGCAGAGTCGCAACGGGTTGTTCAGGCGATAATGATAGATTTTTCAGTCCATGCTGTTCGAAAATACGAAGAACCTTGCTGGCGTATTTCGGATCTGTTGCATAACCTGCCCGATGTAAAGAATTCATATATCGATGGGGGTTTCTTGCATTTTTCAGTGCTTCACCGTAACGAGGATTCGATTTAATAAAATCAACATAATCTTTAAAACTGTCGGAGTAATTTTGATACGAACGGAATTTTTCCAGTCTTTTTTCTGCAGATCCTCCGGAAAATTCCACTGTAGACGCATTAACGCCAGCTCCGCGCCAACTTGGGTCTGCTTTTATTCCAAACAGGTTGTGACTACTGCTACCATCTGAATGGCGAATGACTCTTTGTCCCCAACCTGATTCCAATGCTGCCTGCGCCAGTAATATTCCCGGATGTACACCCAATTCATTGCCAGCTTTAATCGCGTCAGGTACGAGTGCCTGTAAAAATTCCTGAGGTGATCCAATATCTTTGCTGGTGATTTTTCCTGATCCGTGGATTTTGTATTCCGGAGCGGAATCAAGCTTAGATTGAATCTTGTCACTATCTACAAATCTTTGATGAGAGGGGTAATTCGGGTGATTTTGGTAATCCTGCAGATCCCGACCTGCTAGCTTTGAAGTGGCTTCAGAGTCTTTACCTCCCAATTGCTTAACAATTAGGTCAGCAAGACCAACACCGGATTTCTGCGCCAGATGTAAGGCGAGCTGTTTATCGTACATATCCCGGTAAAAAAGACTTTTGTCGTTATCGAATAAATCGTTTCCAAAACTGGCCTCACGCATGCTTTTTAGCGTCATTTGTAAAAACAGACTTTCAAATTGTTTGGCTACTTTTTGTAAAGATTCCGGGCTTTTATCTTTAGCCTGGTTTTTCAATTTGGCCAAACCGGAAAAATCAGTATAGACATCAGTTGATAGTGGATTTATTGCCATGGATTATTTCTCGGCAGACGCCTATGCAACTCTGAAGTAAAATCTCGCAAGAAGTTTGCGATATACGGTGTACATAGAAGAGTAGAGTGCAAATCTAAGCGGGGCATGAGGTTGGTCTATCGTTAGATGATGATAAGCTGTGCTCTAAGTGCTCCTGCACTTTTCAAGGCTTCCAGTATGGCCACCAGGTCACTCGGTGCCGCACCTACTCCGTTAACCGCCCGAACAATTTCATCCAGGGTTACCCCGGGATTGAAGACGAACATACGATCACCTTCCTCTTCAACATTTAATTCTGAACTGGGAACGACTTTGGTTTCTCCACCGGAGAATGGTCCCGGTTGACTGACATTTATATCCTCGTTAATGGTAACAATCAGGTTCCCATGAGATACAGCTGCCGGTTTGACTCGTACTGTATTGTTAATCACAACTGTTCCGGTTCGTGAGTTGACGATGACTCGTGCCGGAGATTCACCTGGATTGACCTCCAACTCTTCGATCAAAGATACGAAAATGACGCGTTGTGATGGATTAAATGGTGCATTTACCTTTATTGAGGTTGCATCTATGGGTATCGCAGTCGTCGGGCCAATGGCTTTATTTATTGATTCTGCCATGCGACTGGCGGTGGTGAAGTCGGGGTTATGCAGATTGAAAACCAATACGCTTTGTTGGCCGAAGGGTGTGGGTACACTTCGTTCTACAGTTGCGCCGTTAGGGATGCGGCCCACACTCGGGATATTGACTGTCAATTTTGACCCATCGGCTCCGGCGGCACTGAGTCCGCTGACTACAAGGTTGCCTTGAGCAATCGCATATATTTGGCCGTCAGCACCCAATAGTGGGCTCATTAATAAACTTCCGCCGCGAAGACTTTTTGCATCCCCGATTGATGAAACTGTTATATCAATTTTTTGACCCGGCTTGGCGAATGCGGGTAATTCAGCATGCACCGACACTGCGGCCACATTTTTAGACTTTGGATCGACTCCGGGGGGTAAGCGGACGCCGAGTCTTGCCAACATACTGCGAAGACTTTGTCCAGAAAATCGAGCTTTATCGCCGCTGCCATTTAATCCGACGACCAAGCCATAACCGACCAATTGGTTACTGCGAACACCACTAATTGAAGCCAGATCCTTAACTCTTTCTGCTGAAATATCCGGAGCCAGAGCGGATAAACTAACAACTATAAGATAAATAAAAATTCGATTTGATAAAATCATTGGGGATAATTAATCTGCTAAAATGGAAACCAGGGGCTATAGAAAAAGCGAGACAGCCAACCCTGTTTAGTCGCATCGGCCATTTGTCCGTCAGCAGAATATATAATGGTTGCATCAGCTACTTTAGTGGATGGAACTGAATTTGACGCATCGATATCAATTGGCCGTACTATGCCGGAAATTTTCACGTATTCATTGCCTCCGGTCATTCCTAATCTTTTTTCACCTCGAATAACCAGATTCCCATTTGCCAATACTTCCACGACGGTTACACTGACTGTGCCATTCAGATTGTTGTTTTGATTTCCTTGGCTTGTTCCAGTCAATTTTCTGTTCAGTTTGATGTTTTGCTCCAAAGAATACCCCAGAAATTTAGGGTTAACCTGGCCATAGATTGTTGGAGCATCTACAGTGATTTCGTTATCCTTTTTTATATTCATATTGGCGTTCTGAGCAACGCTGGTACTTTCAACCAGAGTGACTGTCAAAACATCGCCGATATTGCGGGCAATCTGATCCTCAAATAAATGCAGGTTATTACCCGCGTGGAAAATTGCTCCGTTATTTTGTGAAGGCAGAACGATTTCCTGTGGAGCTACTGGAGCAAACTTTGGATCCCTTTTTATCGCACATCCCTGAACGAGCAGCATACTTGCCAAAATTATACTGATCTGTGCGATAGAGATAAGGCTGGTGTCTTTATCCTGGAATGGCCCAGAGACTCGAATAGATCCCCGATGCCAGCCTTTCAATAAAGGAAAATGACTACAAGTTATTAGCCGCATACTGCAACATATCATCAGTAGTGGAAATGGCTTTCGAATTCATTTCGTAGGCCCGCTGGGTTTCGATCATATTGACTAATTCCTCGACGACATTGACGTTTGATGTCTCTAGTGACCCTTGTATAAGTTGTCCTAATTCATTTTCACCAGGAATACCTGTAGTTGGAGCACCGCTGGACAAGGATTCCCGAAAAAGATTTTCACCAATCGGATCCAGGCCCGTCGGGTTTACAAAATCGGCAAGTAAGATCTGACCGACTTGCGCTGGAGTCGGTGTCCCTGGCTGTAATACTGAAACGGTACCGTCCGAGCCAATGGTTACGCTGAGCGCATCATTAGGGATGGTTATTGCAGGATCCAGATCATAGCCACTGGATGTGACCATTTGGCCGGTTGAATCTAACTGGAACGTGCCATCACGTGTGTATGCAATATCGCCATTGGGTTGTAAAATCTGAAAAAAACCACGTCCGCTGATCGCTGCATCCAATGAATTTTGCGTTTGTACAATATTTCCCTGGCTGTGAATTTTTTCTGTGGCAACAGTGCGCACTCCTGCGCCTAATTGAAAGCCCGACGGTAATTCGGTACTTTGCGTGGATTGAGCGCCGACCTGGCGAATATTTTGATACAGCAAATCTTCAAAAACCGCACGATCTTTCTTAAAACCTGTGGTATTAACATTTGCCAGGTTGTTGGAAATGACCGACATTCGTGTTTGTTGTGCATCCAAACCGGTTTTTGCCACCCAAAGCGCTCGTTCCGTCATTGTAGTCCCCTTATGTTTTGGTTAACCCACTCGCATTAGCTGGGCGCTGGCCGCATCATTTTCGGAAGCGGTTTTCATTGTTTTTACCTGCAGTTCATATTTGCGAGCCAATTCGATCATCGCAACCATGGCTTCGATCGAATTAACATTGCTGGTTTCCAGCGCTCCCGAAAGAACTTCAACCTCGGCACTGGCTTGTGTTGGAGTATCACCTTTAATATGAATGAGTCCATCGTTTCTTTTTTCCAGTTGAGTTGGGTCAGGGTTGACTAGTTTGATTTGATCAACAACAGCGAGTGTGGTGGCTGTAGCACCTAAAGGCAGGATACTGATGGTTCCATCCTGTCCAATTTCAATTTTTTCTGCACCCGGTATTGCAATGGGTCCGCCATTACCGAGAACAGCTAATCCATCGGCTGTCTGCAATAAACCTTGCGGTGTAATCTGTAATCCTCCTGCGCGCGTATAGGCTTCCTTACCATCCTCGCCTTGAACCGCCAAAAAACCCTCACCACGAATGGCAACGTCCAGATTCCGGCCTGTGGTCTGAATGGCTCCGGGTGTAAAATCGACAGTCGGGCGTTCCACCATTGCGTAAACACGGGTCGGATATCCTGATGAACCAAATACCGGCATAGAGCGAAATTGTTGTAAGTCCGCTCGAAAACCATTGGTATTAAGGTTACTGAGATTATTGCTATTTGCAGCTTGCGCTTGCATGATTTGCTTTGCGCCGCTCATTGCCACATATAAACTACGATCCATTTGCGTACTCCGCTACAAAAAAACTAACGTATATTAATGATGGTTTGGGTCACTGTGTCTTCGGTGGTGATTACTTGAGCATTCGCCTGAAAGTTTCTCTGCGCAACGATTAGATTAACCAATTGTTCCGATATATCCACTGTCGATGCCTCGAGTGCACCGGACTGGACGCCACCAAAATTTGAAGAACGTGCTGCGCCGTATACCGGGTTCCCGGAATCAAAGCTTTCACCCCAGTTTGTATTACCTAATTTTGTAAGTCCCTGGGTATTGGCAAACTTGGCCAGTGCTATCTGCCCAAGTTGTTGGGATTGTCCATTGGTAAACCGGGAAAACACAATCCCTTCATCAGAGATATCGATACCGGTTAATCGGCCAGTTGTATATCCATCCTGACTCAGGCTGTTCACAGCAAACTTGTTGCCATATTGTGTCGATGCGGAATAATCAATACCGACCGATAAAGGGTTGGCACCAGCTATAGTGATATTGTCGTAAGTGAATTGCCCTGTCGCGTTACCATTTGCCGTGGTCAGGGTGCCGTCGGTGCCAAATACCAACGGAGCAGATGCATTGCCGCCTACTGTGACTGCCGTGCCGTCGACATATAAATAGCTGTCCCACTGGTTTGGTGTAGCAGTGGCGCGATAGTAATAGGTTGCGGTGTGCTGATTACCTAATGAATCATACAAAGTGAGCGACGTGGAATGATTGAAGGAGGTAGGATCTGTTACATTAAATGCGGTAGTGGGAACAGTTTCTCTGGCGTCAAGGTTGACATTGGTAAGTACATTTGTCGTTGCACTTGGTGGTGCCACCGTTGTTGATAGTTGCAGATCCTGCAAAACACCTGTATTGAAAGTTGTGACGCCCGCGTTTGTAACAGCCGGAAAAGATTGCAGGCGTTGTGTGGCATGATTGACTACATAACCATCTTTATCGACACTGAATGCTCCCGCGCGGGAATATTCAATCGCACCGTTATCGCTGAGCGCATAAAATCCTTCACCGTTGATCGCAAGATCCAGGTTATTAGATGTGAAATCGACGTTCCCCTGGTTAAATTGTTGTGCAATCTGTGTCACTCTGACCCCGGCCCCAGGAGTAACATCGCCAATGCCCTGGAAAGTCGTCGCATAGACATCGGCGAATTCGGTTCTTGATTCCTTAAAGCCATTGGTACTCGCGTTGGCAATATTGTTTCCTGTAACCGATAAATCTATGGATGCTGCATTAAGGCCACTGAGCGCTGTTTTGAATGTCATGGCAAGTCCTCTTTAAAGTATTTGTTGTATATCACTAAAACTGATTGGTTTCTGTCCCGCTACATTGATAGTCAGTCCGGAGCCATTTCTGTCCAGCGAAACGCTTTCAACTTTCGAGCGAACCAGAGGTGTTAGAGCAATATTACTCCCGTCTATTACTGCATTGGCTTTGATTTCATAAGATCCGGGGTCTGCCAGAGTGCCATCGTTGGTCGCCCCATCCCATTTGAATGCCTGTGAACCCGGAATCTGCGTGCCTAATTCGATTTTCTTTACCTGTTCTCCATTGGAATCGAGAATTTCCAGCGAAACCGATGAGGCGTCTGCAGGGATATCCAGAGAACCCTCGACATTTCCACCCGCTTCCAGTAACCCATAATTTGATGCAGCCAATACGGTGCGTCCCACCAGATTTGCTGCTTGTAACGCCTGATCAGAACTGACTGATTGAGAAAATTTGGCAAAAGAATCCTGCAGATCTTTTATTCCGGTCACTGTGCTGAATTGTGCTATCTGACCCAGAAATTCGCCACTTTCCATCGGCTTTAATGGATCCTGGTTAGTTAGCTGAGTGGTCATAAGTTCTAAAAACTCAGCTTGTCCCAATTCGTTCCTGGGTTTTACCGGGTCATTTCTTGTTAACCCTAAATCGCTCAAGGTATCCACGCTGATACTCATTTTTTTGCTCCTGATTTTTTATTGCCCAATGCGCAATGTTTGTAATAACAATTGTTTTGCAGTATTCAATACTTCCACGTTGTTTTGATAAGAACGTGATGCGGACATCATATTGGCCATTTCCTCGATGGTATTCACATTTGGCTTGAAGATATAACCGTCGTCATCGGCAAGTGGGTGATCGGGTTGATGCTCTTTAACCAGCGGTGTTTTACTCTCGACAACACCGAGTATGTCCACACCAGGCGATGCATTCTTTTGATCCAGTATCTCTTTAAGTTGCGCAGCAAATACCGGCTGACGAGACTTGTAAGTTTGATCAATACTACTGCTGACACTGTCGGCATTGGACAGATTGCTTGCGACTAGATTTAATCGCAGATTCTGGGCATTCATTCCGGACCCTGCAATATCGAATACTTTAAATGAAGACATGCTTAATCCCCTTTCAATGCGGTCATTAATCCCTTTATTCGCCCACTTACGAATTGCATACTTGCTCGATATTGAATTGCGTTTTGGGCATATTTTGCCTGCTCGATCTGGCTTTCAACGGTGTTACCGTCAATCGATGTTTGCATGGGAATCGTATAGCGAACCGAGGCATTTGCCGAACCTGGTTGAACCATAAAGTGACCTTCCTGGGTCGCATTTATAGGTACATTAGAAGTTGGGCCCTGTACATTGGCTAACACTGATTTGAAATCAACATCCTTGGCCTTAAATCCAGGGGTGTCTGCATTGGCCAGATTGCTGGCAAGCAATTCCATGCGTTGACCTCTCACATTTAACATCTGGGTATGAATGCCAAATGCTTTTTCAAAACTTATCGCCATATCGTCTCCGAAAGTTGTTATTGATAACAAAGCACATCCCATGCCACTAATATTTACATAGAATATCAATGTGTTAAGGATTTATTGAGGGTTAAGCAATCACCTGGTGGCAATTTTTTGCCACCGGGTGGCAATGATTTGTCAGAAACGAAGAAATTATTGGATCTTTATAGAGGGAGATGGGAGTATTTTACCCAATCCCAGGGAGATGGATTTCAGCAAAATGGTTTTATTGTTTAACGCGGTAATACCGAGCTGACGAATTCGACACTAGCTCGAAGCTGTCCAGATTTATCGGCATGGCTTCAGTGTTACTGATAAACAAGACTCCGCCTTTTTTCAGGGCATTGGACATTCTGGACAATATGTCACGTTTTATATCATCAGGAAAATATATTAATACATTGCGACAAAAAATGGCGTCGAATTGGCCCAGTGGGAAGAAAGTTTCCAATAAGTTGAAGGTTTGGAATCGAACTCTGGATCGTATGCTGTTTGAAACCTTCCAACCTTCATGGGTATTATAAAAATGGGTTTTCTTGGCAATCGAATCCAGGCCACGAGTAATTTCCAGATCACTATATACAGCCCGACGTGCAATGTTTATGACAGATTCTGAAATGTCGGTACCCAGGATCTGGAAATTCCTGATATTTGGTATTCCTTTTTGATTGCAATAGTTCTCCAATGCCATGGCAATGGAATAGGGTTCTTGCCCGGAGGAACACGCAGCAGACCAGACTTTAAATGTTTGTGTTTTCTGCGTCGTTTTATTTTCAGCAATCAGGTGTGCTAGCTCGTTAAAATGAGACAACTCCCGAAACCAGTAGGTTTCGTTTGTAGTCATCGCATCGATAATTTCTAATTCGATTTTTTCTGTCATCTGATGGTTGCAAACGCGAGATATAAGTTTATCTAGCGAAGAAAGTCCGGAATCGAACAGGATTCGATCCAGGCGATTTGCAACCAGGTAATGCTTGTTGTTGCCGAGTTTAATGCCACATCTGGAAAATAAAAAATGCTCAAACAGTTTGTACACAGTCGGTGAAATTTCCCGACAGACCTTAGTTTGACTGGAAGATGAGGAGACAGTCTGAATTTCCTGGTGACTTGCGCTCATTGCGAATGAGTTATCATGAAGTAGAGTGAGGTTAATTTCAGTTAATTATATTATTTAAGCGGCTTTGGTTAATTTTAATTGATGGGCCTTCACTTGATCCTGCACTATTTTTGCGAGCTCATCCGGCTCATATTTAGCCAAAAATTTATCTGCACCAACTTTTTCAATCATTGCCTGGTTAAATACACCGCTGAGTGAAGTATGCAGGATTATGTGAATGCCCGTCATGGAGGGTTCTTTGCGAACTTTGGCAGTCATTGTATAGCCATCCATTCTGGGCATTTCTACGTCTGAAATAATCATCGCCAGAAATTCCTGAAGAACTTTTCCTTCCTTAACCCATGCTTGTAAAATATCGAATCCTTCCTGGCCATCTTTTGCTAAGGTACAGGGAATATGCAGTTGGTCGATAACTCGTTTCACCTGATTACGAGCCACCGATGAGTCATCAACAATCAATATGTGCTGGTGTTGTGCTGACAGGTTTTCGTCGATAATATTCTCCGACACGGTTTCCTGGCCGCCGATGACTTCTTTCATTACCTTTTCAACGTCGATAACTTCGACTAATTCCCCGTCGACATCGGTTACGGCAGTAAGGTAACTTCCACGTCCCGTGCCTCGGGGAGGTGCTTTGATGTCGTCCCATCTCATGTTGATGATGCGATCCACAGCGCTGACCAGGAAGCCCTGAGTGGCGCGGTTATATTCTGAAATCACCACATAAGCGGATTCTATGTCTGTGATGGGTGGATTACCAATAGCCATGGCAAGGTCCAATACAGGGATCGTTAAACCACGAAGATGGGCAACACCACGTACCACATTGTGAGCGTGGGGAATTTGAGTCAATGCCGGGCATTGAATCACTTCTTTTACTTTGAAGACATTGATACCGAAACGTTGTTCATCACTGAGTTTAAACAGGAGTAATTCCAGTCGGTTATGTCCCGCAAGTTTTGTACGTTGATCGACACCATCCAGTATTCCAGCCATTCGATTCCCCTTAAGTTTTGTCGTTGTAATTAAGTTAGCGGTCAAATCCACATTCCCTTTAACGGAAATTTTGGCACTATTACTGCTGGTTTATTCAGCATACTCTTTAATGAATTAATTCAATACAATGAAACATTATTTATTAGCTCTGCTAACGCTTTGTATATCCACAACAAGCTGGTCAAACTCAATAGAGTCTTTTGAATCTCATGGGGATATACATTTGGCGGTGACTCAGTTTCTGGAGTCAAAATTACGTCATCAGGAACAGGACTACAAAATTGAATTGAAATCTTTGGATCACCGCCTGCAATTGGCAAAATGCAGTTTGCCTCTTGAATTGGTACAACCGGCAGGTAGCCGGGATATGGGATTAACCTCAATCGGGGTCAAGTGCAACAGACCTAAACCCTGGTTAATATATATCAGTGCACACATAAAACTTTTTCACAGTGTTGCCATTCTCACGACCACCAAAGATCGAGGGTCAATTCTCACAAAAAAGGATGTTCGATTAAAACGTGTGGAATTGTCCAGGGCGAAGCGACGATATTTCACGAATATCGAGGACGTTATTGGAAAAATAGCGAAACGAACAGTGTTTGCCGGGGATATTTTGACTATGGATCAACTTACCCAGCCCAAAGCTGTTCGGCGAGGGGAACAAATTATCATATTGGCAAATAACCACGGAATGAACATACGTATGTCTGGCTCAGCAATGACGGATGGTTCAAGGGGGCAGCGAATATCCGTGAGAAATAATAGTTCGAGGCGAATTGTTGAAGGTGTTGTGATTGCCCCGGGAATAGTCCAAATTCGATTTTAGCCAACGCGTGATTTTAGACTGTGGTTTAATTCAACTAATGTTAAAGATCATGCCCTTTGGGTCGATAAACAATACAAACAATTCAGAATATACAACAAAATATGGCAATAGACGTTCGAAATATTACTGGTCGAATAAGTGGTACTGGTTCAAAACAGTCAGTGAGTAACGAGAAATCGAAACGGTCTGAAAACAGTGCCTCTACGAGTAAGTTGTCAGATTCCTTACTTCTTACCGATACTGCGTCGACTCTGCAACGCGCCGAACAGCTTTTATCCGCCATACCCATTGTAAACAGCACAGAAGTTTCCGAAATTTCCGAATCACTGAGTAACGGAAACTATGAAGTGGATTCAGAACATGTTGCGGAAAAAATTATTAGAATGGAACAAAGCCTTCCATCTTGACGGAGTAAATTATGACTTTTGGAAATGATACTACCCTATTGGAACTTATTCATTTAATGGCTTTAGAAATAGAGAGTCTGTACGAACTACTTAAACAAGAAAGTCAGGTATTGGTCGATGGTGATGTTGAGTTGATCGAATCATTGGCAGCCAGTAAACAATCTGTTGTTGCAAGAATTAATCGACTTACAGTACAACAAAACGATTTCTTCGGCGCACTAAATCTACCTTACGGACAGGAAGGTTTGGATGCCTACATGGGTCAATATATGGATTCAGACTCTAACATGCTTGAATTAAAAAGCGTTTGGAAAAAAATTACCCAGCAGTTAGAAGAATCTCAAGTTTTGAATGAAGCAAACGGAGCTTGTATCGAGCTTATGAATCGTCACACTGAACGTTCATTGGAAATTATTCGAGGTGGGCCATCCGAAGAGTTCACTTATGGATCGAATGGAATTAAACAGCAAACTTCCAATACTCGTCCGGTTGCCACAGTTTGATATATTGCTACACTACAGCTTTTTCTCGTCGTATTTATTTTCTGGGTTCACTTCGCGCTACGCAATAGATTCGTTTCGTAAACGGTGGCTAAATTAATCAGAGAAGTGATAGAATCCTTCGGCACCGGTAACCTTCGCCCCGGTAGCTCAGCAGGATAGAGCGTCCCCCTCCTAAGGGGAAGGCCAGGGGTTCGAATCCTCTCCGG
>CAZGQY010000020.1:0-35954 GCA_964528035.1 uncultured Methylococcaceae bacterium | reverse complement strand
CTGGCAGCTGACCACTTCTCGACATAACCTACCCCCCAACACAACTGTGATGGAGCACTAGACTGTCGTCCACTGAGGCAAAAATTTAGCAATCTTCATGATGCTGCCATGACAGTAATCTGCTTTTCTCCTTTTGTTTTGTTCAGATCTGTATGTATACTGACCGCGTTTGTGATCCAGTCGATAATTAGACTTCGTTTTGCAGGTATTTTCCGGAATGAGGCGATTACTCCGGTTGAGTAAAAATTCGAATTGCTTGGGATATTCTATGACATAACTACGATCAGAAGCCTCAAGAATATTAATCAGGCTGAGCTCGAATTGTGGTTTTTCAACGGGTGTGTTGTTATAAATGAAGGGCCTGCTTAATATACCGATTTCAAATAACAGACGGGCGTTTTCATCGTCCCACCATAGTTGCGAAGAAGCGAAGTCATACAATAATAAATCAAATGCATTGCGCTCATCATGGAGTATAGAATGGTAAAGCAGTGGAAAATTACTCATATCGAAATATTCGGCTTCTTCTATTGATTGCTCACAATATTTAGAAAACGGGTTTTGTTGCTGGTTTTTGCAATACAGTGCAAATGCGTCGTATAAATGATGGAAAGTCATCGTACCATTTGAATGCAAATATTCACTTAGATCCTGTAGGCTTTGAGTGTTGTATAAAGCCATCACACTAAAATAAAATCTCATTCCATTCTTGAAGTCCTCATAACTGACGTTGTTTGTTTGGATTACAGCTTCACATTCGGAAATTCCATCGTTAGCCGCCCGAGTTACAAAATTATATACCTCTTTTTTGTCATGTAACGGTGTGTTATGAAGCAGTAAATGGGGATAGACGACGATCACTCCAGCATTACGTTCTGCGAGGAGTTCAATACCTAATTTGAATGATATTAGAGTTTCACCGGGTAGTGGCCATATTAACTCGATAAATGAGCTTATCTTTCTATAATTCAGGTCTTCCTGAAGTTCTTCAAAGGCATTGAGCTTGATATTTGTCCGATCTACAAAATCCAGAGATTCTGAATTCAATGACTGCATCGAAATAGGTTGATAATTAAGCAGTCCGGCGCTAGTGAATATTTCAGTAATTTCCGCAACGCGCTTTGGTGAGTTCTTAGCTGCCGAAAAATTAACGTAGACTGGAAGTCCATATTGTTTAGTACATTCAGATATATGTTTCGCTATATCAATATCTCTTTTTAGAAGCCCCCAATTCGCATCTGCAATCCAAATGAACGAGGTATCATTCTGGCTCATCCAGGTTATTTCCTGTTTAATTCTTTGTTCGCTATACTTTATAACTTTGTCGTTAGTCGCTGCGCCCCAAAAACAAAAACCACACCGGAAAGGACATCCTCGATTGGTTTCGATGATACCCATCAGATAGTTTCCCTTAAATACACCATTCAGAAACGGAGATGGAACCTCATCCAGACTATTAATACGATCCTCTTGTTCTGTAGTATGCAGCGTTCCATTTTGGTAAAAACTTAATCCTCGAACCTTGAAAAAATCGGGTTGATCAGTACCCACTTCCAGCAAGAATTTTGCAAAGGTTTTCTCGCCTTCACCGTTACAGGTTAACAGACGTTCAAAATCAGGATTCAAATAATCACGCGCGTGATGCATGACCTGGGGTCCACCAAGCAGAAAAAAAGCATCCGGTTTGTGTTTTAATAGTGGAGGTAAGAGGGCCTTAATCAAGGCCATATTCCAAACATAACAGCTAAAGGCGTAAATGTCGCTGTTTTGTTCCGCCAGTTCAGTGACCAATGCTTCTCCTGGCTTATCTATAGTTGTAGTGTACTTATGGAATTCAAAATTTGCTTTTATATTTGGATCCATACATGCATAGACTTCAAGATATCCAGAAACCAATGGAATCATTTTTTCGTAAATATTTATTTCAATAATTGAAACTTTTTTAATCATGGATAATGACTCGAAAAACTAGCGGTGAACTATTGCCACCAATTCGTTCATTATTGTAGTATTCAAACCATTCGTCTAGGTGATTTTGTATTTAAGTCAATCCATCTTTGATCCGTAAACGTACTGAAAGATGACCGATTTACCCGCGATACTCGAGGACGAACACCAGCGTTTTAAAGGCGAAATTCAGGGTTTATTGCCTGAGCAATTTTATGCCAACCCAAACTTTATCAAGGTCATCGCCTGCAGTCCGTTTGTAGCAAATTATTGTCGACGATCCACATCATCATTTATCGATCTGGTTAACAGCGGAGATCTTGATCTTAACTATAACCGGGGCGACTATGAATCAAGATTGGCATTGGCACTGGAAGGTATCACCTGTTCTGGGAGTTTAATGCGGAACCTGCGTTGTTTTCGCAATCGGGAAATGGTGCGCATCGCATGGCGGGATATCTCGCAATCAGCAACGCTTAAACAAACCTTAGAAGATCTTTCAATGCTTGCTGAAATAATGCTGGATCAGACTTTAGGCATACTCCATACCTGGCTAAAGGAACGTTTCGGCGAACCCGTGAATAGCCAGGACGAGCCACAAAAACTGGTCGTAATTGCAGTGGGTAAATTAGGTGCTCATGAACTGAATTTTTCTTCAGATATTGATCTTATCTTTGCTTACCCGGAAGCCGGAGGGACCCGGGGCGGGGACAGAACCATCACAAATCAGGAATTCTTTATTCGTCTGGGTATACAATTGATTCATCACTTTAACGATATTACAGAACATGGTTTTGTCTTTAGAGTGGATATGCGTTTACGGCCCTTCGGTCAGAGTGGGGCCCTGGCATTGAGTTTCGATGCTATGGAAGATTACTACGTGAGTCATGCACGGGACTGGGAACGTTATGCCATGATCAAAGCCAATATTGCTGCTGGAGATAAAAAATCCGGTGTTGGGTTAATGGCAAAAATCAACCCTTTTGTCTATCGTCGCTATCTCGACTACAGCGCGTTTGAAGCCATCCGAAAAATGAAACAAATGATTGACCGGGAAATCCTCAGGAAAGGTATGGAAGAAGATATCAAGCTGGGAGCAGGGGGGATTCGTGAGGTCGAATTTATCGGGCAAACATTTCAGTTGCTTCGCGGTGGCCGGGAGGCATCATTACAAAAGCGAAGTCTCCTCGAGATTCTTGGCGTGTTGAGCGAATTGGGGGTATTGAACGAGCAGACAGCATTAGAACTGACAGAAGCTTATTGTTGGCTACGCAATACCGAACATCGTATTCAGCAAATTGCGGACCAGCAGACTCAGAGGTTGCCGAATAGCAAAATCGATCAGGCTCGAATTGCTTTGGGGATGGAATGCAAAAATTGGAGTGAATTTAAAACACAACTTGATCGCCATCGAGCGAATGTAGAAAAACATTTTAGTCGCCTGTTGAATAAACCGATCCATGATTCGGATGAGTCTACCGAAAGTTTTCAATTACTGGCTCTTAGTGAGGGCAGATTAGATATTGATTCTACTCTCGATATATTGAGGAAGGCGGGGTATACCACTCCCGAATCTGTATTTGAGTATGTGTCAGCATTGGCGAAACACTACGCGACAAAGAAACTCAGTAATGTTGAGAGTGACCGTATCGACTGCTTGTTTCCTTTAATCTTACAACAGACAGCTAAAGTAGACGATCAGCTTAAGACATTGAAACTGATAATGAATCTGATCGAAGCGGTCGTTCACCGTAGTGTTTATCTTTCTCTACTGGAACAACAGCCAGTTGCACTGACACAGCTAATTAAATTGTGTGCAGCGAGTCCATGGATTGCAACTTACATTACTCAGCAGCCGACATTACTCGATGACCTGATTTGCGTCGATAGCCTCTATTCTCCATTGAGCTTGACGAAACTCGAAGATGAAATTGAGCGTCAGTTAGAACTAAAAAAATTACACCATGAAGATCTGGAATTGCGTATCAACCAACTTAGGCATTTTAAACATTCACATGTATTGCGTGTAGCCGCCGCAGATATTACCGATCACTTACCCGTTTCCTTGGTCAGTAACTGTTTAACCGATATAGCGGAATCGGTAGTCAGTGCCGCCTGCAGATTGGCTTATTGTGATCTGATAGAAAAGTATGGTACACCGTGTTACCTGGTTGGCGGTGTTAAAAAGCAGGCAAATCTGGGCATTATTGCTTACGGAAAAATGGGCGGTTATGAGCTGGGGTATGGGTCAGATCTGGATGTGGTATTCCTACATGATTCACAAGGGCAGGAGCAAAAAACCGATGGAAAACGGTCGGTTGAAAACAGTATCTTCTTTAATCGTTTGGCACAGCGCCTTATTCATTTTCTGACCATAATGACCTCTGCTGGACGGACATATGAAATAGATACCCGATTACGTCCAAGTGGTGCCTCAGGCTTTCTGGTAAGCAGTATTCATGCCTTTCGGGATTATCAAAGTAACAAAGCATGGACCTGGGAGCATCAGGCATTGGTACGGGCTCGATTCATTCATGGAAACCAGGAATTGAAAACAGTGTTTAATACGATCAGGACGAACTGCTTGTCAAAGCAGCGAGATGAGAGTCAGTTGAAAAAAGATGTAGTTAAGATGCGTAGAAAAATGCGCGACCACCTAATCTATAAGGTACCAGGCAGTTTTGATATAAAACACGGAAAGGGCGGTATGGCGGACATTGAATTTATAGTTCAATACTGTGTCTTGCGCTGGGCATCTACATACCCAGACCTATTGCAATGGACGGATAATCTCAGGTTATTGGAAACCCTGGCTAAATATGGATTGGTGGAAAAAACTGATGGCGACTTACTGCAAGACGCTTATTTTACCTATCGGTCAACGGGGCATCGACGGTCTTTACAGGATCTAAAGGCAATAGTAGCAGATACAGAATATGTTGATTTACGAAACGGGGTGCAACGTGTCTGGCGAGATATTCTGACTTAATTTTGTCGTGAGAGCTACAAAGTGAAGGTTTTGTTAGGTCAGGTATTGATAGACTTTAATTATTTAATACCTCAGCGTACCCGTATTTATCTGGACTGATCTGGGTGCAAATCCTGCAGCAACACGGACAGGCCACTGTCTGTCACAATTCGAGCGTGGTGACGGCGTAACTCGCGAGGTTCGAGTACGCCGCAGGAATGCGCGATTATCCCGACTTCGTAAGTCATGTTTTTATGAAAGTTTTTTACACGAATGGCTTTTTGTTTCGGAACCAGTCCACGCTGTAGTTTTGGGTTGTGAGTAGTTATTCCCGTTGGACAGGTGTTCTTATTACATTGCAACGCTTGTATACAACCCAAAGAGAACATGAAACCTCGTGCTGATGTCACAAAATCCGCCCCTATACACAGTGCCCAGGCAACGTTTGTTGGTGTGATTAATTTTCCTGAAGCAATCACTTTTATTCGCTTACGAAGGCCATGAGCATTGAGGGCATCAACCAACATTGGCAAGCTTTCTTTTAGAGGCAACCCCATGTCGTCAATCAATGCCTGTGGGGCAGCTCCGCTACCTCCATCTGCTCCATCGACTGTTATGAAATCAGGCGCATGCTCGATGCCTCTTCGATTAATCTCGGAGAATAGTTCCTCCAACCAAATCGAACAACTAACCACAGATTTGAAACCAACCGGTTTTCCGGTTGTATCGCGGATTCTTTTGATCATATCCAAAAGATCTTTATTACAATTTATATCCAGATGACGATTAGGACTAATCGCGTCGCTGTTCTCTGGAATATGGCGGATTCCTGCAATCTCTGCAGTTACTTTGCTGGCCGGTAAAATACCTCCCTTGCCAGGCTTTGCACCCTGGCTGAGTTTAATTTCAAACATGCGTACTTGTTCGTGCCTGGCAATTCCACGCAGTAAATCATCATTCAATTGACCATCCGAATAGCTAACGCCGTTCTTTGCAGTTCCAATTTGAAACACGATATCGGCACCGCCCTCCAGGTGATAGGGCGACAATCCACCTTCTCCTGTATTCATCCAGGCACCGGCCATACGTGCACCGTTCGATAGAGCGAGTACTGCGGGTTTTGAAATCGCGCCATAACTCATTCCAGAAATATTAAATAAGGAATTGGTCACATAAGGTAAACTGCAATACGGCCCTATAGTTAACTCTGCGGGCGATGCAGTATGTTTGCCCAAGGTTGGGAATGCACAATTGACAAACAGAATTGTGCCGGTGGGACGCAAGTCTCTGGTTGAACCAAAGGCGACAGTGGTATCTACATTTTTTGCAGCCCGATAAACCCATGAACGTTGGGATCGATTAAACGGTAATTCTTCCCGATCCATTGCAAAAAAGTATTGCCGAAAAAATTCCCCTAAATGTTCAAAAAAATAGCGAAAATGGCCAACAATGGGATAATTTCGGCGAATTGCCTGTTTATTCTGTGTAACATCCAGAATATATACGATAATCAGTCCCAACACGGTCAACCCAACCAAAAAAATAAACAATACTGCAAGGATATTGAGTGTCGATAAAACTAAAGATTGAATCTGTTCGTTGAGCATGGTTAAAGTCCTTACACTTTGTTATATGTTTTGGCAATGAATCACTGTCGTTTTTTCGATTTGCATATCGTGCAGGGTATAGGGAATACCGCCGACGCCCTGGCCCGATTCACGAAGACCTGAAAACGGCATCCAATCCACACGAAAAGCAGTATGATCGTTGACCATGACCGTCGATGCATCCAGTCGTTGACTGGTACGCAGGGCAAAATCCAGGTTGTTTGTCCAGACTGAAGCTTGAAACGCGAAGGGTAACTTATTCGCTCTAAGCACAGCTTGATCCGCATTTTTGTAAGGATAAATGCAGATTACCGGTCCGAAAATTTCTTTTTGACTGACTTTACTGAATTCAGGCGGATTAAATAAAATTGTGGCTGCATAACAACTGGCGCCGATGCGTTCTCCACCTGTAGAACATCTTGCGCCCGCCGATATAGCCTCCTCAACCCAGCTATGGATGCGGTCGATTTCTCGCTGCCGGATCAAAGGGCCAATATCGGTATCTTGGTGGGTAGGGTTTCCAATACGCATCGCTTTCGCAGTAGATGTAATGCCACCCGTAATTTGTTCGGCAATGGATTCATGTACAAATATTCTTTGCACCGACACGCAAACCTGGCCGGCATGGTACAAACCACCCTTTGCCAAAGCCGGTACAGCATCGTCTATATTTGCGTCCGGGCCGACAATTACGGGTGCTGCACCACCGTGTTCCAACACGCAACGGACACCCGGTGCCAATTTACTTCTTAGCATCCAGCCAACTTTAGCACTGCCGATAAAGCTGAATAATCCTATTCGGGAGTCGGTAACCAGTTTTTCCGCAACATTAATCTCCAAAGTGACCAGCGCCTGACACCATTCTTTTGCTAATCCTGCATCGTGAATCATTTTGACGAGTCGCATGCATGAGCGGGGCGTATCTTCGGCAGGCTTAACGATGACTGGGCATCCTGCTGCAATGGCGGGTATAACTTGATGCACGATGAGGTTGAGGGGGTGATTGAATGCACTCACGGCCACCACAACCCCTATGGGTTCATGGGTCGTGTAAGCAATTCGGTTTTCACATGCCGGATTTATTCCCATAGGAACCATCTTTCCAGCATTGGTGCGCAAAGTTTCAATACAGATTTGTATGCCTTCTATCGCCCTTGCCACTTCGATCTTTGAATCGAATAAAGGCTTACCGCCTTCCTCCGCAGCTTCGAAAGCTAACTTTTCAGCATTGTCTATTAGATTTTGTTTAACTCGTTGTAAGATCTCTATCCGTTTTGCAAGGGGGATCCATCGATCCCGATTGATAAACAGTTGGTAGGCATTGGATAAAGCTAAATCAACAGCGTTCGCATCGGCCGATTCTAACGTTGCTAACACAGTCTGATCGTAGGGCGCGCGCAATTCCAAAACCCCATCACTGCTGAATGCACCCGGGATCATTAGTGGAAAATGTTCTATAGATTCGCTCATTCCATTTTCGCTTTTTCAAGAATATCAACTGATTGTTCGTTGTGTACCAGAAATAATGTTTGTTCTGTGATCAAATCGGGCAAATCAAATCACCGAGTTTCGCCGTCAATTTCATATTCTCTGAGTAATCTACGGGGCAATCGATAACGACGACTGTGTTATCTTCGATCGCGCGTTGCAAAGTTGGCATCAATTCATCTGCCGCACGAATTTTGTATCCCTTGGCTCCGAAACTCTCCGCATACTTAACAAAATCGGGGTTATTAAACTCAATGTGACTTGCTCTGCCGAATGCTTTCATCTGATGCCATTCTATTAGCCCATATTTTGAATCGCTCCAAATCAAAATTATTATCGGAGTACCGATACGTAATGCAGTTTCAATTTCTTGCGAATTCATCATAAAACCCGCATCTCCCGTTACAGTCAAAGCAACGCGATCAGGAAAAGCCAATTTTGCCGCAATCGCTCCCGGAACACCGATCCCCATGGACGCAAATCCGTTGGATATGATGCAGGTATTCGGATATTCAGCCTGGTACATTCGGGCCATCCACATTTTATGCGCACCGACATCTGAAATAACGATATCTTTATCCGCCAGAACTTGTCTCAAATCCCATAAAATCTTTTGCGGTTTAATGGGAAACGCTAATGTTTCGGCATGCTGTGACAACTCCGTAACAATGGTTTCACGCAAACCCGAAGCAGATTTTTCTCGATTGACATCAGTACTGCCCGCTATACCCGCCAAGGCTGTCCCGATATCACCTATAACGCCGGTTTCAAGAATATAATGCTCATCGACCTCGGCAGCCATTGAATCGATATGAATAATTTTTATATGCTTATCATGATTCCACAAATGAGGGTGGTATTCGACAATATCGTAGCCAACGCATATAACCACATCCGCACGGTCGAAGCCACATGACACGTAGTCAGTTGCAGCCAAACCCACAGCACCCAAACTCAAGTCGTGGGAAAAAGGAATACAGCCTTTAGCCATAAAAGTTGTTGCGACTGGAATATTTAGTTTTTCGGCGAATTCGACTAGTTTTTCTGAAGCACCCAACCGAATCACTCCGTTTCCGGCCATAATGAGAGGAAAGCGAGCCTTGGATATAATTTCAGCTGCCTGCAGCATTTTTTCCGCAGGCGGTACTGGCGGTTCAGCCGATTGTACTTTTAAAGGTATTTTTTTACCGGCATCCGCCTTGGCAATATTTTCCGGAAAATCGATGAAACTACAGCCGGGCTTTTCTGCCTCGGCTACTTTAAACGCTTTTCTTATTACTTCTGTAACGATCTCAGGCTCACGCAATTGGGTGCTGTATTTCGAAATAGGTGCAAATAAGTTTACCAAATCAAGTATTTGATGGCTTTCTTTGTGCAAACGAGTGGTTGCACCCTGGCCTGCGATTGCAACAATAGGAGCGCGATCCATATTTGCATCGGCAACTCCGGTTACCAGGTTGGTGGCCCCGGGACCCAGGGTAGACAAGCATACGCCGGCCTTTCCCGTCAGTCGTCCATAAACATCTGCCATAAATGCAGCGCCTTGCTCATGCCGTGTTGTTACAAATGTGATGTTGCTAGTCAGTAGCGCATCCATTACATCGATGTTTTCTTCTCCAGGAATACCAAAAATATATTCAACACTCTCATTTTCCAGGCATCGAACGAACAATTCCGACGTTTTCATATTATTATTTCTCTAGTTATTAAGTTGTGATTCCACTGAGGAGATTGGTTGAGTATAGAAAGCCTCCTAGGGTGCTTAATGAAAAAAATTTGTTGGTGATAAGGGGGTTTTAAAGCTCTACATCTTCCTCAAACTGGAACATCAAAAAAACCGATCGCGTTAGGTCATGAACGATAAGCTAAGAACCCAGCCTCGGTACTTTTCGAATCGAAGAATTTTCTTTAATTTGAAATAAGGCAGGACAGCTTCTTAACGAACCCTGTGGCCAATCCAATAATCGACGCTGAAATAACGACCCGCTCCGATAAAGAATAAAACCAGCAGCATGATGAAATAGGTAGTCGCAAACTCAATCCCGTTATTTAATACTACGATGCTGCCGTTTTCAGTAAGCCAGTCATAATTTCCATGTTCTTGAAGGATTGATTTTGCTCTGTCCAGGCGTTCAATTCCTCCCATCGTTCGTTCGCTTGCAAAAAAACCTGTACCTTCTGCGATGGCGAGCCAACCATTCTCCAGATGAACAGTAACTGCAGCGATAAACATCGTTATCATTAACGGAAAAGAAACCCAACGAACGGCAAACCCTAATAGTAAACACACCGCACCAATGATTTCTGTCCAGGTGGCCAATCCTGCCAGAAGATAAGGAAATGGAAGACCCAAACCCCAGTCTGGGTTTCCAAACCAGTCAACAGTGCTTGAAAAGGAATCCAATTTTTTTGTACCTGCCATCCAAAATATTGGAACAAGGTACAAACGCAGGGCCAGTGGTGCCAAAAAATCGATCGCCCCTGTTGAATTCATAAGATCTTGTGCTTGAGTCAGGAAATCCTTTTTCGATTCTGTTGTTTGCGCATCATCAGCATTGTTTGAATTATTAGACATTGTGTTCTCCCTTAGTGATTTTGTTGTATTTTAATTAGACCCGACAAGCTGCGCATTACTGACAGATTGAGTGAAATTATATAAATAGGCGCATATCTGCATAGGGTTCGAGCCCGATACCCGTACAGTTTTTGCTTTTACTTAAAAATCGTCCCAATTTCAGCGTAATCTTTCTGAACTCCGTGCAAATTGCAAAGTATAAAACTCGCTCGCCTCGCACTATTCTAAGCTTTCCAATTAAAGAACTATTTGAATAATTAATCCATCGGCTAACCAAGTTTTAAATAAACTCGCGGCCCGTAATGCGGTTTCTTCGGGTGTTAGCCATTGAGCCAAGGAATTACACAATTTTTCAAAATTGGCTCCTTGAGAAACAAGTTCCAATCCGGCCGCTTCATCTGCGCCTAACGACCTGTAAGTGGTATTCAATCCTTGTCTCCACATAAGGTAACTGACCTTAATGCTAAGAAGTTCTGGAACGGGAATGGCTAAATCATTTTTCATTGACTGCCACATTTCCAGGCAATTCCAGGAACAGCTTACCCATCTTACTGACGGGTGAAGCATCATTCTCAGATCTGGCCAACTTTCAGGGGGTATTTCTTTGGCGTCTTCAATAACAGACACTTCAACGTCTTTTGCGTCGAAAGCCTCAACGAACGCCCATTCAAATGTCGCCAGTTCTGCCAGATAGGGCTGCGAACCGTTCATTTTATGGCTGGCCAAAAATTGGCCAAGGTCTTGTCCAAACCAACGTAACGAGTAATACTTCGAAGGAAATTCTTCTATGTACTCTAGACATACACGGCGAAACTCGTCATTTCCCATTACGTAATTCAGGGCGGCATAGTCCTTTGCCAGAATCTCAACTAACCGTGCATAATAAGCATTACTATAGATGGCTAATCTGTTTTCACTGCTCAGATTTGGTGTACTCACGATGAGATCGGCAATCTCGTTGCTTTCTCCTAACAGATATTTTTTAAAAGCCGTCTGAAGCGTATGTAAATTAGTCATTACGGCGCGTCGAATAGTTGATCGCCAATATTCCGTGCTTGCTGCAGTTCTACCATTAAATCAGATAAAGGTGGCAAATGGTCGTCCCGCTCAAGTAAGGTAGATACAGGACCGAATCTTGTGAGGGCTTTTTCGTACAAATCCCACACGGGCTTTATCACCGGATGATCGTGAGTATCGATGATATAATGATCATAATTTTTGTGGCCACTCAAGTGAAACTGCCTAACTCTCTTAGAAGGTATGTTGTATAGATAGTCTAGAGGATCAAAGCCGTGATTAACCGCGCTGACATATACATTATTGATATCGAGTAACATCAAACAATCGGCCTGTTCGGTCACAGCGGTAAAAAAATCCCATTCTGTTAAATGAGAGGCCTGGTAGTTTACATAGCTGGAAACATTTTCCAATAAGATTTGGCGGCCTAAGTAGTCCTGAACCTGTCCTACACGGTCAGCAACATGGCTTACCGCTTCTTCCGTATAGGGCAACGGCATCAAATCATGGAAATTATGACCGCCGTGGCCGGTCCAACACAGGTGATCAGATATCCATTCCGGTTCTGATCGCGATGCAAGTTGCTTTAACTGGTGTAAATAATTTGGATCAAGCGCGTCCGTGCCGCCAATTGAGAGCGATACGCCGTGCATAACAATCGGATAATCCGCTCTGATTCGATCCAGATAATAGAGCGGTTTACCACCGTCGACCATATAATTTTCTGATAGTACTTCAAACCAGTCGATGGCCGGTTTTTCCGATAGAATTGTTTCATAATAGTCATGGCGCAAACCCAGTCCATAGCCTAAATAGGGCCTATCTGTAGGGGCTGAAACCAATTCTGAATTATTGATAGTCTTCATTGCATTATTCATTCAATACATCAAGGATGGATAAATCCATCCTTGATTGCATTTGTTAATGACTATTCACCAACTGTGCCACCTTGCTCCGCACATTCTTTTTCTGTCGTGGCCTTAAAACCATGACCTTTACAAACGGCTTGCCCTTTGCAAGCGTTCTCTGCAGTTTTACAGTCATTTTGTCCTTTGCATCCGTTAATACCGTAACAGTGTACCTGGGCTTCACCACTTTCCTCGGCGGAAATTGGTGCAGTGGCGAAAAGGCTGGCAGCCGCGATAGCAAGGCCAATACTGGTTGCGTTTTTTACTTTCATGAATTTACTCCGAATAATTGTGAACACCAACTTGCAATCCTGGCAATTGGTGAAACACTAACAAGCGAAACTTTCCTTATTGTCACTAAAACATAAACATGTAGTCGCGTCTAAGTCTAATTAAATAGTACTCATAGCAAGCGTTCAATTGAAAATATATTCGTTTTTATTCTCGACAACTAATCTGTTAATCGTGATTTAACACCTCCGGTCGCTGCATCGCCAGCAGCTTTGCCTGCACTGAGCACGGGATAATATTGAGTGAATACGAAATCATTAGCTGCTGACGCACCATGGCAGCTATTGCAGGCCGCCGTGGGAAGTGGCTTTGCTTTGGTTTTCAAAGTCTGATGATCCTTTGTAGAGAAACTGAAAAACGCCCAATTACCGGGTTCTTCCGGAAAATGGCTTTTGCTTTTAATAATTGCCTCAAGTCCGATAAATTTGCCCTGAAAATAGCCATTGCCACTGACAGCCACTTTTGAACCGACACTAACGAGCTCCTTAATTAAAATTGTTCCATCACGAAATTCTCCGGTTTTCTTCCAATTTGCCCAACTTATTGGATCAATATAAACATTGTGAAATTCAGGGAAGGCTGCTTTGCCGTTATTCATATCATTTGGTGTTACCGGTGTGCCAACATAAACCCATTCACGATAACCTGTTGGGCGTTGTAATTCCCCGTCCTTGATAGTAAAGACAGCCTGTGAATCTTCAGCCCAGACTGGTAATGCATGAAAAATCAATCCACACAGTGCGCCAAAGATCGCATACCATTTGATTGTTTGTGTATTCACCTTTAATCTCCCCATGTATAACGAATGCAATGAAGCGTTTAAAATAATGCAAAGCCGTGGTTTCGGCTCAGGCGTACATTATGCGTGGACATTAGACGAATACAGGTATTCTGGAGGCTCGAAAAAGTGTCTGATCGAATCAATTACAAATATTCTAATTTTGACGTTCTCGGTAATATTCTGGAGACCTTACGTTTTTGTGGTTCCATATTTTTTCGTTCGGAACTTGCCGCCCCCTGGGGAATGTCGCTTGCACAAATGGAATCACCTCGGTTCCATATTGCATTGTCTGGAACTTGCTTCGTCGGTAGTGCTGAAGATGAACCAATTTCAGTAAACGAAATGGACATCATCATGCTTCCGAATGGTAATGACCATTGGATTGCCGATCAGCCGGGACGCGAGCTAATTCCCAGCCAACGTGCTGGTGAGGCCTGTGAGTTAGACACGCCTTTTTTTCAGGAGGGAATAATCACAAATCGGCTGATGTGTGGACTGGTGCATTTCGACACGGAATCAACGCACCCTATACTCGACTCGCTTCCTAAGGTTTTGCATTTTAGTCATATTAAACCATCAGACCCAATATGGATAATAGTCAACTTAATTGATGCGGAGATGCAGAAAACTCCGAGTCACAGTCGTCCCATCATTGACCGGCTCACGGAGGTATTATTTTTGCAGCTGCTAAATCGGTATATTATCGACAATGAATCGGCATTGGGTTTTTTTGCTGCTCTTCGCGACCGCCGTATTAAACAGGCACTATCTTTGATTCATCAGAAGCCTGAATTCAACTGGTCTTTATCTCTACTTGGAGAACAGGTGGGTATGTCTCGAGCTACTCTGGGTCGACATTTCCAGGACACCGTCGGAGTTACCCCGATTGCGTATATTACCAGTTGGCGATTAACTAAAGCCTACAATAAAGTAAAATATACTTCTGCACCGTTGGAAGAAATTGCTGAATCGGTTGGGTTCGCATCAGCCAGAACGATGGGCAAGGCGTTCTATCGACAGTTTGACTGCACACCCAGTGAACTTAGGCAATCGGCAAGCAAGCTAAGTGTTGAAGAGGATTAGATGAGAATTTGCCGGGAAAAATAAAAAGATTAAAATGTCACCAGTTAATGGTCCTTCTGGGGTGAAATTACTGCGTCATGTTTCCTGGTGTCAATGGCTGATCACGAGTTAACAAAATATTGAGCAGGTTATTTTGAAAACTGATATTCCCGGTCAGATGGTCGTGGGATTCACACAGTAGAATCGAGTGATCCATTGGGAAATAGCTATAGCGGTGCCGAGGGATCGTAGGGTCAAGCGCGTCGCGAGCAAACAATGAGGGCTTAGTGACGCGGCCATCCCCTGGCTCCAACATCAATTTTTCATAATCAATGTCTGGTTGAGGATTTTCAATCTCGTGTGGATGCAGTCGTAATAATGAATCACCTTTTAGGTTTTCGATCACAATCCGGGCCGGAGTTAACTCACAATCTCCTCCAAACACCACGTGACGGACTTGATTGTGTTCTATCGGTACGGTCAATGACCAGACAAAACGCCGGGCACGTTCAAGGTGTTTTTCAAAATAACGCTCCAATGTAGCGAGGTATTGAATACCTCGCTGAGGATTATCGAAACGCTGAATAATTCGGTTTCGTACCTGTGGATCAAAGATTGACCACTGAAAGGCACGCCAGACATTGACATCAAATAAATCTCGATTAAGTATTTTCCCATTAACGCTGATCACCGCGCTACGGATCGGGTGAGGAAACAACTGGTAAGCACTTGGCATTGTTGCCAGGGTTTCGGTGGAAATACTACGTAGTCCTACCTTGAAACCGCGTAGAAATTCACTCAGCCCACTAACCGAACCAAGATTGGGGGTGCCAAGCAAAATGACCTTGTGTACCCGGGAAGCACCGTGATTATTCATTGGAAAGTCATTACTATCGAGTACGTCGCTAGTGCCGTAACGAAGATAATAGCGAGTGGCTAAACCGCCCATACTGTGCGCTACGATATCAACCCGCAGGTTGGGATTGGCATAATCAGCACGAATGGCGTTAATGAGCTCATCCAGACGATGCGCGGTTTGTACATTATCCTGGCGCCAGTCGTATGCCAGTACATAGTAACGCCGCTTAGCATCGGTGACGGGTTCACCGGGTATTCCTTTTACATAGCCACCGACGGTGTTCAAGGTTCTAATTATGGCCCCATAGAAATCTTGGCCAGCAGCGCGGTCAGTGATGGCATTAGCCTCAAGTTCAGAGAGACTGGGTTGTAAAGTGTGCTCATCGATTGGCAGGGCGATTCCGTCATAGCTACCGAACATCAATGACATGAGTCCACCCGGCCAGGCTTCCTGGTGAGTATCACGATGGCGAAGTCGTGCCCCAAAAACACCATGTACCAGAATAACCGGGGGTTCGACCTCGTTAACATTTACTTTAAAGTCTCGTGTCAGGGGCCGTCTTTCATATAAACGATGCAAATCAGGTACGCGATTTATTGAGCAACTACCCATCAATAGAGTTATAAGAAGGGTGATAAAACATTGCCCGGCGCCTGGCTGGCGATACTTAAAATTGATGCTGAACGGATTTAACATGGCCGATGGTTCTATTTTTGATACCTGATTAGTATAACCACATGGACCTCCAGGCGGTATCCAATTAATTCAAGATGGGAGTCGTCCGTTTTAAGCCGATCAAAGGAGCCTGCTTAAGCAACAAGAAACCTCGTTGTTGCCTGGTTCCAGTGGGTCAAGAAGTAAAATTAACGACAGATCCTTCGTCAGGTCTCTACCGCCAGCCCCAATATTTAAGGATAGGCTTTTCAGTTCAGAATCGGTTCATACAGACTATTTGAAAATAGGCATAGATAGGTTTTATTTAGTTTAGTGATTGCCAAGCGATAGTAAAATTGGCATGATTGAATATTTGCGTTAACAATAGAATCTTTTGGAGGAAAAATGAAAAATGTTTATCGGCTGGCGCCGCTAGTTTTGGTGGTAATGAGTAGTGCGGTATTTGCTCATGGTCCTGTACGGCAAAAGGTTGTCGAAAAAATCGATATCGATGCGGCTCCTGATGTGGTTTGGGAGAAACTGAAAGATTTCGGTGATATGTCCTGGTTGCCAATGGTAAAGAGTACTGAGGTGGAAAACTCGCCTGCCAGTGATGGGAAATGTGAGGAAAATGCCTCGAATGCACAGGTTTGGGTTGCGAAGGGTGAAGATGCTGATAGTGTAACGACCCCCTGTGCTACTCGAGTTCTGACAATGGATAACGGACAAACCGTTTCAGAAGTAGTTAAGAAATACAATGCGAAGAAAATGATGTATTCGTACAAAATAACTGATATGAGTACAGTAAGTACCATTAAATATTCGGGTGAAGATGTTGAGATAAAAGCCGTTCCGGTGGTTAATTATTCTGCAATCATTATGGTGAAGGACAATAAAAACGGCGGTTCTGAAGTCACCTGGAAGAGCGGGTTTTATCGTGGGTATATGAACAATAATCCTCCTCCTGAACTTACCGAGGAAGTGGCTGTAACCGCTGTCACAGATCTGTTTAAGAAAAGCTTGGCTAATTTGAAGCAATTGGTTGAAGCTAAATAAAACCGATGACGAGATCTTTATCGGTTCATGAAATATCGGCGGTTATATTATTAGTAGCCGTCTTTATTTTACTGCCAAACAGGGTTGGGGCTGAGGTATTTGCCTATATTACTAATCAAGGTGATAACTCCGTATCTGTGATTGATACTCAGAAATATCGCGTTGTCGACACGATTAAGGTGGGTTCGAAACCGGCAGGAGTTGCCGTTTCAAATGATGGTTCAAGAATATATATCACTAATCCTAAAGGTAAAGACTTATCGGTTATCGATGGTAACACTCATACCGTAATCGATACGCTTTCGCTGGGTGATGCTTTGGTGGGTGTTGCTGTGGATGCTAAAGTAAAGAACCTCTTTATCGCGGATTGGTTTAATCATCGTTTGTTGATTTTCGATGCTCACAGCCTGCAACGCAGAGCATCAATTCCAGTAGGAAAAGCGCCAGCCGGTGTAGCGGTCAGTAGTGACGGCAATCAGGTCTATGTTGCCAATCGCGATAGTAACTCTGTTTCAATTATTAATACTTCATCTTTGCGAGTTACAGGGGAGGTCAAAGTAGGCAAACATCCTTTTGGACTCGCAGTGGATACTGCTGGTAAAAGGTTGTATACGGCGAATGTTGAGAGTAATAATGTCTCCGTAGTTGACCTGCAGAGATTGAAAGAGATTAAAACAATTCGGACAGGAGCGCGCCCCTATGCCGTGACGCTCGCCAGTAAAGAAAAAAAACTGCTGGTTAGCAATCAATATGACGATTCAGTCAGCGTAATTGATACAGCCACTTTTAAGCTTATAAAAAACATAGAAGTTGGAGAATATCCGGAAGGTATCGCAACTCATCCTGATGACAGACATGTGTATGTGGCAAATTGGTTCAGTAACTCGGTATCGGTGATTGATGTAAAAAAAATGAAGGTCATAAAATCGATCGACACGGGAGAAGGAAGCAGAGCATTCGGGCAATTTATATCGCGGTAAAATTTTGCCTGGGAGGCCACACCCAGATATCAAGGCCTGGCCGTATTTCGAATACCTATCTCGTTGGGAGTATGTCCCGAATTAAGATCGCGAAATTCGTACGCGCTTAATCGGAACATGGACTCTTAAGTCTTATTTATCCAAGTGTCTACTCATTGCGGTTCGTACTTAGAATCCAAGCTGTCGATTGTTAGGGCAGCGTGAAACCACCCGTTTATGCTCTGCTGCAACATCCTTGTTGCAGCAGCCTGATCAATCCACAGATCGCATTCTTAGTAATTTATTCGTTGAGTAGTTACTAATCCTGAATGTTAGATTCTAGAACATCAACTGTCCGCCATTTACAGCAATATCTGCTCCGGTAATAAATGCGGCATTGTCGGAAGCCAGAAAATCCACAATACCAGATACCTCGTCAACAGTACCAAGACGCCCTACAGGGATATCGGCGATAATCATGTCACGAATATTTTCCGGAACAGCCATGACCATTTCGGTTGCAATATAACCCGGTGAAACTGTATTGACTGTGATTCCTTTGCGTGCAACTTCCTGGGCCAGCGCCATGCTAAAACCATGCATCCCGCGTTTGGATGCAGAGTAGTTTGATTGTCCAAGCTGGCCTTTTTGACCGTTGATGGAAGAAATGTTGATGATGCGTCCCCAACCTTTGCCTAACATTCCATTGACAACCTGGCGGCTCATGTTGAAGACACTGTCGAGATTAACATGAATCACATCATTCCACTGTTCCAGTGTCATCTTGCGTAAAGTTGTGTCGCGGGTGATACCGGCATTATTAACTAGAATGCCGATGCTTCCGTGATCTTTTTCAATTTGTTGTATTAAATTTTCACACTGTTCAAAATCGCTGGCATCAGCCTGATAAACGCCTATATCGTAGCCTTCACCAGCGACTTTGTTACGCCATGCCTGGGCTTTTTCTTCGTTTCTGTAGTTGGTGACAACTTTGCACCCTGCATCCGCAAGTTTCAAGCAAATCGCTGCACCAATCCCACCAGTTCCTCCGGTTACCAATGCGATTTTAGATTCCTCACTCATAGTTTTCCCCTTTAAAGGTTTTAAAAAAATAGCTTAAAAAGCCGATCCAATTATTTATTTTGTTAATGTTACTACTCAATGGGTTGCCTTGGCGATAGTTTTTATGTTGGATTTTGTCAGAAAATAAAGGTCGCTGGCAAAAAACAGATTCGAGTTGACTTTTTCTCAAAACGACTAATTATGACTAATCTTTTTCGGGATCTCGATGTTTTCCTGTTTTTAAAGTGGAATTAATTGTTCCTTCAGCAGTATGTACAGTATTTAGGCACTACCTACAATTAATGTCTTGTTTTTTTGAGGAACATGTTATTTATGCTACCGCTTAGAAAGATAATTAGTAACTACTGGTTTTGAAAAATAAAAGTTATAAATTGGGCTTCTCACAGAGTTGTTTCGGCACAGCTTTCAGAAAATGCTTTTACGCGTCACCAAATAATCAATAATTTTGACCCCTAAATATCAAACTGGCGGAGTCCATACGGTTACTACCACTCAAACGTCCCTTGATAGCCATTAAAATATATGCTGAATTGGGGCTAAATTAAGCCACAGTTATTATTTTTAATTACCCTCTGATTTTAAATTCCAGATGTTTGAAATTAAAAAATAATAGCCAGAAAAACGATATTTCAATATTGCCAGTGTCTTGACATTATCCCCTATAATACAGATCATAATATCCAGCTTATATTCGGCACCTTAATTATTTACGGCCATGATTTACCAAGGCCATGACTTAAACTATATAGATCAATAATGTTGCAAAAACTAATCAGTCCATTTAAAGAATTTGGCTCTTTTGGGGGGGCACAATATTTAATTGATCGTGCATTATCAAGCATATCCCCAAACTTGAGGTTATTTTCTTATGATTTGATGGTTCAGCCTATCTCTGATAAACCGCTATTACCGGTAAGCCTGACTAAATTTCTGGATTTACGCGAAATAAAGCGGGGAGATTCAGAATTGGGTCTTATGCCTGTGCCCGCTGAAATTATAGAGTTTAGATTCAAGCAAAAAGCACTCTGTCTTGGATTATTTCAAAAAGGTAAATTTGTCGGTTATATGTGGTTTTGTTTTGAGGTTTATGTAGAAGATGAAGTACGTTGTACCTATCTTTTAAATCCAAAACAAAAATCTGTTTTTGATTTTGATTTATACTTATTTCCGGAGCACCGCTTGGGCCTGGGGTTTTTAGGTCTTTGGGCAGGTGCCAATAAATTCCTGGTGAAACGTGGAATACATTATAGCTTCAGCAGGCTTACACGATTCAATCTGGCTTCTAGAAAAGCCCATGATCATTTGGGCTGGAAACAGGTTGGACAGGCGTATTTTCTGAAAATGTGGTGCGTAGAGTGCATGATATCCACTATATCCCCCTATATAGGAGTTTCTTTGCGAAATTCCGGGCGGAATAGACTAGAATTATGTCCTGATGCCTTGTTACAAACATGACATTATTTGTCACGCTCAAACTCTCGAGACAAGATAACATCAAACACTTTGGTTACCGGGATTTATTCATGTACCCCGAGTCTGCCGGGTATAAACCGGGCTGAATGAGTAAAGAGCAACTTTTGGAGATTACAGTTAATGGCAACAAAGCTTGAAATTCTAAGTGAATATATCAGGGATGAGATGGGTTTTGACGGTATCGTTGACCCGGAAACGGATCTCCTCGACGCGGGCATATTGGATTCGTTTACAATTGTGCAGGCTGCGGTTTTTATCCAGGAAGAATTTGATATTGAATTGGAGGCTGATGATTTAGTGCGAGAGAATCTCTCTTCTTTAGCCAATATGGTTGCGCTAATAGATAAGCAGCGATCAGCGAATGACGTTTAATACAGTCTGTACAGATTAAACTGTAAGTATCACCGTATCAGATTTGATCGTTTGATTTTTTGAATTGATAGCATGTTGCGGTTTGCTATTTCCGAATCTAAACATTAATCAGATAACTAAATTACATGCAAATACATTATATGCACGCCGTTAGAGCAGGAGAATAAAATGCCCAGAACCATACCACGGTTTCTGTGTGAAGTTGCAGAACGATTACCTAATAAGACTGCTATCGTATCCAAGACACGGTCATTGACTTTTTCTCAGCTTCATAACGAAGCGCTAACTACGGGAGAATGTCTTCGAGAACTTGGCATCAAGGCAGGCGACAGAGTGGGTATATGCATGGAAAAATCTCTGGATCAAGTTTCGGTTATTCTGGGGATTTTGTTTGCAAATGCTGTTATTGTGCCTATTTTACCCCGTCTTAAACAGCCAAATATTCGCCATATTATAGAAAATTCCGGTATGGTGGCTTTGGTAACCGATTCTCAAAGGTTGAAGGAAGTTTCCGAATTTGCAGAATTGACCAAACTTATTGCCGGTCATGGCGAGATTGACGAAGACTGGCCGAATCTTGCTTATATGCGCCGTCATATTCAGCCAGTTTTGTTCTTTGATCGAATCGGTGTGGACAACGCGGCCATTATTTACTCATCCGGGTCTACGGGGCGACCAAAAGGTATTTTGATTGCTCACCGAAATTTGGCTGATGGAGCGGATATTGTTGCCGAATACCTTGAAACAACCCAGGAAGATCGCATTGCCTGTGTTTTATCCTTTAACTTCGATTATGGATTGAATCAAATCTGGCAGACGATACGTAAGGGTGCGACATTATTTTTGCACGACTTCGCTTTACCCAACGATCTGTTTGCACTACTGGCTAAAGAGTCAATTACTGCACTTCCGGTTATGCCGGTCATACTCACGCAAATGTTTAATAAGCGTCTGAAAGTAGGTACATCAGCGTACGATTTTTCTGCTCTCCGGTATGTGTGTTCTACGGGTGGGCGACTATCTGAAACGATGCTGGACGATTTAAAAACGACTTTTCCAACGACTAAAACCTATTCGATGTTTGGACTTACTGAAGCATTTAGAGGAACCTATTTGCATCCCGACTATCTGGCTACTCACCCAACTTCCATAGGCAAAGCGATTCCCGGTTGTGAAGTCATGGTTCTGGACGAAAATGGAGATGAATGTCCTGCCAATGTGGTGGGCGAATTGGTTCAACGTGGTGCGACAGTGTCCAAGTGTTATTGGCAGGATCCAGAAAATACCGCGAAAGTCTTCCGCACACACCCACGATTTCCGGGCGAAACCCTGGTGTTCAGTGGTGATAGCGCGATAAGGGATGAAGACGGTTATTTGTACTTTGTTGGTCGCCGTGACGCCATGATAAAGACCAAAGGATTCCGAGTCAGCCCGACCGAAGTCGAGGTCGAAGTCGTGAATCATCCACAAATCGTTTCCGCATGTGCGTTTGCGGTTCCCAATATATTGGTGGGTGAAGATGTGGGTTGCGCTTATACGACAGAAAATGGTGAACCACTTCCGGAACGTACTTTAAAGCAATTTTTGAAGACCAGTTTACCCTCCCATATGGTCCCCGCTTATCTTATTCATTTTGATACTTTCCCCATTACTGGGAATGCTGGAAAATTAGATGGAAAAGCAATTAAGCAGATGGCGTTTGAACGTTTGGGAATTGAATCGGATCGTTCCAAACAGCAAAGCGCGAACGTTTAATAACAGCAGTCAACTTTTATGTCAAAAGGGAGAGTTGTTATTGGTGTTATCGGTGACGATATACATGTTGTCGGTAATCGCATTATGCAATTGGCACTGGAGGAGTCCGGTTTCGATGTATTCAATTTGCGCACCCGAAACAGACCTGAGCATTTTTGCCAGGCAGCGCTGGAAGTAAATGCTCATGCAGTTTTCGTGTCTTCGTTGAATGGCGAAGGTGAATATTGGTGTTCCGATTTCCGCAGCCGATTTTCTGCAGTTGGGCTGGCTCAAATTCTTTTATATGTCGGAGGAAACGTAGTGGTTGGTAAACGCTGCCAGGAAGACGTAAGACATCTTTTCATGCAATTTGGTTTTAATCGTGTTTATCACCAGCAACCTGATATTAGCGTCGCAATTGGCGATTTGTGCGAGGATCTGAGTAATGGCTAAGCCGAGTCCGGATGCTAAACTCCAGGGAATCGAACGTTATCGTGAGCAGGTGATTTCCCAGCCCCTGGCTCAGGGGATATCACTGAATGAAGTACATGATTATTTAGCAACTCTGTCGCGAAATCGATTTCCCCGAACCGCCTACAGTCAACGTAAATCAGTACCGTTGATGCAACCCCGTGGTGGATTCCCCCTGTTTGAGGCACAACTTCGTCTTACCCAACAATTACACCAGGCGGGTGCTGATTTTATACCGCTGACCATAGACAGCTGTACGCGACACAATGAATATGAAACAGCCGCCAACTTGCTGCAGCGCAGTGAAGATGAGGAGAAAGACTATCTCAATGGTTATCCACTTGTCACTCATGGTTATGAACTGACACGCGAATTATATCGCGACATCGATAAACCGATCAGTTTGCGCCACGGTACTCCGGATGCGCGACTGTTGGTGGAGGTTGCCATCGCTTCAGGTATTACGGAAATAGAAGGGGGCGGCATTTGCTATTGTCTGCCTTACTCCGAAGGGTTTCCGCTAGATCGTTGCCTCCTTTACTGGCAATATGTTGATCGTATTTGTGCGGCTAACTCTACCGCAGATGCACCCATTCACAGGGAAAGCTTCGGTCCTTTGTCAGCAACACTGGTTCCACCCGCGATTGCTATTGTTATACAAATCATTGAAGCATTGCTGGCCGCTGAACAGGGTGTCGTATCGTTCGCAGTCAGTTTTGGACAGACCGGTTCTATGATCCAGGATTTGGCTACCGCAAAGGTATTGAAAAAACTGGCACGCCATTATTTGGATCTTTTTGGCTTTGAAAGGGTAAGGGTTTATCTTGTTTACCACCAATGGATGGGGCAATTCCCACCACAAAGAGAAAAAGCTGCTGCGTTGATCGTCGGATCCAGCCTTATTTCCAGTATGGTGGGTGCAGATAAAATTGTAGTAAAAACCGTCGACGAGGCACTCGGTGTGCCTGCTGCCGAGGTTAACGCTGAAGCGGTTGATACGGTCCGATATGTGTTGAAAACTTTCGGTTATGCTGAATCACTAACCGAGTCCATGACATCGCCCCTGGTCGAACGTGAGGCAGACTTAATAGAATCGGAAAGTAAAAGTATTTTGCAGGCCATATTTGAAATTTCCGGTGATGTTTTTTGGGAAAGTGTGTTTCGAGCGTTTCAAATGGGCTATTTGGATATTCCCTTTTCGCCGCATACCGATAACGCGAACAAACTGATTTCCATGCGAGATATTAATGGTTCAATTCGCATTCAGGATCCGGGTAATGTTCCCATATCAGAACAGGACGCGATAACTGAAAAAGCCATTTTGTCTTCAAATGTTAGTAAAGCAGATAAAACTTACCGACATTTGTTAGCAGATATTAATATCATGGTATAAACGGCCATGGCTGAGAATCTGCAACAGACCTGCGAAACTAATCGTATTGCGATAGATATCGGTTCTACAGTCGTCAAGATTGCAGAAATTGGTTCAAATGATGAACTTATTAAACAGGAATTTCATCCGCGTGATTTTGATACGGGTATCGCCAAACAGGTAGAAACGCTATTAGAGACTACTGATTGTTTTGAGAACGAAGAAAAGTTATTGATCTGTTCGTCTGCAAATGGTGGTCTGCGCGTGGGTATTGTTTGTCTGACGAATTACTTCAGTGGAGCCGCTTTTCGCGATCAAGTTTTTTTAGCCGGTGCTAACCCGGTTTTTGTTTATGATTTTGAATGCGATGACAGTAGTCTCAAATACGTTGATATACTCTTGGTCGGTGGGGGTATTGATTGTCAGGACTCTGCGCCTATGGAAGAAAGAATCAGACAGTTTAATCCGCAACACTATCGTTTCGGTTCGTTGGTTTACGCCGGAAATAAATATTTAGCAAACTTGTTTATTGAATTATTCCCTCAATCGGTTGTAATAGATAATCCGTTGGGTAATACACTTCGCAGCGGTAATAATTCAGTCTTTAGCACCTTGCGTCGTTCATATCTTGATGATCTGGTTTATAAAGAAGGAGTGAGTGAACTTGGAACTAAGCTCAGCCAGGCAATTTTACCCACCCCGGAAATCGTCAATCGAGGCTTTCAGCGAGCAGTATTTAACCATTCAAGTATTTTAGTTGCCGGTGCTTGCATCCTGATAGATATAGGTGGGGCAACAACTGATATTCACTATACTGTGGAAATTATACGAGATGACAGCGATGATCAACCTTCAGCAGGGGCATCTATCGCTCGTTATGTATTTACTGACCTGGGTATTTATGCGTCATTAGAAAGTACAATATTACAGATCCGCAGCCATCCAAGGTTGTACGAATTACTCGACACAGTATTACAGGAAGATGTTAGAGAGGTATACAGGGCCTTGCGTGAGGGAGAATACGATCCCTCTCCGCAGCTACTTTCCTATGCTTGTCTGTTTTTATGTCTTGATCGATTCTCCCAGGGTCAGGGTAGTGGACTTCCAGTCGCAGATCTAAGTAAAGTCGCACAGTATATTTTTACCGGCGGTTCTTCGCAGAATTTGGACGAAGAAGTCGCGGCACGTATCATTGCTCTGTTTGTTGCCGAGACAAGCAGCAAACCCGGAATTTTTATTGATCGGAACTATCAGGTATGGGTAGATGGGATCACCTGGTCGCATACACCCGATTGATTAGGTGGATTTTTCCAATTCAGATTTTTCCCAGGCGTAACTATATGATCAGCTTAATTTACCGATAATTTTGGAGAGAATAATGGAGTCAGGTACAGCAGATTGGTGGGATGATTCGAAAGTTATCAATATCGATGAGGTGGCAGAGAGTTATGGTACGCCATTTTTTTTGTACACGGCCGATGCAATAAATCAACGCATTAACCTCATCAGAGAGTCGATGGACAATCTGGTGGAGGTGTTCTATGCAGTTAAAGCAAATCCGAATCTAGGCCTGCTTAAAGCAGTACGCGGAACGGCAGACGGACTCGATATCTCATCTGGCGGGGAATTGGAACAGGCCGCCCTTGCCGGATTCGATATGGCCAGGATCAGTTTCGCAGGGCCCGCCAAATCCAGTCAGGAATTAAGTGCGTCAATAAAAAGAGGTGTTGGCTGCATCAGCGTCGAATCGATGCGTGAATTAATGAAATGTGCTGAATTGGCTAAACAGATTGGCATTAAGGCTAACGTGTTAATTCGAGTCAACCCACAGTTTTTAAATCGTTCCTTCGGTATGAAAATGGGAGGGCGACCGATCCAGTTTGGTATCGACGAAGAAGACCTGGGTATGATATTGCATAGTGTCCAGGAAAATCAGGCACATATTAATTTCCAGGGGATTCATATTTACGCTGGCAGCCAGTGCTTTGAGACGGCTGGAGTAGTAGAAGGTGTTGAGAATACTCTGCGTATCGCAACTGAAATTGAATCCAGTACAGGACTGTTCTGTAAAACCGTAAACCTTGGTGGAGGCTTTGGTGTCTCGCATACAGAGAATAACAAAGAGCTGGATCTACAGGCATTGGCGGTAGAATTATTACCGATACTACGAAATTTTCACAAATCCAGCCCGAATAAACGCGAAATCCTCTTTGAATTGGGTCGATATTTGACTGCAGATGCTGGAATTTATGTCTCTAAAGTAATTAGTAGCAAAGAATCACGCGGCAAAACTTTCATTATGGTGGATGGGGGTTTGCACCACCATCTTGCGGCTGCCGGTACATTTGGAGCTGCCTTTAGATCCAATTTTCTAATAAAGAACTTATCTCGGCCAGAGGCTCCTGTCGTCAGTTGTAATATAGCAGGACCCTCTTGCAACCCCACGGATCTTCTTGCCGTTAAAGTGGATTTAGCGAAACCTGAGCATGGGGATTTAATAGCAGTCCTGAAATCCGGCAGTTATGGCTTTACCGCCAGTCCGCTTCTATTTTTGGGTCGCCAGACGCCAGCGGAATTAGTCGTACATAATGGTGAAATTACCTTGGGTAGAAGTCCCAAGACCATCCTGGATTTTAATTAGAACTTATCGTATCTGTTGAATCCATCTTGTTAGGACTCCAAGATAGGTTTTTTTGGGCTAAGTGAATATCTCTTTGTTAGCTGTATTGTAAATTCCGGCCTTAAGCCGTATCGTTAAATAACCCGTGGAGATCAATTGTGCCTATAGCCCGGAAATTTCAATGTTGTATCGGATCTCAAGAGTTGGAGATGTCTTATTGGATCCGAGACGGAGATGGCGAATGGGTCATATTTATTCACGGACTTGGCTGTTCTAAAGACTCTTTTCTACCTGCTTTTGAGAACAATTATTTTGCGCAGAGATATAGTCTTATCGCTATTGATTTATTAGGTCACGGTGACTCATCGAAACCCAGGGATTTTTCTTATACACTGGAACAACAGGTTGAAGTATTGGGTGGGTTTTTGCGCGATATACAACCGGGGGTGGTCAATATCGTGGCTCACAGTATGGGTGGTGCTGTGGCATTATTGCTAATGGAACAGATGACAAATGTTAATAATTTCTTTTGTCTGGAGGGAAATCTTGTTTCCGAGGATTGTAAAATAAGCCTTAGAGTCGCTGCGCTTGACGAACGCAAGTTTGTTGATAAAATCCACCCAATTGCACCTTTGCAATTTCGCTGTATGGGTTTAGCTTCGGAACCTGCAGCCAGTCCGCAAGCTTTTTACCGTAGCGCAAAATCACTCGTTAAGTTATCGACCAGTGGTTGTCTCCTAAAGTTATATAAAGAAACAAATACTACAAACACTTATATCTATGGAGAACGAAACAATCAAATACCAGTACTCAACGAATTACAGGGACTGGAAAGGAAAGAAATTCCTGACAGTGGCCACTTTATGATGCTGGAAAATCCGCATGAAACCTATAGAGAAATAACCAGGCGATTGTGAATATACTGTCTGAATAGACAACCAGGCGACAACAAAATTTAAAAAACGTCTGCGATAACATATTTATTTTTAAGGGGAATGTTGATGCTTCGTATGATTCGGCGGATACGCATGTCGTACGCTTATTTGCAATTAATTAGACAGATATCTACAGGTTTGTTCGTATACCTGACTGTTTCGGGTATTTTTTGCGGAATTGTATTGGCAGAAAATATTTTATCCGGTGCAAATGGCAAGATTGATAAAGAAATCATCCAGGCTTTAGAGAGGGGAGAAGAAGTCGAGGTTGTCGTTATGCTGGACGATACCCCAGCGATGCAGGCTCAAATTAGCGAACCCGCAGTAATCAAAAACGAGATTACTGATATCCAGGAAGATGTACTGGCAAACCTGTATCCCTCCGATTATGTCGTTCGACGCCAGTACAAGACTATACCGGCCCTGGCAGGAAAAATTACTTCTTTAGCCGGATTGCAAAGACTGGTATCGCAAACTAATGTCGTACGGGTAGACATGGATATAGGGGGGACGGGTTCACTGAGTACCAGCGTCCCGTTGATCAGAGCCAACACGTTACACCAACAGGGTGTTACCGGTGAAGGTGTGGTCGTTGCGGTACTGGATTCAGGAATTGATACGGATCATATCGATTTAAGTGACGATCTGATTGCCCAGGCCTGTTTTTTGGACAATGATGGTGTTATTGACGGTCTGGGCTTGTGTCCGAATGGTAGTGACCGTCAGTTCGGTCCCGGCGCAGCGGAAGATGGAGCCGGGCATGGTACCTTTACTACCGGAGTTATTACCTCGAATGGTACCGTAAGTTCAGTAGGCGTTGCCCCCGATGCGAAAATAGTTTCGATCAAAGTTCTCGATGATTCGACATTCTCTGGTGTCTTTTACTATTTTTCAGAAATTGTAGCTGCTCTGGATTACATTGCTTCGGAACGGACAGACGTAAAAATCATAAATATGAGTTTCGGTACCCATAGTACATTTACAGGTGATTGTGATACCAGCACCTCATACAATATGGCTGGTGCCGCCGTAATCAATACACTAAGACAGCAAGGTGTTATTGCATTTGCATCGTCTGGTAACGGCGGTTCTGCCACTCACATGACTTCACCCGCCTGCCTCAGTAACGTCATATCGGTTGGTGCTACTGATAATAGCGACGCAATTGTTGGATTTACCAGTAGTAACGAAAGCACCGATGTCATGGCTCCTGGTGTTGGTATAGAATCAAGTGCAATCGGAAATACCGTGAGAATATCGTCTGGTACCAGTTTTGCCACTGCGCATGCCGCTGCTTGTGCGGCGTTGCTGATTGATACTGGCATTTACAATAGTCCCGATGAGATAGAGGAAAGAATAGAAAAATCACCGCTACAGGTCGACAATACAAGGAATGGATTGAGTTTTCCAAGATTGGATTGCGGTAGTCTGAAGCCGGATCATTACCTGCTGTATGGCCTAAACAAAATTTATGACGACGGCGGAGTCAAAGGTCAAGTGGTTCGATTAGCAAACCGATTTGGTAGAGGACGCTTTAAAATCGGCAAAATTACACGGCTGGGTAATCCTGTGGATAAAAATCAGCATGGAATTAGTTTTCAGGATATTCATTATTTAATGTACAGAATTAAAAGAACTAATAAACGCTACAAGCACAAACGGATGCGTGTAAGGGTCAGCAATCAATTTGCAAAGAAAATCCATCTGGAAACCACTAGACTGGATCGTTTACTTGTGCCCAGCGCGTTATCCTTAGACGGGTTTATTAACCCATTAAAACAAGGAAGGGCCGATGTGCTCAACTGTTACCGTGTAAAAAAACGTGCTCGTCGCCGTCGAACTGTCGAGCTCGAGGACGAATTTATTAGCGATCAACTGGGACAGGAAAAATCATTTTATGTGCGTGAGCCGCGCCATTTGTGCAGCCCAGCCAGGTTACGCAAAACAGGGTTGGATTCAAAGATTATTCATTCGAAGAGGCATCTGCTTTGTTACAAGATAAAGAGGACACGGTATCAACCCCACCATCAAAAAGTATGGGATATTGACACAAACAATGTTCTTGGGCCCAGCGTTCTGGAAACCCGGGTAGAAAAAGAACTTTGTGTGCCCTCGAAAATACATTCACTACGGGTTATACGTAAACGAAAAAAACGGCGGCGTTTACGTAAGCGAAAATATCGTGGCAATTCCTATTATTCCTCTCGATACCATATAAGCAAATCATCCAGAAGATAAAAATCAGGAGTGATTGGAGTCGTATATGGTTTGATATATTTGCAATATGAGTCGGTGTTTAGTGAACAAAATATTGACCGTTTCGGGAGTTATCGACAAGACTATCTTTATTAAAATTTCTACAACATAACGGTTGCAGCCGTGCAAACCAATCAATTTTTATATGCTTTATCACCTATGAAACCCAATTGTTGCAAAAATATTGATCTAGATTAATCAAAAAAAATAAAGCCACTATTAAAATTTAAGAATAATGAAAGCAACATTGAAACAACACATTTCTGATATATACCTGAACCATCTTACAGAAATATACACCAGATCTGACCCCCAATTAATGGATCGGATTAGAGCTTCTGCTGAAATACATAAAATGGATGTTGCGTACAAATATTTTGCAACCCTGGCCTCAACTATTGATGGCCAAAAGTTTCTAAGTGTCAAATCTATTGAGCTGGAGTTGACCTCTAAACTTTCTCTATGGATTCCAGATTTATTCGTAATAAGAAAAGATGAAAATGAATTACTTGGTTATATAGATAAACAATTATCTGTTGGTAGAAAATATGTGCGTATGAACATGCCTCCTCATTTACTTAATTTGGGAGCGCGTGTTTTGAAAATGGAAATATGTAACCACGTCATAAACAAAGAGGATAATTCTAGGGCTGCTCGAAATATTTATACGCAGGTGACCATGCTGATAGATATTTGCATGTCTATCAGTTTTGAAGCCTATCTTGAAAATAAAATTTCTATTGAAAAACATTCTCAAGCTTTGCAAAATCATATTCTGGGTTCGGAATTAGCAGAAACCTGTCAGAGCATACGAGCGGACATGCATGACTGGCATAGCATGCTACTCAATAAATTGTTGGTATCAGAAAAAATCACATTTGAGGAATTACCGGCGATTCACGATTCACTATTTACTCTATGGATAAGGCATAAAGCCAATGTTTTTTTTAAAAACGCCGAAGAAGTTATTGCTCTTAACGAAGAGATTCGCAAACTGGAAAAACTAATCCCAGATTTGGTCGAGCACAAAAACAGTCGTGACAACAAAGCTTTAATAGGGTTAAATGAAAAAATCAACAGCCATGTAAAAAAAATGGGATGGTTGTTTAGTTCTCTAACAAAACAGGCTCGTTCTCTGGATTCAGGGCGGGATACTTTGACAAAATTGTACAATCGACGATACCTGGATGTAATTTTGCAAAAAGAAACATCTCTAATCTATCTTGATAGCAGCCCTTATGTATTATTGATGTTGGACGTTGATCACTTCAAACAGATAAATGATACCTATGGGCATTACGATGGTGACAGGATTATTGAATCGGTGGCCGGTTCGTTACAAGAATCCGTAAGATCCAGTGATTATGTATTTAGATACGGGGGTGATGAATTCCTGATATTGATGGTTGATGCATCAATCAACCGTGCAAAAGCTCTTGCGGAAGATTTACTTAAAGCGGTAAACTCCAATCATTACACTTCTAATGATGGCTCAAGCATAAATATTTCTTTAAGTATAGGAATCGCCCAACACACGGGGGAAGCGGACTATATGACGATTATTAGAAAAGCGGACAAAGCGTTGTTGGAAGCTAAAAAAGAAGGTAGAAATCGGTTTTCATTGGCTGCGTAGTTCTTAGGTCAACGCTACGAATAGTTGAAGCATGCTGTGCCAGTACATTCCCATAATAGATCGTGAACTATAATACTTTAATTATGTACAGGCACAATCCTTGTGCCTGTACAAAATACCTGATTATCTCGGCCAACGCTTAAATGCGAACAGCCCCACCATCAAACAACGGCACGGTCATGGAGAAGTTTTCGCCATAAGTGAGTTTTTGCTCTTCTAAAATACCTAAAGCAACTTTTTCACCCATACGTAAAGACTCGATATAATCAGTAAAGTAGTGAACTCCGGCCCAATCTCTACCGATAGATATATTGGAAGCCAGCTTGTTGAGTTCGCCCTCTACTGTCAAAATACCGCGGATGGTTTTTTCTGGACTATTCGTGTTCGGGTTTGGCATGTAGACATCGATGGGATCAAGACACCTGCCATCTGTATCAGGCACGAAGGCTTTTCCTGGATCACCGGCAACAGCTAATGGGCGTTTATGATCGAAAAATGCCTTCAATATAGTAATACAGGCTCCGGCAACCGTGGCATGTCCCGCCCCGTAGGCTGGATGCATTGGCGAGCCTTCACAAAACGCCATGGGCAATAAACGAGTCGCGCTATTATCCAAATTACGCGCCATATTCTGCGCTTCTATATCGCCTATGATTCCACTGTTTTGCAAATCACGAAGCATCCAGCCCAACTCAGGCGCTGAAGCCTTGAGGCACTCATTTTTATGCAAACGAGCCGCCAAAGCTTCGGGACGCAGGCGACGGTGGATGTTGAATTTTTGAAAACGCACGGCTTTTAGCGCACGAGTTGCCACTTCCGTTAATAATGACAGGATATGGGGGCCGCCAAATTGAGCAAAGCCCTGTTGATGATCATCATTATCGGGCAATTGGAAAGGAATGCCCGGATCAAAGGGAACGCCATTTGCTAACAGAATCAAACAGGCATTCAAGTAGGCTTCGTACAAGGCATCATAATGGACATAAGTTGCCAGATCCCGGGGAGTGGTGATGAAACGTCGTTTGAGGTTGTCATCATAGTTTTCCTGTGCACCAAGATTTGCACCATTCTGGACGTCAAACCATTCATTCCATTCGGTCATATGGTCATCATTCTTACAGGCATGGCGTACGCGTTGATCGACTGATATGGCGCCGTATGAAATCAAGCCTGCACTGGGCTCTCTTTCTTTATCGTTGGCATTGATTCCAGCATTTCCGACCAGCAGGAATTGTGAAATATACGGACCAATGTTATCACCCGGCGTGATGCCACGAAATGCTGTATGTGGCTCAAGCTTTGTGCGCCTTCTGGTAGATTCTGCTGCACTAAGCGCGATCCTGGCACCTGAAAACCAGTCTAAGGTATTGAGTTGATTAACTTGATTTTGAACCTTATCGATGTCGCTCTGATCCGGGTCAGTTCCCAGCGCCATGGCAGTAAAAGGGGTATCTCTCAGTAATGCCTGAACATATACTTCAGCCATTTCAGCAGTGAGTTCGGCGCTGCCAAGTGCGGGTGCAGGCGGCATCGTTACCGCCTGAGCGTCAGGGCCTTGGAGATCAAAAGTATGTCCTGCACCTGCACTCTCCCATGCACGCACATTGGCTTCCTTGCCCGCACGATCACCTTTAGGTAATTTTTGCCCTTTGTCCGATTTCCATTTGGGCTGGTGATAGTAGTAAGAGCGATTTTCGCGGACGCCCAAGGGTGTGTCACGAAAATCACGTGGGTCGCCACTGTCAATGCCGGTTACGAACTTCTGGAAATCATCCGGGGTGTCGATTAAGCCAGATTTATAATTATGTGGCAAACCCTTTGTATAACTGGCTAGATAATTGGGTGCAAATTTCTTTGCAATGTCGTGACGAAATTTTTGCTCATCACCGTTGGAAATATGCATTGGATGTTCGCGGTCTGCTGCCATTTGCGCAGCAGAATTTCGGACTTCCAAAGCAAGTTGTTGTCTGGATTTAGTCATATTGCATCCTTGTTGTGTAAAGATTCCTGTTTTAAGGCAATCATTTGAATGAGTCTGGACACTATCCGTGATTGTTGTTTGCAGGGAAAGTGTCTCGTCAACTCCCAAATTAAATTCTTGGGAAGGTCTCAGTATACGAAGGTACTAAGACGAATTCTGTGAATAATTACCATTTTTCCAGATACCGATATGTTGATGAAATTTACAGCATGGATAAGAAAAATCTGTAAGTCTATGAATATATGTATATATTCATACTGGCATGCTTGATGCTATAGGTATCGGAACTTAAGATTTGAATCTCATTGTTTCGATCATTTAAAGCTGGAGCTAAACCATGACTATAATGAAATATTTATCGATTGCAGTAATAACTTTGTTTTCTAATTTCAGTCTTGCGGGTCCATTGTCATTATGGCAGAACGACGGCTGGACCCAGTTTTCGGACGATGAAGGTGTTGCGGCAAACGGCTACGTTAATCCAGGTTGGGGTGGTCAGGACTTTGATGCGGAATACTTATATTTTAGAAAGACAGGAACGACGCTGCACCTTGGAATCCAAACCGGTTTTGACCTTAATGATGGTCATGTGCGAGCCGGTACCCGGGATTATTACGCAGGTGACCTTGCGTTATCGTTTGACGGAGATTCCTCGAACTATGAGTTTGCAATTGATTTTGGATTGTTGACAAAAAGCTTCTTTGCATCGGGAACGAGAAACTATAACCCAACTGAAATCAATGCTGACAATGATAACGACGGCGTGGATTCGGCGGGCGTATATCTGGTATCTGAATGGAATAACGACATTTACTTTGACTCGGAATCTGCACCTTTTGCAATGGACGGGGGTAGCCTGGTCGCATCATTATTGACTAATCGGGTAGGAAAATCCGGAGACAGTTACTATCGTACAGTATCCTTTGATTTGTCCGGCTTGATCAATAATACCGATCAACTGTCTCTGGATACTCACTGGACGATGTCCTGTGGAAATGATGCAATTGATGGTCATGTCGAGCTGCCGGAACCTGGATCGTTGATGCTGCTGGTTATCGGTTTATTCGCTTTAGCAAAAAGGCGGTGGATGTAAAATGATTTGGCCTAATAGATTGGTGCCACTAAGTTAAGTGATTATAGCCTTAGGCTTTGCGGCACTTCCAGAAGGGCGATCCGGCATTTTCCAGAGAACTACTATTCAAAAATTATCAATGAAGAGAGTTTTATTTGTGTTGGGTGTATTAATTACTCGCTTCTGCGGCTCGCTTTCCCTGATTCAACGAAGCCAGGCTTTCCAAATATTTGTTTATTGTGCTGAGTACGCCACCAGTGTCTAATCCCGCGTCACTCAGGCATTCTTCACGTGAACCATGTTCGATAAAACGGTCCGGTAATCCGATATTTAAAATATGGATAAGAACTTGACGACTGAGTAAAAATTCATTCACGGCACTCCCGGCACCACCCGCAATAACATTGTCTTCAAGTGTGACTAGAATTTCGTGGGTATCAGCAATTTCCAGAATCACGGTTTCATCCAAAGGTTTTATGAAGCGCATATTCACTACAGTAGCCCCTAATGTCTCAGCAATATCCAGGGCAGGTTGAACCATACAGCCAAACGCAAGTAACGCGATTCGTTTGCCGCGGGTACGGATTTCGGCCTCTCCGATCGGTAATAAGGTCATATTTTTATCGACTGGTATTCCTGGTCCTTTCCCGCGAGGATATCGTATAGACACTGGGCCATCGTGTAAAAAACCACTGTAAAGCATGTGCCTGCATTCGTTTTCATCTGCAGGTGCCATGACTATCATATTCGGTATGCAGCGCAAATAACTGAAATCATAGC
>CAZGQY010000019.1:0-36316 GCA_964528035.1 uncultured Methylococcaceae bacterium | reverse complement strand
CCACCACGAATGAAATCCTCGTGTCAAGAAGTTTAGAACCGTTTCGCCGTGCTCTATTTGCCGATGTAGTTGTGTAGTGTAGATATTTTGGATTTCTGGATCATTACTCAGTTGAGTGGATAATTTAATTAGAGAGTTTCCTTCAGCTAAATTTCCACTATTGAATTTTTTAATGCCAAGTTGGCTTAGTTGATTTGCCAGCAGATGACTTTCCTGCTTAATTGAATCGAGTTTCATTATCGATTCTTGGTTAGCTGAGAGGGTGACCAATTGTTGATAAATAGGTAGCATTTTAGTCAGGGATTCGCCGCGGATAATTAACAGCTGGTTTTGTAAAGCAGCTGCTTTCGAATTTCGTAGGCGATAAAATTCTACGAGTTGATCTTTCAGTACAGTACTTTTTGGAAGATTTTCCAGTGCGCTGTTAAATGTGTCTAATGCTTTTATCCACTGATCATCGCGGATCATTTGTGCGGTGTCATCTATGGTTTTCTGCTCCATCTGTGAAATGCTCACTTGCAGAGTTTTTCGCAATTTCGCGTATTCTGAATATTTTGGATTGTTTGCTTGTATGGCGATTAATGCGTCTTGGGCATTTCCAAGTTGCTGATTTGCGATGAGTTGTTTAATTTGTTGTTCGCGCTGTTTTTCAGAGATTATAGTTGCTTTTTCGCTGGGTTCCAGCAGCTTGCAAGCTGTGAAAAAGCTGATCAATAAGAAAGAAATAAGATAATGTTTCACGCGGATTGGAGGGGTGTGTTACGTAAAATATGGTCTATTTCCTGAAGAATATCTTTACGAAAAATCGGGTTGATGTCTATTACTTTATGGATAGAGATTGGCAGTTTTTTTCCCCGAATTTTAATTGTGTCTAAGGTTTCTGTTGCAATGCGATCAAACAGATTTTCCTGGAGTATTACCTCTTCGGTCATGATTATCTCTTCGGGCTGACCCTCGTGAGAAAGTCTTGATGCAAGGTTTACCGCGTCACCTACGACGGTATAGTCCATTCTTTCGGAAGAACCCATGTTTCCGGCAATCATTGTGCCGCTATTTATGCCAATTCGTAATTGAATGGTTGTTTGATTTTTGGATGCACGGTGTCGGTTGATTTTTTCAACTAACTTGTTGATCATCCACGCACAACAAGCCGCGTTATAGGTGTGATCAGAATTATTCTTTGGGACGCCAAATACGATCATGACGCAATCGCCAATATATTTGTCGATATAGCCGTTACAGAACTGAACTGCTTTATCAATATAAGTGAAGTACAAATTTAAAAGTTGACTGACTTCTTGCGGGGGCATGGATTCTGACAGTTGTGTGAACCCAACAATATCTGCAAATGCCACGCTGGCATTTACATGGTGGCCACCGAGTTTTGTGTTTTCGACATGGTCAAGATCGTCCAGTATTTTGTTGGCGACAGTGTTGGAAACATATTGACTAAAAACTTTTTCTACTTGTTCTTTCCTGAGTAATCCACGTCCCATTGTGTTCATTGATTCCATCAACATACCGATTTCATCTTTGCGCCTTTCCTGTACCGGAAAGTTATAGTTGCCGTTGACGATCTCGCGACTAATTTTGATTAATTCATTGATGGGTCGAGTCATTCGGTTGCCCAGAACCAATGAAGCCATGATTCCAAAAATGATCATCGCAATCGTTGTTGTGGCGACCATATGTATGGTTTGACGTTTTGCGTTGGTCAGTAACGATCGGTCAAATGACAACAATACGTATCCTACAGTGATATCTTTATGCAGAATGGGTTGTACAAAGGATATATAAGATTCCTGGCTATTGGTCTCATCGGCTATCTGATGAAAATCTGTTGTTTTGCCGTTAGCGTCGAATACTGGTGAATTTTTTACTATTTTGAGATTTGGGAGTATCCCGGCGGAATTGATGATTTTCTTATCGTCCGTGAATAAGGCGGTACCAAATATTTTGTCTTGATCGATTATTTGCGCAGCAATGATATCGAGGCTTGCAGCGTCACCTGCAAGCAGTGGTTCCTTTACAGATTCGGCAACCTGTTGCGCAATCATGGATTCGAGTATTGCGGTTTGTTGGTCAAGTAAGCGTGTTTGGTTGGCTCCAATTAATATTCCCAGTCCCACCATGCCGGCGCAAATTAACAATGTAACAGCCATCGCGAGTTTCGCTGCGATCGGAACGTGTTCTGGCAGTTTTTTTAATATTCGTTTAATTGCTTCGCTGTAGGCTTCATCCGGTGTCATGCCCAACACTGGATAGCGTTCCATAAAACGGGAGCTGTCTTTCCTCAATGCTCTGCCTAACCAACGAGCAATAGCGATGGTCGGTGAGCGGTGTACAGAGATTAATTTGTTCCAAGACATGCCTACATCTATTCCTGTTTATCTCGCAGCTAAGGATTTGATCGATTGTTTTCGTTAGGAGCGAGGATTCAATAATATACGAATCTTGACTTGTCTTATTGCCCGTCTTCTGCGTTGTAGCAACAGTTGCGTAGCGCTGCTATGCGCCTGTTGCTGCGCCTTGAAGACAAACAATAATCCTGCGTCAATCTTTCGCATATTATTAAAACCTCGCTCCTTAGGGACAGAACCGATGCAATAATCAAATGAACGAATTATTATGGTGCTGTCCACTATAGAGAATAGTTCTGACAGGCAAATAAATCGTTTTGCTAAGCTAAGTTTAGAAGAAAAACTGAGATGCAGTTGGCAAAAACAGGAGAAAATTCTGGATTTATTTTAGAAAATTTTGTCAAAAACTAAGCTGTGCTACTAATTTTGTAAGTTATAGACATTTGAGATAGGGATAATATTTTGGTTCGCATAACACCAGTACAGGTACCGCAGGCTATTTCCTTATTATTAATAAAAGTCCCGCCAGCGATGCAAGAATAGCCATAACCAACTGACTTGATGGAAAAGAAAATTTAAAGAGAGTGATACTTGCACCGATAATTAACCATAAGCCAAGAAGTAGTGTTCCAATGCTTTCCAATTTTGCTCTAAGTTCATGCACCAGTAGCAGTATCCCGGCAGTCAATGCAATACATGTTAAGAGAAATTTGTCGTGGCTAAAATGGAAGCTTATTAGTTGTAGCAAATGGTGGCTAATCAACCAGATTCCGAGTAGTAATAAACCGTAGTGCTTCATGTGTTGCTCCTGAATATTCCGTTACGATTGTTTTATACATTCCTAGAATATATACATTATTGGTAACTGTTCGCCCGTCTATGGGAGATCTGTTCCGGAAGACGCCATAAATACATCCTTGTAGGCTTGGATGCGGCTTCCCTGCCGCATACACTTCCTCCACAGATCTCCCATAGAGGGCTGTTTCGATTAGGGGGTAAGTAGTTACCATTATTGGTTCAATTTAATTGGTGGCTCATTACCACGAAGACTGATTATGGGCCAATCTTTCTGCATTGCAATTTTTCTGAGTTTAGCATCAGGATCCACCGCAACAGGGTTCCGCACATACTCCAGTAAGGGAAGGTCGTTATGTGAGTCACTGTAAAACCAGCTGTCTTCGCAACTATGTGTGGTGTTTTTCAACCATTGTTCGAGACGTTGGATTTTACCTTTCTGAAAACAGGGAATACCGCTAAAGTCTCCGGTGAAACGACCGTTCTTAAATTCTGGAATTGTTGCGATTAAATTAGGAATTCCATAAAGTTCGACAATGGGTTCAGTGACAAATTGATTGGTGGCGGTAACAACCAACAAGGTGTCTCCTGATGCCCGATGTTGTTGAATGAGATTTTTAGCAGAGGAAAGCATTATAGGCTTTATTTTTTTCTCCAGAAATTGGGTTCTCCACTTGAATAGTTGTTCTGGATTGTTCTCTGCAAGCGGTGTCAGTGCAAAATGTAAGAATTTTTCTATATCCAGTGTTCCGTGGCAATAGTCGTCGTAAAATTGGGCGTTGGTTTTTTCATAATAATTCCGATCAACGATTCCCTGCTCAACCAGAAATTCCCCCCAGAGATAGTCACTGTCACCACTGATAAGTGTGTTGTCAAGATCAAAAATTGCTAAGCTCATGGCTACCATCATTTCGATAAAATTGGCCAAGAATAGAGAATTCACCAAAAAAGTAAATGCATTTCTGGCGTATTGAGCGGAGTTATGAAAAAATTAGGCATTAATTCCGATATAGTGGTTGATGTTCGTAGTATTTCACTTTAGGCTGTTTTTATTGGTCTAATCGTTTCAGGGTATGAGTAATGATCGATTCACAAGGATACCGGCATAATGTGGGGATAGTTCTGTGCAATGAAGATGGGCGCTTGTTTTGGGCAAGGCGCGCAGGTATGGATTCATGGCAGTTTCCCCAAGGCGGAATTAAGAAGAATGAAAAGCCAGTGCAAGCGATGTTTCGGGAGTTATACGAAGAAATTGGCTTGCGGTCTGAACACGTAGAAATCATAGGACGGACTCAGAAATGGTTGCATTATGATTTACCGGATCGATATATCAGAAAGCATTCGTTTCCTGTCTGTATTGGCCAAAAACAATTGTGGTTTATTTTGAAGATGGTTTCTCGTGAGCACTGTGTTCGATTTGATTGTTCTGAAAAACCGGAATTTGATGGTTGGCGTTGGGTGGATTTTTGGTATCCGGTCGGTGAAGTGGTGTTTTTTAAAAGGGATGTGTATAAAAAAGCACTTACAGAATTGGGGGGAATGTTGGTATCGAATTCAATTTCGGTCAGTGCCGAAGGGTATCTGTCAGGAGAATACAAAGAAGCGGTTCGAGAATAGAGAATCCGCTAACATCTGCCAGCTTGTACTGTTTGAGTGTTGATATTCCTCTTCTGCCGAATTTATTGAATCGGTTTTCAGGGGGCGCTAAGTGAGTGTAGCCACGTAAATGGGTGCTATTCGTGCTGAACTCGTAAATATCGAGTTGAAGCGATAGTTAATATCCCGGGCTGGAAAAGTCCAGTCCGGGAGGAAGGTTGGCTATACGACTGACTGATGTTTCGATTTGACCATTCGGGTACAACGTGATTTCCCGGTAACCGGGAGGTTTATTGTCCAGTACGAAATCATCACAATTTGGCTTGAACTGGAAACATGATGAGGGCGCTCCAAGGATGCGAACATTTTGATAGCGTGTATCTACAATTTGATGAATGTGCCCGAATGCAATCCCGGAAACCTGAGGGTGTTTGTTCAGGATCTTAAAAAATTGATCTGCATTATCGATAGCCATGGTATCCAGCCAGTGGCTACCGATCAAAATAGGGTGGTGATGGAGAAAGACAAGCGTAGGTTTCTGTGAATGTTGTTGCAGATAAGTGCTTAACAATTGCAGTGTTTCCTCTGAAAGGTGGCCTCCTTCGCTGCCTTCCAATGAACTATCCAGGCAGATGAGCTGCCAGTTTCCAGCCAATACTTGAGTGACGCAATAAATGTTATTACTGTGTAAGTGTTGAACCATAAGCAGGCCTTCATCATGGTTACCCGGCAAACAAACACAGGGTACTTTCAGATCTGTTAACATTAGCTTGAGTCTGGAGTAAGCGTTGATACCTGGTTCTTGTGCGAGATCTCCTGTGAGGACGATTAAATCGGGAGGAAAAGCCTGTTGTTTGACTAATTCGACCACAGCGAGAAAACTTTCTTCAGTATTGACTCCCAATAAAGATTTGTCAGCTTGGGAAAGTATATGTGTATCGGATATTTGAACGATTCGCAGTGGTCTGGAGTCTGACCCAGCATCTTTGTGCAATTGTAAACTAGACTGCAATGCCATAGCCTGCCTCCTGCAAAAGTCTATACGCGTTGCTTTGCCAATTATTTAAATAATTCAGTTTGCCAGGCACGATTTTATCAGGGCTCGTCGACTGGGTATTGTTACAGACTAGTGGAAACCTAAAGGATTTAGCAGTGTGCACGCGTCCGCAATGGTTAGCTTTTAACGTTGTTATGATTCTGTGTATCACACGGTTGCTGCACGTGTGATTGTTCTGTTTTCCGCGTAACGGAGCTTCTATGCTCATATTTTGGCACTAAACCAAATTCCTAAATTAATTCCGTCCTTCGGGATTATAGCGTTTTAACCAGGATTTTGGAATTTCTCCGATAATTGTACAATTTTTGTTTTTCTGAAGGCAGGTCATTTAATGTGCCATATTCGAAGCCATGCTCCAGAAACCAATGAGTGGTTTGAGTGGTCAAAGCGAAAATAGACAAAAGCTGTTGGGCTTTTGCTTTATCCTGAATGTGATTCAAAAGTGTTTCGGCTCTTGATTCATCTCGATATTCAGAATGAACCATGATACAGGCTAGTTCTCCTGATCGCTCGTTATCCCAACTATAGAGTGCGGCACAACCGATGATTAATCCGTCTCTGTCGATTACTGTAAAAGAGCTGATTTCCATTTCCAGTATTTCCCTTGATCTTACAACTAAGGTTCCATTTTGCTCCAGAGGAGTTATAAGATCAAGAATACCGGCTACGTCAAGCAAAGTAGCCGTTCTCAAGTTTTCAAAAGCCGACGAACTGACTAGAGTACCAATTCCATCGTGGGTAAATAATTCCTGGAGTAATGCCCCGTCTGTTTTTCTGCAGACCAGGTGTGTCCGTGAAACACCTGATTCGCAGGCAGATACAGCAGTGTATAAATTGCGTTGTAAATCAGCGTCGAAATCATTAGGCGATAGAAGTATTTGTCGTGTTTCCAAAGTAGTTAACTGTTTGATCGAATTTCCATATTCGTCAGAGGGGATTCCTGATTCGGTTAACAATATCAATTTGCTGGCGTCAAGTGCTATGGCGACTTTAGCGGCGACATTCTCAGCGGATAAATTAAAAGTTTCTCCGGTTGGCGAATAACCAACAGGAGAAACCAGAATGATATTATTTTGTTCCAGCTTTTCATGGATTGCGTCTGAATCAATGCGTCGCACCTCCCCGGTATAGGCATAATCTATGCCCTCTCGAATTCCGATGGGCTGGGCGGTTACGAAATTCCCGGATGCTACACGTAATTTTGCTCCAGACATTGGGGAGTTTGATAAGCCCATGGAGAGCATTGCTTCCAATTCGACTCGTATAGTTCCTGCTGCTTCTTTTACGCATTGCAACGCAGCATGATCTGTGATCCGGATGTTCTGGTGATAGAGCGAATGCTCATTTGCCGTGAGTAGTCGTTGTTCAACCTGGGGTCTGATTCCGTGAACCAGCACCAGTCGAATACCCAGGCTGTTTAATAGAGCAAAGTCGTGAATACTATTTGCAAACTCTGGAGACGATACAGCTTCACCACTGAAATAGACTACGAATGTGTGGTTGCGGTGTGCATGAATATAAGGAGCTGAGTCTCTGAACCATTGCAGGAAGGGTTTCTTGGTATTCACTTTAGTCGTCTACAATACAAAACTGGTGGATTAAACTTTTATAAAGCGCGATAGCAGGATTAACTTGATCGAGTGATAAATATTCATCAGGTTGGTGTGCCTGATCGATGGCTCCGGGTCCCATGACAACTGTTTGCATGCCAAGTTGTGAAAGGTAAGGCGCTTCGGTAGCAAAAGCGACCGCCTCTGCATTGTGACCTGCGAATTTTTCACAAGCTTTGACGAAATCTGACCCAGGTGGTGTTTCGAATGCGGGTACGCCTTCAAACAGTGGTTTAATATTGAGACTCAACAGCGGGTTACTTTCTAGCACAGACTCGAGTCTGTGGGCGAGTATTTCTCTTAATTCAACGATATTCATTCCCGGTAACGGGCGGATGTCAATCTGAGTTTCGCAATGTGCGCAGATTCGGTTTGGATTGTCGCCACCACGGATGGAACCGAGATTCATTGTCGGAACTGCAACTTCAAAAAATTCGTTCTGATTGGATTGCTGAAGATCCAGACGCCATCGAAGTAATTCAGAGATAACTGTGTGCATGCCTTCCAGAGCATTTGCACCAAGAGCCGGATTGCTGGAATGTCCGGATTTTCCGGTCACCACAATCGATTCCATCATGACCCCTTTATGCATGCGAACCGGTTTCAGCCGAGTGGGTTCACCAATAACCGCATACTTGCCCAGACGAATACCTTGTTCTAGTAATAATTTGGCTCCTGACATACTGCTTTCTTCATCGGCGGTTGCGACGATGACGAGGGGTCGCTTGAACTTTTCGGATTCGAATGCCTGGACGGCTTCCAGCGCAACAGCGAAAAAGGATTTCATATCAACACTGCCCAGGCCATACAGTCGTTGGTTTTTTTCGGTTAACTTAAATGGGTCAACTGTCCAGCGGCCGTCATCAAATGGTACTGTGTCAGTATGTCCGGAAAGCACCAGGCCAGTGTGTTTGTCTGACTCTCCCAAGGTTGCAATCAGGTTCGCCTTACCGGGGCTTACGGGGATGATGCGGACGTTAAACTTGAGCGTTTCCAGCCATTCAGCAAGCAAATTTATGACACCGAAATTACTTTGATCAATGGTGTTTTCTGCGCTACTGATTGATGGGGACTCAATCAGGCGACCCATTCGCGACAACAGCTTAGGTAGCTGGGTGCTCATGGCTTAGGTGTAGCCAGGGGGTGATGTGAAGGAATGCGGTCTTGGTATCATTTTTCGTTCATTTGATCATATGTCCCGTTAGTGGTTCCGCTATTTATCGGCAGTTTCCGGGTGCAGGTTGTCGTCAGTGACAGCACCAAACGATGCCGAAGAAACCAATTTCGCATATTTTGCCAATACACCCCGCGTATACGCTGGTTTTGGTTGTTTCCAGGTGGCCAGGCGGGTGGCGATTAGTTTGTCGCTAAGATTTAATACCAGTTCGTTATTTTCGGCGTCAATCGTAATGCTGTCGCCCTCTTCGACGATAGCCAGTGCTCCACCAGTGAAGGCTTCCGGAGTGATATGGCCAACAACGAACCCATGTGTACCGCCGGAGAATCGGCCGTCAGTAATCAATGCAACTGTCGAACCGAGACCTTTACCCATTACCGCAGCGGTGGGTGAAAGCATTTCACGCATTCCCGGTCCGCCTGTAGGTCCTTCGTATCGAATCACGATGATATCCCCGGCTTTTATTGAATCATCTAAAATATTTTTCAAAGCATCTTCTTCACAATCGAAGACTCGAGCAGGTCCGGTAAACAAAAGACCTTCTTTGCCGGTGATTTTTGCAACAGCACCTTCCGCCGCCAAGTTGCCACGTAATATGACCAGGTGACTGTCTTTTTTTATCGGGTCAGATAAAGGTCGGATCATATCCTGGTTGTCTGGGTAAGGCTGAATCTTTTCCAGATTTTCGGCGATTGTTTTTCCGGTAACGGTGAGGCAATCACCATGAAGCAAGCCATTATCCAGAAACATTTTCATCAGCGGCTGAATGCCTCCAATTTCGATCAATTCGGCCATTGAATAGCGTCCACTGGGCTTTAAATCCGCGAGCATCGGTACACGTTTGCCAATTCGAGTAAAGTCGTCCAGTGTGATGTCGACGTCTGCAGCATTCGCCATTGCGAGTAGATGGAGTACAGCGTTGGTGGATCCACCAAGACCGATAACGATAGTAATTGCATTTTCAAATGCTTTGCGGGTCATGATGTCCAGAGGTTTGATGTCTTGATCGATGAGCTGAAGAACGGCTTCTCCGGCTTTCTCACAATCCAGTTTTTTGTCCTCTGATATGGCTGTTTGGGCAGAACTGTCAGGCAGACTCATGCCCAACGCTTCAATTGCCGATGCCATTGTGTTTGCGGTGTACATTCCACCGCATGAGCCTGCTCCAGGAATGGCTTTGGCTTCTATACTTTCAAGCTCTGCGTCGTCAATTTTATTGTTTGCCCGTGCGCCGACGGCTTCGAAAACGGAAACAATATCCAGGTTTTTTTCTTTATGGCAACCGGGCAATATCGTGCCCCCATAAACAAATACTGCGGGTCTGTTCAAGCGTGCTAGCGCGATCAGACATCCCGGCATGTTCTTGTCGCATCCTCCGATCGCGACAACCCCATCAAATCCCTGGCAGGCTACAACAGTTTCAATTGAATCGGCAATGACTTCCCGGGAAACCAGAGAGTATTTCATGCCTTCGGTTCCCATGGAAATACCGTCGGAAATTGTTATGGTATTAAAAATAATCGCTTTACCGTCGTGTGTGTCCACTCCCTGGGCGGCGTTTTCAGCCAGTCGGTTAATATGCATATTACACGGGGTGACCATACTCCAGGTTGATGCAATCCCCACCTGAGGTTTTTGGAAATCGGACTTTTTGAAGCCTACTGCATGAAGCATTGCGCGACTAGGCGCTCGCTCCATTCCATTGACGACGACTGAGGAAAATTTACGGTTGTTTTTGTCTTCAGGACTGGACATGGGATTGCAACTCCAGGGCAGGCTATGTTAGTTAAGAAAGGGATATAGATCTAAAATGAATCCCAGCTGTTTGCTTTTCTTTTCCAGCTGAGCTTGGGTAAAACAAGTCCTAATATCATTCCCGCGAACAATACGCCAGCCCCTTTCATGAACCAATCCTGTGAGGAACTGTCTTGCAGAGTTTGTTTATCTCTCTTGGTTTTCTGTAATTCGCGTTCCAGGTTAATGACGCGTTCTTGCAGGTGGTCGCGTTCATTTAAAATTCGAACTGCATTTGCAGATGCATCTTTAACTGTATTGAGTCGATGCAAGAGTTTGTTTTTTTCCGTAGTGAGACTTTTCATCTCACTTTTGCTCTGTGTATTACTGGCTCTCAAACTTTCAAGTGCGTCATTAATCTTGGTGTTACTAACGTTTAGATCGTTCATTTTTTTTGTTGTGGATTCCAGTAAAATACTGGCGACCGGTTCTTCGGTCAAAAAACGAGTTAATACCCATCCTACCTCTGCACTATCCGACTTCACTTTTGTCCAGCCAGTTACTTTGTCGGTTTTTAATACTGTTAAAGGCGTACCGGTTTCAAGACTTGTAATAATCTTGAATTCTGTGCCCTGGCCACTTCTCAAAAGAATTTCCAGTTTGTCCGTGACATAGACAGTTTTGGCGGCATACGAGGTAAATGACGCGGTGATAAAAAAGATTAAAGTAGTAATTTTCATGCAGACTCCAGTCTGTTTAACAGGCTAAGAACCCGTCAAATAAAACAATGCTACATCATTGCCGAATTAGCACTTTGATACAAGGTCTCTGTTCGATTTGAATGCTTGGAAACAGTTGAGTCAAATGCGTTTCAAATCTGAAAATCACCCAATCTCTTAAGGTAATAAAAATTCGAGTAATGCTTTTTGTGCATGTAGGCGGTTTTCAGCTTCGTCCCAAACAACGCTTTGTGGCCCGTCTATAACTGCTGCGCTGACTTCTTCTCCTCGATGGGCGGGTAAGCAGTGCATAAACAGACAGTCAGGATTAGCCAGTTCCATGGTGTGTTGGCTAACGCAGAAATTTGAGAAGGCCTCTTTTCTATGATTTTGCTCGGTTTCTTGTCCCATGCTGGTCCAGACATCAGTTGCAATCAGGTCAGCATTGGTTGCGGCTTCGGCGACAGTCGAAAAAGTCTTTACTCTTGGATTGTCATTGACCAGCTTTTTATCGGGCTGATAGTCTGCAGGACAGGCGATGTGTAAATTGAAATCAAGTAATTTAGAAGCATTGATATACGAATAGCACATGTTATTGCCGTCTCCTATCCATGCGACAGTCTTCCCTGAAATCTCACCTCGATGCTCGAAAAATGTTTGCATGTCAGCAAGTAGCTGGCATGGGTGAAAGAGGTCAGATAGTCCATTGATAACAGGAACTGAGGCAAATTTTGAAAAAGTAGAGATAGTTTCGTGGCTGTGTGTACGCATCATCACGCAGTCGACCATTCCTGAAATGACCCGCGCACTATCTTCGATCGGTTCTCCACGTCCCAGTTGAGTATCCCTTGGTGGCAGAAATATGGCTTTGCCGCCAAAATGTGCCATGCCGGTTTCGAAAGATATACGTGTGCGAGTCGATGATTTTTCAAAAATCATCGCTAAAACCTTATTCTTTAAGGGTTCATAATTTCTGTCAGTAAGTTTCTTAAGTTCAATTCCACGCTGAATCAGGTTGCGCAGCTCGTCGCAACTTAAATCCAGCAGAGTAATAAAATGCCGTGGGCTCATGAGTTTAAATACCGCTTTCTTTGGTGGTGTGTTGCGTGAATTTATTGATCAGTGGACAAAGTATGTCAACGATACTGCTGGCTTCCTGTTCCTCGATGATTAGAGGAGGCAGTAAGCGAATGGTATGATCAGCTTGAACGCTGATTAGCAGTTTTTCTTTAAGTGCTTCGGAAACCAGTTTTGTGCAAGGCAAGGCAAGTTCTATGCCTACCATGAGCCCCATTCCTCGAATATCGACGACTTGGGGATTGGTTTTCAGTCGGCTGGTAAGATTGGAAACAAGCCAGTCGCCGAGAATTTTAGCACGGTGGCTTAGGTTTTCGTTATGCAGTATGTCCATCACCGTAATGGCAGCATTACACGCAAGTGGGTTGCCCCCGAAGGTGGAGCCATGTGTGCCGGAGGTCAGGATTTTGGCGGCAGGCCCGCTAGCCAGACAGGCGCCTATCGGAATTCCGTTGCCCAGTGCTTTAGCGATGGTACAAACATCCGGTAGAATGTCAGCATGTTGGTAGGCAAGAAATTTTCCTGTTCGACCGATACCAGTCTGAATTTCGTCCACCATGAGTAACCAGTTTCGGTCATCACAGATTTGGCGTAATCCAGGTAAATAATCAGAGGAGGGTATATATATGCCGCCCTCGCCTTGAATGGGTTCAACGAGTATCGCAACAATATCGTCATAGTTGTCAGCCGCCGCTTCGACGGCTTCCAGATTATCAAAAGGAATTCGAAGAAAGCCGGATAACATGGGTCCGAAGCCTTTTTGGGCATTTAAGTTTCCGGTAGCACTCAATGCTCCCAGAGTTCTCCCATGAAAGCTTTGTTCCATAACAAGAATGCGTGGCACATCGAAGCCCTGGTGGTGGCCGTGTAGTCGAGCAATCTTAATCGCGGCTTCGTTTGCTTCGGTTCCGGAATTACAGAAAAAGACATTGTCCAGTCCGCTGGCCTGGGTTAATCGAATGGCGAGTTGCTCCTGACGCTCGACCCCATAAAGGTTTGATGTGTGAATCAATTTGCCCGCTTGTTCCCAAATTGATTCACGAATTGCGGGGTGAGCGTGTCCCAGACCGCAAACTGCGATTCCCGATAGAGCATCCAGATAGCAATTTCCTTCGTTATCCCAAAGCCAGACTCCTTCTCCTCTCTCGAAAGTTACCGGAAGTCTTGAATAGGTCGGCATGATTGTGTTTTGCATTTCAAAAAATTATAAAATCCCGAATTCTGTCTGAGAATGGAGATGTTCCTAATAAGGCGTTTTCATTGCCAGACATGTTCATTAACCAAAAGATTCTGAATTATATTTCTTATCCAGTAGTTGGACAAGACAGTTAGGCTCACAGAATTTGTGTAATTTATTGACTGTGGCTGGCGGTATTTCTTTGTATGGTTGAACTGATTTACTGTTAGAAGGAATACTGATTAAGCAACCCATTGTTTTGTTTGGATTCATATTCTGGTACTATCGATAAGCTAATAATTATGAAGGTATACTGATGGAAGTTTTAGATCGAATCAAACAGCAAGTCGAACAAAATCCTATTTTACTCTATATGAAAGGTACTCCAGATTTCCCTCAATGTGGATTTTCCGGGCGTGCGATTCAGGTGCTTCAAGCCTGTGAAGTAGAATTTGCGTACATAAACATTTTTGAAGATCCGGAAATTCGTCAGAATCTAAAACTTTTTTCGGAATGGCCAACTTTTCCGCAGCTTTTTATTAATGGCGAACTTGTTGGCGGAAGTGACATTATTCTGGAGTTGTACGAGCAAGGTGAATTGCAGAAAATGTTTTCACAACAAGCGAGCGCCTCAGAATAGAAATCTAAAGAGTAGGGTTGGGCAGATTCCTGTTGACCTATCATTCAAAAATGGAGCAGCTACTGCGGAAAAATGGATTTTAGCCCATTTTTCCGGTTAAGCTGTTTAAAGATGACGGATGGTTGCTTCTTTATTAATTGAGTATAGGGTTCCAAAATCTCTTGTCTTCATGATGACGTATTTTTCCGGACAGCCTGCCAGGTAGGCTAGCAGGTTAATTTGTACGGCTACGACAACGAAAATGGAAGCTTATTGGCTTTAGATAATCGTCAATATTCGGTTTAATGTGTACTAAGTTTCCCGGTAGAAGGCGTTGACGATCCTCATTATGCGGAGTCTCGGTTTGTTGAAGAATAGGGGTTTTGTTGGTTATTGGTTTCGAAATCGACTAAATCATGCCAGCGGTTGACAATTCGGCAGAATAATTCGGCGGTCATTTGCGCATCGTATTTTGCGGAATGTGCCTGTGACGGATCCCAGTCCAGCCCTGCCGCTTTTACCGCCCGAGCCAATACGGTTTGGCCGTATACCAACCCGCCGAGTGTTGCTGTGTCAAATGTGCTGAATGGGTGGAAGGGATTGCGCTTGATACCGGTACGTTCCACAGCGGCATTGAGAAATGCCAGGTCAAACGCGGGATTGTGCCCCACTAAAATTGCCCGGCTACATTCCGTGGCTTTTAAAGCTTTACGAACAGAGGTGAAAATCTTTTGCAAGGATTCTTTTTCTTCAATTGCCAGTCGAAATGGATGAAAGGGGTCGATACCGGTGAAATCTAACGCGGCCTGATCCAGAATTGATCCTGCAAATGGAATGACATGACAGGAATTAATTTCACTGACTGACAAACGAGCCCTATCGTCCATACTGAGAATTACTGCGGAGATTTCCAGAAGCGCATTTTTCTTTGCGTCAAAACCAGCGGTTTCCACATCGACAACGACCGGTAAATAGCCTCTAAAACGTTTCGATAGGACAGTGTTTTTCGTGCAGGTTAGTTCCATAAGGCATATGAATTTAAGTGAAATGAGTTCGACTTTTATCGTTGTAGAGTGATTTATCCTAAATTTATATTTTATTCAATGTGGTTGCTATTTAGAATGCAAATAATTGTTTGAACTGTAAGATCAACGAAGCGGACAGCACCTTGAATGCCTAAATTAACGAAGGGCAATTCAGATTAACAATTTACGAAATAATCAAGAGATAGCCCTTTGTCATTGGAGGGACTTGTGTATGCACTTAGTTCTGGCAACGGTTATTATTCCAAATTAGCCTTCCAAGTGTCTACGCTTTAAGAATCGATCACATTGCAGCAATGCAATTAAGAAACTCGAAGAATAGCATAATATGTGCTATGTTAACTAACTCGCGGAGCATTTTTAATGGGTCTAAATTAGAGGCTGGGCAGACGGAATACAAGATGAAAAAATTAATGAATCAAATAATAATAAAATATCTTTTTTTGATCGTCTTTTTACTTATGGTTAGTGGGTGCGCGACTACCAGCAATGATCCGCGAGATCCCTGGGAAGGTATGAATCGAGGCATTCAGACATTTAACGATGCAGCAGACGATTACGTGATAGCTCCAGTTGCTGAAGGTTATCAGTGGGTTACTCCCGGCTTCGTTGATCAGGGGGTGACAAATTTTTTCAATAATATTGGTGACATCAGGGTTACCATTAACGATATTTTACAATTCAAGTTTAATCAGGGCGGGTCGGATTTTACGCGACTGTTAATAAATACTACTCTTGGGCTGGGTGGTTTGGTCGATGTGGGTACAATGTTGGATTTTGAGCGGCACGAAGAAGATTTTGGTCAGACCCTGGGTGCCTGGGGTGTTCCGACTGGTCCATATTTGGTGCTACCAATATTGGGTCCAAGTAGTCCTAGGGGTGGTGTGGGCTTAGTGGGAGATGCCGCTGTTAATCCGCTTTCTTATATTAATTTGCCAGCCGTAACACTTGGCTTGGCCGGTTTGAATTTGATTGATTCGCGTGCAGATTTTTTAAGCACTTCCCGTATCGCAGAGCAGGCAGCATTAGATCGTTACGACTTTTTCAAAAATGCTTACATACAGCGCCGGGAGTATCTGGTGCATGATGGTAACCCTCCTGTCAGCGACGATGATCTTTTTGACGAAGATCTTGATCTTGAGGATGATTATGATTCTGGGGAGTCTGACGAGGATTAGTAATCGCTGCTGGGGTATTCGCAGGGATGGTGTGTCGTCAAGTTGCCTTAGAACGGTTTGAATTGTCTTTAGAGAAATTGGTTTTTTGGGGTCGCTTTAGTAAATTTATCCGGTTTTTTTAAGTACTCGCCAGTTTAGAGTCTCTCCAGCCATTAGCGGAATTACTGTGTTGGAACCAAACGGGTAGGAAGGTGGAACGGTCCAAGTGGTTTTTTCCACTGTGAGTTTTGATTTGTTGTGGGAAATTCCATAAAAATCCGGGCCGAAGAAACTGGCAAAGCCTTCGAGCTTGTCAATTGCACCAGCCTTATCAAAAACCTGAGCGTATAGTTCAATGGCGGCATGTGCGCTGTAGCAGCCGGCACAACCACAATCCGATTCTTTTTCAGACTGATAGTGTGGAGCACTGTCGGTTCCAAGAAAAAATTTCGGATTGCCGCTGATCGCGGCACTCAATAGCGCAGTGCGGTGGATTTCACGCTTCAATATGGGTAAGCAATAAAGATGGGGTTTTATTCCGCCAGTCAGTAGCTGGTTGCGGTTAAATAACAAATGTTGAGGTGTAATGGTTGCAACGATTTCTGCAGGCGCACCCAATACAAATTGAACAGCCTGACGGGTCGTTATGTGTTCGAGCACAATCCTTAATTTGGGAAACTGTCTGCTAATTTTACTTAAATGTTGGTCTATAAATATTTTTTCCCGATCAAAAATATCTACATTCGGATCTGCAACTTCGCCGTGTATCAATAGAGGTATATCGAATGATTCCATTGTTTCAAATATTGACATTAGCTTGTTAAGGTCAGTGACTCCGGCCTGAGAATTTGTGGTGGCGCCCGCTGGATACAATTTAATTCCAATAACAAATTGTTCCCTGGCGACTTTTGCAATTTCGTCAGCTGAAGTGGAATCGGTTAGATATAACGTCATGAGTGGATCAAAATTAAGTTCTTTCGGTACAGCGTTAAGAATTCTTTGTCGATAGGCTAGTGCTGCGTCCACAGTGGTTATAGGTGGTTTTAGGTTGGGCATGATTATAGCCCGTTCAAACTGACTGGCAGAATGAGATATGATCGAATTTAACTCCTCGTTGTCTCGGAGGTGGAGGTGCCAGTCATCTGGGCAAGTCAGGGTAATGGATTGCATCGCAATTAAAGAGGTTTAGAGGTTAGCGTCTGTTCAGCCCATTGAGTCCTTAGGATGTAAGTCTTTGATGGTTCAGGAGGTGTGAATATTCCTGCCAGGTCTGCAGCAACACCCCTGTTGCAGGTATCTATATAATCAAAGACTTATACCCACTTTTAAATAATAGGCTGATTAGATAAAAAAGTTAAAGGCTATTCTATCGGCTAACAAAGGATTGCGAAACCGGATGTACGGCATTTATTATCTGTGTCTGGCTTGAAACTGTGCTTATTCAGAGGAATAAGGCTTGAAAATTTTACATTAGCCCCCATAAAACGACAAATTAGTTGATCATAATTTAAATACTAGGAGGTTTGGGTGCCAATATACGAGTATCAATGCAAAGTCTGTGGGCATGAGTTTGAGGCGATACAACGATTCAGCGATGATGCGCTGATTGATTGTCCGGAATGTGAAAAGCCCGAATTAAAAAAACTGATTTCTGCCGCAGGTTTTCGTTTAAAAGGCGCTGGTTGGTATGAAACCGATTTTAAAAAAGGCGATAAGAAGAAAAATCTGGCGGGTGACAAATCGGTTTCTGGATCCAATTCTACCGAAAACAAATCTGCGCCGGCGTCAAAAAAAGACAGCTAAGGTTGCTGTTTTTGAGTGCTATGTAGCTTTCTGGGTGGGAAGTATTTCATAATTATTCATCGCAGACCTGTTCTGTTTGCTTATTATGACAGGTGTGCTTTAACAAATTAGGCTTGCGTTACCATGAGTCAACTCGTACTATCCGGGCTTTTTGATTTACAAGAGTATTATTATGCGTAGCCACATGTGTGGAGAATTAAACGAATCTAACCTTGGCTTACAAGTTGACCTTTGTGGTTGGGTTCATCGGCGTCGTGATCATGGCGGCGTCATTTTTATCGATTTACGGGATCGTGATGGTTTGGTTCAAATCGTGTTTGACCCGGATACGCCGGAACCATTCAGTGTGGCTGAATCGGTTCGCAGCGAATATGTTCTGAAAATTCACGGAAGGGTTCGGATGCGTCCTGATGGGACTATTAACGTGAGCCTTCCAACAGGACACATTGAAGTTCTTTCGGACAGTGTAGAGATTTTAAATAAATCTGAAACACCGCCGTTCCCACTGGAAGGCGATATTGATGTTAACGAAGAAACCCGATTGCGTTACCGCTATATAGATCTGCGTCGAACGGAAATGCAACAACAACTCAAATCGCGCCGCGATATCACTCGGAATTTGCGTAATTTCCTGGATGATCAGGGTTTTTATGATATTGAAACGCCGTTTTTGACGAAAGCAACTCCAGAAGGTGCGCGTGATTATCTTGTGCCGAGCCGGATTCACGAGAATGCTTTTTTTGCATTACCCCAATCTCCACAGTTATATAAGCAACTATTGATGATTTCAGGAATGGATCGTTATTATCAAATTGTTCGCTGCTTTCGTGACGAGGATCTACGTGCTGACCGCCAGCCAGAATTTACGCAACTCGATATCGAAACATCTTTTTTGGATGAAGATGAAATTATTGAATTGATGGAGAGAATGGTTTGTCGTCTTTTTGATGAAATCCTGCAATGTAAGTTACCGGAAAAATTTCCTAGAATTACCTATGCCGAAGCAATGCGTCGTTTTGGGAGTGATCGGCCTGATTTGCGTAATCCGCTGGAATTAGTGGATATTGCAGACTTAATGCAGGATGTGGAATTTAAAGTGTTTTCGGGTCCCGCGAATAGTCCAGATGGCCGGGTTGTTGCAATGCGGTTGGTTAATGGGTGCGAATTGACGCGAAAAGAATTAGACGATTTTACTAAATTTGTTAGTATCTATGGTGCTAAAGGTCTTGCCTATATTAAAGTAAATGACAGAAACAGTATTCCTGAGGGTTTGCAGTCGCCAATATTAAAGTTTTTGCCGAAAGAGGTTGTAGAAAATATTTTGGATCGTTGTGCAGCTCAATCAGGAGATTTGATCTTTTTTGGAGCTGACAAGTCTCGTGTTGTGAACGAATCGATGGGAGCACTTCGTGTAAAACTTGGCGAGGATCGAGGCTTGGTAGAAAAAGGCTGGAAGCCTGTGTGGGTCGTCGATTTTCCTATGTTTGACTGGGATGAAGGCGGACAAAGATGGAATGCTCTACACCATCCGTTTACAGCCCCTAGCTGTACTGTTGATGAATTGAACCAAGATCCAGGGGCTGCATTATCGCGGGCTTACGACCTGGTTTTAAACGGTACCGAGGTTGGTGGTGGTTCGATTCGTATCCATGAGACAAAAATACAGAAAATGGTGTTTAAACTGTTGGGAATTGAGGAAAAAGAGGCGCAGGAAAAGTTTGGATTTTTACTCAATGCACTGAAATATGGATGTCCGCCACATGGTGGGATAGCATTTGGTCTGGATCGGCTTGTTATGTTAATGACCGGTTCATCGTCTATTCGGGAGGTGATGGCCTTTCCCAAAACCCAAAGTGCGTCATGTCCTTTGATCGATGCGCCAGCTCCTGTGTCTGATCGACAATTGCGTGAATTGGGAATACGATTAAAAGCTAAAAAGTCGAACTAAAGCGTAACTACTCGCCTTAGTTCGAAACGAAGGTGTAATTCTTTGGATATTCAGGCTTTTGCAACAGTGATGTTACGGTAGCATTAACGAGAGAAGGATTCCCGCCTGCGGATGAATCAAAGGTTTGTATTCTAAGCGCGGGACACAAGGAGTCATGATGCCAAAAGATAATTTGCAGGTTTGTTAGAAGATTTATGTTGTATTGTTACCACTATTTTAAGAGTAATTTATGTCTGCCAATGCACTAACTATTCAGGATTATGCCTTACTGGACGAGGGTGATTGTGAACAACGTATCGTAGCTGCCAAAAAAAGCCTGGGTACACGGTGTATTGTGCTGGGGCACCATTATCAGCGTGATGAAGTTTTTCGTCATGCTGATGTATCGGGTGATTCTCTAAAGCTATCGAGGTATGCGGCTGAATCAGACGCGGATACAATTGTTTTCTGCGGTGTGCATTTTATGGCGGAGGTTGCAGATATCCTTTCCCGGCCAGACCAGCAAGTTGTATTACCTGACCTGGCTGCCGGTTGCTCTATGGCTGATATGGCAAATCTTGCCAATGTAGAACGATGCTGGCGGGAATTATCAGAAGTTTTGGATGTCGATAATCTTGTCACGCCGGTCACTTATATTAATTCTGCGGCGGATCTTAAAGCTTTTTGCGGTCGACACCAGGGAATTGTCTGTACATCGACTAACGCACGTAATATTTTGGATTGGAGTTTTTCACGCAGGCAAAAGGTATTGTTTTTTCCTGATCAGCATTTGGGGCGAAATACCGGTTTTCGCATGGGAATTCCATTGGAAGAAATGGTGGTTTGGGATTTCAATAAGCCGATGGGGGGATTGACTGAGGCTGAAATTACCAATGCCAAAATGATTCTGTGGAAAGGTTTTTGCTCAGTGCATCAAATGTTCCAGCCCGAACAGATCGACAATTTTGTTAATCAATATCCAGAGACGATAGTGATAGCACACCCGGAAGCCTGTTTTGAGGTGTGTGAAAAAGCCGACTACGTCGGATCAACAGAATTCATTTTGAAAACGGTGAGACAGGCTGAGCCAAATACGCGCTGGTTGGTTGCAACTGAGTTGAATCTGGTAAATCGTTTGCATGAAGAGTGTAAACACCAGGGAAAGAATGTACACTTTATGTCCCCAACTGTGAGTATGTGTTCGACAATGTTTCGAACCGATCCTCAACACCTGGCCTGGGTGCTGGAAAATCTGCTAATGGGTAAAGTTGTTAATCGCATTCAAGTCTCCACAAGTGAAGCAGAACAGGCGAAAATTGCTTTACACAATATGCTGAGTATTGCCTGAGTGTAAGACGAGTTTAAGTGCTTGGATCCAGGTTAGGGAAGATTTTTGTTTGGACTTCTGCGATTTGGATTTACAGCAGAGCTTACATGGATGGTTTTACACATCCTGAACGATCAATGGCTTGCTCCCTGACCATGGAAATCGTCGAGTAGATACCATACATTTATAATAAGCCTGTTCATTAGCTTAGGCGATAGATTTGCTGGAAAGACCTATCAGTATGCAAAAAATTGGCAAATTCATTGTTATCTATCTTGTTGTTACCGGGTTGGTGGGACATCTTGCAGTAATAGGGTTATATCTGTCTAAACCGAATCTATTTGCTAAATTTCAACTTGGCGCCAGTAAACGGTTAGGATCAATTGCAGCCGGTTCGTTGTTTTCTGATGCTATTCCCGTTCAATTGACCCTGGATGAAGAAATAGCAAAAAGTTTTTCTTCCTGGCAACCTTTGTCGCCTCGTTCTATACCACCTTCAACGATAAAAAATGGGGAGAAAAGCTACCAGTCTCTGGCTCTTGCTGCATCTGAATTAATGAGTGGTGATACTCTCAGGATTGGTGAAGGGATCTATCACGAAGCTTTTGTAATTGGTGCGGATCATGTTTTTATTGAGGGTAATGGCCGCGTGATCATAGAAAATACCACGGTGGATGGCAAGGCAGCGGTAATCAATCAAGGTAATAATAATCAAATTAGTAACATCGAATGCAGAGGCATTAGCGTGGGTGATGGAAACGGTGCCTGTATTCGCCATGAAGGACAAAATTTAAGACTTAAGCATGTTTATTTTCACGATAGTGAGACTGGATTATTAACCGGTAATAATCCAGGGAATGTGATTATTGAGGATAGTCGCTTTGAAAAATTGGGTTACAACGGCCTGGCGCATGGCGTGTATATCAATGGAGGTGTTTTGGTCGTTAAAGAGAGTTTATTTCTTGGCACCAAAAGTGAAGGGCACGGAATAAAATCTCGAGCGCAAAAAACTTTGATCGAGCGTAGTATCTTTGCATCGCTTTCGTCTGTTGATAGTCGTCTTGTGGATATATCGAATGGTGGCATCCTGGTCGTATCTGACTCAATTCTGGAAAAGGGTCCGGGTTCATCAAATTCGGATATGATTGGTTATGGATTGGAAGGCTTGCGTCATGCATCGAATGAGATAGCACTACTCAATAATGTCATCATTATGGAGCGCAATGGCCCGGATATTTTGATTCATCAAACTGGAGTCGCGCCTTTAACCAGGACTAAAAATAATCTGGTTATTTCTGACGAAACCATAGAGCTGGAAGGTTTTAATCTTTATTTCACAAGTAGAAAAGAGGCAAATATCGAACCTTATCCGGTTATTCCGGCAATGCGACATTAGTGCTAAGCGTCCTCGGAAGTTGTCTGAGCAACGACAAATCTTTTGAGCGTCCCGTGTCAATGTGACGGATATCTTTGGTTTTAAAAATGCTGACGAATAGATACCGGGGAGATAGAATTCAACCTCTGTTTACAGGGTTTGTAATATGAACAAGGTGGTGCAAATTCGTGATTGGATGCTTAATATTTTCTCGTTCCGCATTCGCGAAGTTAAAGTTGTTATCCTGGGCATTGGGGTCGAAGTTGCACCCGTAAAGGCAGCTGTTGCAAACTGGACTAAGCAGGTTATTGTCGTTTCCAGTCAGGAGGGTATTAACAACAGGACAATTAATGGTGCGTGTGGGCTCATTGTTTTGCCCGGTTTTGCCTCATCGGTCTCTTCCTGGTTTGAATCTATTGAGAATTTGCATCGCCAAGCCAGCAATCCAAAACAATTTCCCCCGGTAGTTATGCTTTCTGCTGCAGGCTTGCATTGTCAGTTTGATAACATTCCCGAGGCCGGTTGCCCTGAAACCCAACCCTGTTCTACGATTGTTTCTGGTCGGGCTGCCCGTTTGTTGTTAAATAGATACCCCTTACATGCAGCGACTGACGTTGTTTTCGTGGACTCTATCCATATATTGATCGTTGGCTTCAGTAATTTGGCAAAAGCAATCGCATTAAATATTATGCGAATGGCGCATTATGGGCTGGGGAAGCCAATGATCACAGTCATTGATGAGCAGCCCGAACAGTGTCGCTTGTTCATGTCACGTGAATATGATCAGGCGGGGCAGGTAGCCCAACTGCGATTTCGTTCCCTGGATGCAGTGTTTGAAGCAAACGATCACTCGATAAGCTCGATATATGTCTGCTTGCCCGATGCTGCAGAAAATATTCGTTATGCACAAAATTTAAGAAAAAAGCTTTCATCTCAGTGTGGTCTTAGTCCAAAAATCTATCTAATGCTTGATCAGTTTGATTCATCGCAGGCGATAGAGGCTTGGGATGGTCAGACAGTTCCATTTTCTGCATTGGTGGAAGTGTGTAACCCTGCCATATTGTTTGGTGACAATGAGGATCGGCTTGCTTCGATCATTCATGATTATTACCTGGATAGTATTGATTCCCAGGGTCGTACCTGGGACGCGACTCCTTCGGGGGATAGCTGGCAATCGTTGCCGGATTCCTATAAAGCGGCGTCTCGACACCAGGGGGATCATATTAGTGCAAAACTGGCGCGTATTGATTGTCGTTCAGTTGTGGAAGATGCAGCGGATTATTTTGTTTTCCTTCCAAGGGAAGTTGAACAATTATCTGTTATAGAGCATTCGAGATGGAGTGCTGATCGCTATGTTGACGGGTGGCGCTATGGAGCTGAGAGAGACAACACTCAAAAGCTTCATCCGGAGCTGATACCCTACGACGATCTGACAATCGCTATGAAGGATCTGGATCGATATGCTGTTCGTCTTGTTCCGGCACTACTGGGTCGTCAGGGCAGAGCGGTTAAACGTGATATTGTTATGTCGGTGGTTAATGTTGATAAAATTGAATCCAGGAGTAATTTGTTTCACCGCCAGGTTGAAAGCGTATTGGCTAGAATATTCGAGCGATACCCGGACAGAGTTCTGGTCGTCGTTTTTGATCCCCGCGATGTTGTAAGCAGGCAAATGGCCAATATAGCATCGAAGAAGTATGTTGCTGTCTTGCGAGCATTCATTCGTGAACCCGTTGACGTATTTCTGAAAAAATGTACTGATTCTTCAGTTCGCGAAGAGTTTTTGTCCCTATTGGCTTGTTCAGAGCAAATAATACAACTTAATAGTCAATCGGAATTTATTCGCTGGATGGAACTGCGAAGTGACATTAGTTTGATGTTCCATGCGTCCAGCGAGTGTGAATATTCACCGTTAGGAAAAGAGGTGCTGGCGAATCAATCGATTAGGCGCCCTCTGTTGATGGATCCCGTAAGTGGGGATACAAGGTGGATGTTTGATTACTAGAACGCTTGAAAATATTGGTTTGGGTTTGTTGATACTGAAAGATTGTATGGCTTTGTATCGCGCTGTATTACGAGGACAAAACAGCCTCGATCTTAAAGAATTTGTGGAAAATCTTCGTGAAACAGGCTTAACTGTTCTGGTTGGCCTGACCTTGGTCGCGGCGGTAGTGGGTTTGATTGTCGGGGTGGAAGCTGAGCTTCTAATAAAGAAAATCAATGCTCCGGGCCTTTTTCTTGGAATGATTGGTTTGTCGATAATAAAAGAATTCGCTCCTTTGCTGGTCGGTATGTTTGTAGCAGGTCGTTCAGGCATCGGATTAGCGGTTCGAATTGGTTCAATGATACTGAATCGGGAAGCAGATGGATTAATCGTGAGCGGCATAAATCCAGTCCAATATGTCGTCGCACCGATGTTGCTGGCGATGTTGTTGATGTCATTTGCATTGGCTGTATGGACAGATATAGTTGTTGTCAGTGTGACGGCGGTTTGGTTGTGGTACGAAGCAGGAATTCCCTGGGCAATGTTTGCAGACAGTCTTAATAATGTTTTGGATGTCAGCGATTTAATTTTAAGTACCATAAAACCAATGGTTTTTGCCCTGTTTATTGCTTTGATCGCCGCAGTAAATGGGTGCCGAGTCAACCGACAGATCGAATCGGTGTCGCGAGCGGCGACGCGTACAATGATTAGTGCAATAGCGGCCATATTATTAGTCGATTTGTTTTTTATTTTGTCATCTGGAGATTAATGAGTGGCCAGCATTGTCAAACTGGAAAATGTTTTTCAGCACGTCAATGGTCGATGTATTCTGGACGCAATTAATCTGACCATTGAGGAAGGCGAATCTTTTGCTTTAGTGGGTCCCAATGGTGCCGGTAAAACTATGTTGCTCCGGTTAATTATGGGTCTTGATCAACCGTCGGCTGGCCGTATTATTGTCTTTGGTAAGGATTATGCCTCTTTGTCTTTCCTGCAAATTAACCAACTCAGGCAAAAAATGGGCATGGTCATTCAAGGGGGATCGTTGCTGAATAGTTTGTCTGTACTGGAGAACCTGATAATTCCATTAAGAGCTGATGGAGATAATTCCGTACTCATAAAGCGTAAAGCTCGATTGATAATGACACAACTACACCTTGACGGTTTGGAGAACCAACAACCTGGTGGATTGTCGGGAGGTATGATGCGTAAAGTTGAATTGGCGCGAGCACTGATTCGAAAACCTTTGTTATTGCTTTGGGACGAACTTCTTGATGGCCTTGATCCGGCTTCTATTATAGAAATCCAGGAACATTTGCAGCGCGAAAAAATGATAGCCAATATGACGCTGATATTTACCACGCACCAGACTGCTGGGGCACTGTCCATGGCTGAGCGAATTGCGGTGTTGGATCATGGAAGACTGATATTTATTGGGAAAAATGACAATTTGGCTGAAATCAGCGAGGATGATATGAACTTGCGTTATGCGTTGAAAGGTCGATTATGAGCGGAATAGAACGATTTTATTCTCCGCCGGAAATTGGAGCTCCGGGTCAGCGTGTGGGGAAACGCATGCGACGAGATTTATTGGTGACTGGAATATTTGTACTGGTAATGGTGTTGGTGCTAGTAATATTCATGGTGATTTTGTCGGAATATTCAGGAAATACCCGGGTTGTTGAAACACAGTGTAATGTATCCGGGGGGATTGAAGCAGGTGCTCAGGTATTACAGGAAAATTACCCGATTGGAAAAGTGATCGATATTCAACCAACGCATAAAGATGGAAGGTTAGCACCTCCCTTTGTCATCAGTTTGCGTATCGATAGTCGTTGGGATATTTCTGAGAAAAATACTTTTGTGATTGGATCGGCCGGAATGTTGCAGGGAAATGTTCTCAAATTGGTTTTGCATGACGAGCCTATAGCGAAAATTGAGGGGCGATTCAATTGTGCTATCGAAAAAGGTGTTATGTCCGAAATTACCGAAATTCTGGTGAGTGTGAAAGCTCAGGTTAAAGAATTGGAAAAGGCGATGACCGGTGGAGCCGAATCGATTGCTGATGGGCGGCAGTCGACCGACGGTATCGTAAAAAATATTAACGACACGATGGAAAATATTAATAGTTTGGTGAAAGCCGTAAAACCGGCACAGATACAAAAAATAATCGATTCAGCCGAGTCCACTGCCGATAATATTCACGGTATAACAGCCACTTTGACTAAACGCAGCCGTGAAATTGAAAAAACCATCAAAGAATTTAGTCAGTTATCCAAACAATTAAATACTTTGGTCCGAGATAACCGGCCAAAAGTCGATCAGTCGCTAACTGACACGGGTTATATTTTGCAGGAACTGGCGAATTCAATGACACCAATATTAAATAATCTTGATGAAACCAGTCGAAACCTGAAAGAAGTGTCCGCCGATTTTAGAAACAGTCCGGTTCCCACTTTGTTTAGGAAAAAGCCAAATGATCCTGCCGGAGACCAGCAATGACAAAGACTTCGTCTGGATTGGGGCAATTTATATTGAGTGCAATATTATTCGCTGGCTGTTCTCCGGCACCGCAATACGCGTTTTACAGGTTGAGTCCTGATTTGGATGTGAATCAGGTGAAACACACGATTCCTGGCACCATTTTAGTTACTCGTCCCCAGTCTTCTGGTTTTATCAGTGATCGTCCAATTATTTTTCGTGATTCAGAGAGCTCATTGCAGTTGAAGCGATATCGTTACAATCTTTGGTCTGAAACACCGACAAGGATGATACAGGATGCGATCGTCCGGATCCTGCGTAACCAGCACATTGGCGACTATGTGATCACACCAGCACAGCGGGCGACGGCTGATTGGATTATTACCGGGAGCTTACTCAGGTTGGAGCATTTATATTCAGAGGATCTATCGGATGTGATTATTGAGATGGAATTGAGTATCAGCAGCACTACAACAAGACAAGTGATCTTTCTGCAATGCTATCGGGACCAGGTCTCTGTTTCATCTGGAGCAGATTTGAAATCTAAGCTGGATATGGACGAAGTTGTACGAACTTTGAATCGTTCCTTGCAGCGATTAGTTATCCAGTTTGCAGAAGATACTGCATCGGCGTTGCAACAGACGTCAGTGATTTCGAATACTGGGTGTAAATAGATGTTTTTTGATCTGAATCCAGGATACAGTGAAGTGGAAGAAATTATTATCTAATCTGGCAGGATGGGTGTAGTCTTTACCGCGAAGGTTTATTAAAAATAGAGAGCCTTCTGTAGAAAAGTGGATTTTGGCATTATCTCTATTTAATGGATAGTTAAAGGGAGAAAATTATGAAAATATTACATCGGCTGGTCGGTCACCAAAGCTATCCAGTAGCCGTGGTTTTTCTTTTTTCAGTCTGTTTTTCGAGTCCAGTTTTATCAGAAGGTGATTCAACAATTGCACCGATTATTGAATACAGCACTGGTGAAATTATTAGTGAATCCATATTCGGTGATGTGTACGCAAATCCAGACCGGTGGCAGGAATTGTCAATCAGTGATTTATTCTCAACCGGTTGGGACAAGCCCTGGGTTAGCCCACCCACTGGTGGAGGGGGTGCACCCAGGCAGGGTTGGTTAAATGCGTTCGAAGGTGTATTTTATCGTTTGAGTCTGGGTGTGTTTGGATGGCAACATGACAACAATAGAGACGCATATTCGGGCAATCTGGTGAGTTTCACACCCTTTAACCAGCGGTTTAATTTGCAGACCGAAATTCCAGTTAGTTCTGCTAATGGTCGAACCGATCTGGGTGATGTTCGTGTGCAGGGTCGTTTTATGCTGTCCGAAACGAAAAATGTGACACAAACCTTTAACCTTGCATTCAGAACACCTACCGGGAGCAGCTCTACTGGAAATGGTGTGGCTTCGATAATTCCACAATACCAGTTTTGGGCTAACTGGTGGCAAGGTCTGGTAATAAGAGGTGGGGCGGGTTTTACAATTCCTTATACGGGTCAGATATACCAGGCGGGTGCACGTTCAACTTTTGACGCCAATCTGGCTGTCGGTTATTACTTTACACCTCACGACATGACACCATTTGGGGATATGGTCTGGTATTTAGCAACCAATTTAACTCAGGCCATTGATAACCGAGGGGCCAGTAGTACAACGACGGTTTCATTGGCACCCGGTTTCAGGACTCATGTTGGCGATGATTGGTATTTACTGGGTTCTGTCAATGTCCCGGTGACACAACCCGATCCCTTCGATTACCAGGTGTTATTTGCGATTATGAAGGTCTATTGATTGGAGAAGTGAGTCAATAAACAGGAGAAAAGTAACCGTCCGTTTTTCTATTCGTTTTTTTTAAAAGGTAATAACTCCGCTGCCTGGGTGCGATACTTTTCTATGAACCGTGCTTCTTTTTGGGTGAATTTTCTGATTGCCGCAGAAAATTCAGGATGAGAAATCCAGTGTGCAGAATAGGTAATAACAGGTTCAAAGCCTCTTGCTATTTTATGTTCACCCTGAGCGCCTGAATCAAATCGCTTTAACTGGTGATCAATACAATATTCCAGACCCTGATAATAACAGGCTTCGAAGTGCAGACTGTGATATTCCTCATAACACCCCCAGTAACGACCATAAAAACTGTCTTTGCCCAACAGGCTAAATGCAGCGCCTACATAGGTTTTGTCTTTAACCGCCAAAATTAACAACAACTGGTCAGGCATCGTTTCTGTGATCTGTTTGAAAAATGCCAGGTTCAGATAAGGTGGGTTGCCGCGTTTGAAATACGTTAACTGATAGAATTGGAAAAATACGTTCAACTGTTCTTCGGTAATATTTCTACCGTGAATTTTTTGCAGAACAATTCCCTGATCCCGAATGTAACGCCTTTCCCGCAGTATAGTTTTACGTTTTTTTGAATTAAAGGTATCCAGGTAATCTTTAAAATCCCGGAAGTTTTTATTCGTCCATCGAAATTGGACACCTAGCCTTATCGCCATGTTCGAAGATTCCAATAGCTCGGTTTCTGCTTTTGTTGGGAACAGGCAATGCCATGTCGATATGTTTTCCGATTCTTCACTTGTGGCGATAAATTCCAGAATCGATTTTAAAACGGTTTTCTTGACTGTGCCGGCTTTAACCAACACTCTTTCACCTTCACAGGGCGTAAAAGGAATCGCTGTTAGCCACTTGGGGTAATAGGACAAGCCATGTGCCTGGTAAGCGCGTGCCCATTCGAAATCAAATACATATTCGCCCTGCGAATGTGTTTTTTTGTACAACGGCATGAGTGCGATCAATTCATTTTTGTTATAGACCAGGCAATGCTGTGGTGTCCATCCTGTCTTTTCACTGACACAAGTGCTGTTTTCCAGCGCGGATAGAAATTCATAACGAATGAATGGGTAGTCAAAACCAGTAATATCGTTCCAGGCTTCACAGGAAATATCATTAATGCTGTTGATCAGGGTTACTGTTATCATTTGTAACTATTACTGGTGCTGGATTATTGCTCGCACCGCCAATTATAATCGCTTAGAAATGAATAAACCCTTCTCACAGGCTTGTGAAAACAATAAGGCTCCCATACTTTCAGTTCTGAAACGGGTGTTTAACACGCCCTGCGAAGTACTGGAAATTGGTAGTGGAACAGGCCAACATGCGGTTTATTTTGCCAGGCACATGCCTCATGTTTTATGGCAACCTTCAGATCTTGCAATAAATTTAGCGGGTATAAATAGTTGGATTAATGAAGCGGGACTCGAAAACATAAAATCCTCTTTAATTCTGGACATCAATGACAAACCTTGGCCTGTCTCAAAAGTTGATGCGGTCTTTACTGCAAATACTTTGCACATCATGAGTTGGCAGAGTGTTCACATATTCATTCAGACCTTAGCTAAAGTCATGCAAACAGGTGCAAAGTTTTGTTGCTACGGTCCATTCAACGTCGGAGGGAATTATACCAGTGACAGTAATGCCCGTTTTGATGTTTGGCTGAAACAAAGAGATTCCATGAGTGCGATTCGTGACCAGGAAGCCGTGACTTCACTGGCAGATGACGTGGGGATCAAACTATTGGAAAGTATAGAAATGCCGGCGAATAATAAATTGTTGGTTATGGAGAAGACCTGATTCCCAAAAATCGCAATTCAGAAATTTCTGGAGTTATTATGTTTGTAGTGATCTGTGGGCGGTAATGTAATTTGCCGTGTTTATGTGCATTTCGTCTAGGGAGGATATGAAACAGTTAGCGATTTGTTTAGACAATGCTTTCCTGTAGAAATACAATCTGTTTTATTTCCGGTGCTGTCGTTATGATGATTCTGACAGATCGTATCTGCAATATGTAGAAATAACGCATAAATTGGTCGAGAGTTTCTACGTGGCACATTAATATTGAACGGTGGGCAAGGGGAAGAAGTTGGTGGTTTTACTTTTGACGCCAGATCAAATGCCCATAGAATTGAGCGCTAGGGTGATGTTCGAAGTGAGTGTTCATCGCGAGAGTGGGCTTGATGGAATAACTAAAGGGTTTCAGCTACTTGGAGCCAGTGGTTTGGCGGTGTAAAAAAATGAAAAAAATAGGAGCCGAAATACATGCGATGCTTACTCATCTATCCGACATTTCCAAAAACATTCTGGTCTTTTGAAAGTGTTCTCAAACTTGTAGGGCGTAAGGTAACACTGCCGCCGTTGGGTCTGGCAACGGTTGCTGCGTTGTTTCCAGACAGCTGGGATTTCAAGCTGGTTGATCGCAATATTCGGCCGGTTACAGAGGACGAATGGCAATGGGCCGAAATTATTTTCTGTTCAGCTATGGTCGTTCAGAAACAGGATCTATTTGAGCAAATCGCAGCCGCGAAACAACGAGGTAAAACTGTTGTTGTTGGGGGTCCTTACGCTACCTCTGTACCTGAAGATATGCACGAGGCAGGGGCCGATTTTCTGGTTTTGGACGAAGGTGAGATCACAATCCCGTTATTTCTGGAAGCCTTGAAACGTGGTGAGACCCGCGGTGTGTTTCGATCCGATGGGGAAAAACCTGATGTCACGGAAACGCCGATTCCACGTTTCGATTTGTATGACTTTGATGCTTATGATTCGATGTCGGTGCAGTATTCACGTGGCTGTCCATTTCTTTGCGAATTTTGCGACATTATTACTCTCTACGGCCGTCGGCCGCGTACCAAATCCCCTCAACAGATGACTGCCGAACTGGATAAGCTTTATGAATATGGATGGCGGCGATGCGTGTTCATGGTGGATGATAATTTCATCGGCAATAAAAAGAACGCCAAGGGAATGTTGAAGGAGCTTAAGCAATGGCAAGAGGCGCATGATTACCCATTTTCCTTTATGACCGAGGCGTCTGTGGATTTGGCGCAAGATAAGGATTTGATGGCGTTGATGGTGGCCTGCAATTTCGAAACTGTGTTTCTTGGAATAGAGACACCAGACGAAGACAGTCTGAAATTGACCAAGAAGTATCAGAATGCTCGAAATTCCCTGGTCGATGCAGTGGATACCATTATTCATGCTGGATTGCGACCGATGGGTGGATTTATTTTGGGCTTTGACGGCGAGAAACCAGGCGCTGGTAAACGCATTACTGATTTTGTCGAACGTACAGCGATTCCGACTCCGGTGATTAGCATGCTGCAGGTACTGCCTAATACCGGCCTGTGGGATCGTCTGGAAAAAGAAGGTCGTTTGCATCATGGCGGCGGCGATATTAACCAGACCACACTGACCAATTTCATTACCCAGCGGCCAGTCGAGGAAATTGCCGAGGAATTTGTCGAGGCGTTTATGTCAGCCTACGATGAAAGTCGCTATATGGATCGCGTGTTTCGCTGTTTCCAGAAACTCGGACCACCGGTTAAAACGCGTTCTATGAGTGGATGGGTGGTTCCCGAACTGGGTGAGATTAGAATATTGTTAGCGATTATTGTCCGGCAGGGTATCTTGCGAAAAACCCGTTGGAAATTTTGGCATCATTCCTTGAGTATATTATTTTGGAATACTGCGGTTTTGCGACACTATCTGATTTTATGCGCACATTACGAGCATCATGTCGACTTTAGGCATGTCGTCAGAGAACAGATCGAGTCTCAGTTGAGTCTTTTGAAGAAGGGTGGGGATTTGAATAAAAGCCCACTACTGAGTAACGACAATATTACCGAAGCAGATACCGAGACGGTGGTTCGTGTGGCAAGTGGCTCGGGGTTGTAACTATCTTTCGATTGCTCCTGGATTGTTCTTTTGCATGTTGGGTTGACAGTAATCTCTTTATTTAAAAATATACCTGTTTTTGCAGCGAGGGATAACTGTCAGTATTAGTTGAAGGATTACTAGAGATACCAGCGAAAATTTTGGTTATCTGGTCTTGAATCCATTAGGAGAAAGCTAGAATGAAACCGAGAAAACCTACACTGGCAGATAAAGACGTGGCGTTTCGACGTTACTACAGTCAAAATCTCAAACCGCTGGAACAACGGTTCGAAGATCTTCGCCGTAAAGCAGTAAGGGAACATAAACTTCGAATTGTTACTGCGCTGGCATCATGGCTGGGTGCGTTGGCTTTGTTTGAGTATCTGGCTCGTCCTGTCGACGAGTCCTGGTGGTTCATTGCTGTTTTCGGGGTAATCAGCGGAATTGGTCTGGGTGTGTGGGCCTGGTTGCCTGCGGGGGTTCATAATTTACGCCTTAAAGATCAGATTATGTCCCGCATCGTTCCATTTTTCGGCGATTTGCAGTATCGCTCCGAACCCAATCTCGATCCTGACCAATACCTTGATTGGATGCTGGTGCCACCTTTTAGTAAGGTCTATAGCGAAGATCAGATCGAAGGTGTTTATCGTGGCGTGCCAATTAAATTCGCCGAACTGAGTCTTAAAGACGAGGAATCGTCGGCGGGATCGGATCACAGCCAGTTAATCAAAGTTTTTAAAGGGTTGATGATCGATCTGGAACTGGACGAAGAATTTACCGGCGTTACCTTGATTCGGAGTCGAGGCAGCGATATGAATGGAAGATTTCGACTTGACCAGACTCTTAGCGAACTGAGTTCAGATTCTGGTTTCGAGGTTTTTGGTACCCCCGGTTGTTCGGGAACAGAGCTTGCAAGTTCCTGGTTTTTGAAACGACTGGCTAAAGTATCCGCTCTGTTTGAAGCGAGGCAAACTTTTGCCAGTTTTCACCAGAATCGACTGGTGATACTGATTGACCACAAAGGCGACTATTTTGAAATGTCCCACCGTCAGCATACTGATTTTGCACGAGACGCCGAGCGCGTGCGGGATGAATTGGGTCGCTTCTTCGGAATCGTCGATTTACTGGAGCTGCGCGGAAAAATCGAAGATAATGAAAAGCAAACAATTAATTCGGTAGTTTCGGAGCTTCCGGCAATCGAGGAAGCAAATGTCGCCGATTCTTACGACGCCGGAGGTTGGGGCTGTTTCAGCTCCTTCGTTATATATACAGTAACCACAGCAATTTATCTCTATCTTCTGGGTGATGAACTCTCAGATGAAGAATTGATGTGGTGGTCCATGTGCGGCGGTTTTTTGTTGTTCGCGGGGCTATGGCAGCTGATGCGTGGAGTCACAAAGTTCTCTATCGGATCTTTAATCTTTAGTCTCATCCTTCTGGCAGGCGCCTTCACTGTGTTCTATTACAACGTTCCATCCAGTACACAGATACTGATTCAATCCCGGGTGCCGTTTGAATTGCCGGATCTTGATCTTTTTTAAGGGTTGTTATACTGAGCGAATTTGTCGAAAGACTGTAATAAATCAACAGGGAGTTAGGCGTTGCAGACTATCCAGATCTATCTATCAAGTCCAGAAAGTATGTTATCTCGTTTAGTATTACAAGGATTCAGCGCTTCTTTTGGATCTTCGTCAGGTTTACGGGCAAGATATGCAGGTCTGGATAATGATTTGTTATGTTTTAAGGAGTCATTATGGAATATATTCTTTCATTGATTAGTGGTGGTATTGGTGGAGCAATTGTCATCTGGTTAATGAAGAATTGGTTTGCAGAAAGGATTAAACAGTCAATTAAGGCTGAGTACGACGAAATACTGGAACGTTTAAAAACATCCCTTGCTTTCAGGGAAAAAGCTTTAGATATACTCATTCAGGTTCGTGAAGAATTACCTGGGAGTGTTGACTTATCCACCGCGATTGAGGCACTTCAAACAAAAAATCCAAAAGCAGTGATGCAGTATAATGTAGAAAAAAAAGACGAATATAGTGTTTACTATGAGTCCTACAAAAAAATCCGATATCTTTTTAATGAAAGTGTTCAAGAGAAAATTGATGCTGAACTTTCTAAAGTCGAATCTGTTGATGCTGTAATAACAATGCAATTAATTGATGGTCCAGATAAAACAAAAATGCCAGAATTGCTTAATAGATTTATTATTTCATCTAGCGAATTTAGAGAAGTTTTTAGGAAACAAATGGATGTGCGAATTGAATATTTATCGAAAGAGCTTCTCGAAGGCTGAGGTATATAAAACATAACCAACGCATCAACATGGAAAAAATAAAGCTACGTTCGTTCCTCACTAGCTTTATTTTTCCAGTTATGCGGGTCGTTATGAGTCATACACATCGAACCAACGGTCTAAATTCGACAATAGTAAAACTGGATAAAGCATGAACAAATCGGACAAATTCTGGGATAAAACTGCGGAAAAGTATTCAAAAAAAGCAGTGCCTGATGAAGAAAGATATAAACAGAAGCTTTCTGAAACACAGGAGTTTCTAGCCCAGGATATGCACGTATTGGAGTTTGGTTGTGGAACTGGGACAACTGCAATTCATCATTCGCCGTATGTAAAAAAAATAGAGGCAATAGATGTATCTGAAAAAATGATTGAAATTGGTCGTTCAAAGGCAGAAGCAGCAGGGATAAGCAATCTTACGTTTAATCGCGGCACCCTAGAAGAGTTCAAAGCTGATTTTTCCAGTCTCGACGCAGTGTTAGGACTAAATGTAATTCATCTTGTACCAAATAGAACCGAACTGATCGCTGAAGTAGCAAGAATTCTTAAGTCTGGAGGTATATTTGTAAGCAGTACTGGTTGTCTAGGAAACTCGTACTTTCGATTTCTAAAAATATTGGTTCCTATATTAAAACCGCTATGGATAATGCCAGACGTATTTATGTTCAGCGAAGCTGAATTAACCACTGAAATAAAGAATGCTGGATTCTCTATAGAAAGGCAATGGCATTATGGGCCACAGAATATCGAAGTCTTTATCATTGCAAAAAAAATGTTGAATTAAGTTCCGTGCCATATCAAACTCATAACAAGGCCAGCCAGAGGGATGCCAAAACCGCCGCTTCGCTCTGGTTTTGTCCCCCCTGCTGGCGGCGTTATTTGCCAACAAAAATAATCGGTAAAAGTTAAAATGGAAGATACGTCATTACTTATTTGGGGAATGCTATTTGGGGCAATTGGACTTGGATTCTTTACGTATGGTAAAAAACAAAAAGCAGTAGTTCCGCTTTTTGTTGGTATGACCCTATTTATATTTCCATATTTTATTTCAAATATATACGTGCTTGTAGCTGCAGGCGTTGTATTGGTAGTGCTACCATATTTTGTAAGAATATAAAGTTAATTATTGCGTTTGAAAATGTTAGGTCTCTTGCGCGAAGGTTTTTAATCAAGTATGTCGCAAGCACATAACGAATAAAGTTATATCGCGCGCAGCCGCGATATGAACGGTTTGTTGGACAAGCCCGGTGTTTTAGATTTGATATGAAAAT